>JBBQKY010000133.1:0-7240 GCA_038327385.1 Propionibacteriales bacterium
GTCGGATCTCTGGCGGTGGGGGCGGGCGCCGATCGAAGGAGCGAGCTTAAGCCGCGGTCAGCGATCGTCGTACGGCAGCGGCTGCCCGCCGACCTGAGACGATCGCGCCCTGGATCGACGCGGTGTCGCGGTGGTCGCCGGCGACGAAGAGACAATCTCCGAGGCCGACAGGTTGCCGCATGTTCAGCGGAGGGAGCATGGCGGGCAGCGCGGCGGGGATGGGGTACGTCGCGACCAGCTCCCAGGCGTTCACGTCAGCGGCGTATATCTCAGCGAGCTGTCTCTCGACAGCCATCACGACAGTCGAACTGTCGCCGGCCCCCAGGATCGTCGACGCCACGAGTGCACCACTCGGGCAGTAGCGCTTCGCGATGTCGGACACGACGGCGCTGTTGACGACGGGGCCGCGCCGGTCCCCGTCGACATGGAGCAGACGGCGGCTGCTCGGCGACGTGGGAGCCCGGTGGTAGAAGGTGGTGAGCCCGCGCATGTGAGGTTCCGGTAGGTCCGTAAGACTGGCAGCTGTCCGCGGGTCAGTCGCAACAACGACGGCGCGGCCGCGGAGCTCACCCGCATCTGAGCGCACCGTCCCGGTTTGGACGCTCGAGGCGCGGACACCGAGGCGCACCGAGCCGGCCGGCAGCTGGCTCGCGACCTGTTCCGGCAACGCCTGCATGCCGCTCGCCGGCAACCCTGGAACGCCGCGCGCGAATGTGCGCAACAGCATGTCGACGAAGCGCCGCGAGGTCTGCTGGTCGTCCTCCGCCAGCACTCCCGCGAGGAACGGCTCGAGCACCGACCGCCGCAGCCTCCCGCTCACGTGAGCGTGGTCCAGGGCAGCCCCGTAGGCGATGTCGTCCAGCGCCCGGAGCCGGCTGGGTGGGGCAACGGCGCAACGCAGCGCGTACGACGCAAAGCACGCCTTCTCGACGATCGACCCCGTCGAGCCCTTCAGTGCCTGCAGCACGTCTCGGGGCGAGCGAACCGGGTCCGCCAGTGCGGTCCGCTGGCCCGCGGACGCGACCAGGACGCCCGCGTCGAAGCACTGCAGGTCGAGCGAAGGCATATCCACCACCCCCTTCAACGCCGGGTACGCCGGGTTGAGCAGCTGGAACCCGCGGTCGAGGAGCATGTCGTCGACGTGGTCGGTCCGGATCCGGCCGCCGACGGCGTCGGACGCCTCCAGGACGACGACGTCGAGCCCCCTGCGCGACAGCTCGGCGGCGCACGTCAGCCCAGCGAGACCGGCTCCGATCACGACGACGTCGTGGCTGTCCATCCCCATCCTTCGGTCGAGCGCACGCTGTCACCCGACAGTATCGGCCGGCAGCTGGCGACCCTCGTCGCTGTCGGCGCGGCAGAGCACAATGACCCCTGTGAGTCGTCGAGCATTGCTGTGCTTCATCGGGCTGGGCGTCGCGTGGGGCATCCCCTACCTGCTGATCAAGGTAGCCGTCCGCGAGCTCTCGCCTGCCGAGCTGGTGCTGGACCGGACGGCGGTTGCCGCGGCTCTGCTGCTGCCAGTTGCCGCCGCCCAGGGCGCCGTACTCCCCGCTCTTCGGCACTGGAAGCCGCTGGTGGCCTTCACCATTTTCGAGATAGCCGTTCCCTGGATAACGCTCGGCGACGCGGAGCGGCACCTGCCGAGCTCGACGACCGGGCTGCTGATCGCCGCAGTGCCCATCGTCGGTGTGGGCGTCGCTTTTCTCGGCGGACGTGGTGAGCGGCTGGGTGGAACGGCGTGGCTCGGCCTCGGGCTCGGCATCGCGGGTGTGGCGGCGCTGGTGGGCCTCGACGTTGGCGGCACCGACCTCGGTGCGGTGGCCGAAGTGGGGGTGACGGTGCTCGGATATGCGATCGGCCCGGCGATCCTGTCCCGACACCTCGGTACGCTGCCGGCCATCGGGGTGATCGCGACGGCCCTGACCCTCACCTCTCTTATCTACGTGCCGCTGGTCCTGGCCGGAGACGGCGTTCCCACGTCGGTGCCGTCAGCGTCGGTCGTCACGTCCGTGCTGCTCTTGTCGACGGTCTGCACTGCCGCCGCGTTCCTGATGCTGTTCACACTCGTCGCCGAGATCGGGCCTGTCCGGGCCACGACGATCACCTATGTCAACCCCGCCGTAGCCGTGGCCGCTGGGGTCGTGGTGCTGGGCGAGGCTTTGACGGCGTGGACCGTTGTCGGCTTCGGGCTCGTTGTATCGGGCTCGTACCTCGTCAACCGCCGCCCCCGCTCGGCAGACGAGCCACGGTCCGCCGGACCGGTCCTCGACCCAGCCCAGGTCGACTGCTGACCCCGAGTAGCCTGGCCGGTCCGACGCGGCGACCGCAGGAGGCCTCGAGTGCCCGAAGGCGACACGGTCTGGCTGCATGCGCGCCGACTCGACCGCGCCCTTGCCGGCCGGCGCCTGGTGTCCTCCGACTTCCGGACCCCGGCGCTTGCCACGACGAGCCTGGCCGGGAGCGACGTAATCGAGGTCCGCAGCCGCGGCAAGCATCTGCTGGCCCGGGTGCGCACACCCGAGCGCGGTGACTGGACGCTTCGCACGCATCTGCGGATGGACGGCACGTGGCGGGTGTTCCAGCCGGGGCAGCGGTGGAGCGGGCGGCCTGCCCACACGATCCGGATCGTGCTGACGACGCCGCAGGCCGTCGCGGTCGGGTTCCACCTGCACGAGATCGCGCTGGTGCCGACGGACCAGGAGGAGTCGCTGGTCGGTCACCTCGGGCCGGACCTGCTCGGTCCCGACTGGGATCCCGAGGAGGCGGTACGGCGACTGGCGGCGCGACCGGAACGCGAGATCGCGGCGGCTCTCGTCGACCAGCGCAACCTTGCCGGTATCGGCAACCTGTACAAGTGTGAGCTGTTGTTCCTGCGTGGGGTGTCGCCGTGGACCCGGGTCAGCGACGTGGCAGACCTGCGGGCGATGGTCGACCTCGGCCAACGACTGCTCTACATGAACCGGGAGCGGTGGGAGCAGGTGACCACGGGGAACACCCGACCGGGTCAGAGCGCCTACGTCTTCGAGCGACGTGGCCGTCCGTGCCGCCGCTGCGGCACCCCCATCCGGCTGACGCGCCAAGGGGGCGACACGACCGAGGACAGGGTCACCTTCTGGTGCCCCTCCTGCCAGCCCGGCCCCGCGCCGCCACCGGCCAACGACTCCGTCGTACGACGTTGAACCGCGCTGTCGAGCGCGCAGCCGAAGCGCGGGTTACCGAGCAGCCGGACTCGGCCGGCTGGTGAGGCCCGAGCACGGGCGCAGGCTGTTCCATCGGCTGATCGCCTGCGTGGCCGCTCCACCGGTGAGCCGGGTCGGCAGCCCGTCGACGATCTCGCCCGGGACCCAGGTCGGGTTCGTGACATGCCTGCCGTCGACGGTTAGCAGCAGGATTCCGGTGTGGGCGGTCACGCCGCCGTTGGAGACGTAGAACTCGAAGTTGCCCATCCCGTAGTCGACGTACGCCGACCCGTTGTATCCGCCACCCAGCAGGATGTGCGCGTGCTGACCGACGACGATGTCGGCGCCGGCGCGGACGAGGTCGTCGGCCAGCTTGCGCTGGATCTCGGTGGGGCAGGGGGTCAGATCGCTGCCGTAGTGCAAGTCGACCACGACAGTGTCCACGTTCGGACGCACTGCCCGGACGGCTCCGACGATTGCCGCGTTGTCGCCGTCCAGTGCGGTTGCGACACCCGCCTGGGTGGAGGTTGCCGACCAGGTGGCGGCGAGGGATGACGGGTCCATCACCGCCGTCGCCGCCAGGAACGCGATGCGCTGACCGTGCACCGTCGTGATCCAGGGAGCGTAGGCCTGCGCAGCGTTCTCTCCGAGTCCGACGACCGGCATAGCGGCGGCCTTCGCCGATGACAGCGCGTCGGGAGCGCTCACCGGGCCATAGTCCAGGGCGTGGTTGTTGCCCATCGTCGCGACGTCGATGCCGGCATCTTTCAACGCGGTGAACACGATCGGCGGTGCGCGGAACTGGTACTCCTTGGGTTGCGGCGACCCCCGCGTCGTCACCGCCGTCTCCAGGTTGACTATCGACACGTCGGCCGCCGCCAATGCCCGAGAAAGCGGTCCCATCGCGCTCTGCGGATGCTCCAGACGCGCCGCGAGGAACGACTCGAAGTGCACGTCACCGGCGAACGCGATCGTGACCGGTCGGCTCGGGCGCGGAGCGACGGTGGCTGACGGCGTATCAGTGCGGGGGTGGCCCGCCCCGTCAGAGCTGCTGTACGTCGCGGAGACCCGCGGGACGGAGGCGGAGCAGCCGGCCAGCACGATGAGCACGACAGACGCCAATCCCGCCATCCCCGCGGCTGGCCGCATGTGGTCTCCGACGTTTGACGATGGCGTGTTGAGCCCGTGCCTTCTCAGCACCCTATGCCAGGTCCTTGCCCACCCATGTCTCGGCCTACTAGCCCGGCGGCAATATTGCGCCTACCGTGACATTATGCAAAAACCTGGACGATGCGCTGCTGTGGTTCTCTCGCTGGGCCTTCTCGGGATCTCCGCCGCACCGGCCGATCCCGCCGTCTCGCCGACCACATCTCTGCGCGTCAGCCAATCTCTGCGCGTCAGCCAGCAGACGCCCGACGCCGTCCGGGTGAAGGGCCACCACCTCGTCGACCGCAACGGGAACGTCGTCCAGCTGCTCGGCCTCAACCGGTCGGGTTCGGAGTGTGCGTGTGCGCAGGGCTGGGGCATCTTCGACGGTCCGGTCGACGACGCATCTATCACGGCGATGACGTCCTGGGCACCGGCCGTCGTTCGGCTGCCGCTCAACGAGGACTGCTGGCTCGGTATCGACGGGGTGAACCCGGCTTACGGCGGCGCGGCGTACCGGAGCGCGATCGCGGCCTTCGTCGGGCGCCTGGAGTCTCACGGTCTGCTCGTTGACCTGGAGCTGCACCTGAGTGCACCCGGTAGCGAGCTCGCCCTCGGCCAACAGGTGATGGCCGACGCGGATCACTCGCCCACTTTCTGGCGCAAGGTAGCCAACACGTTCAAGGACGACCCGGCCGTGCTGTTCGAGCTCTTCAACGAGCCGCACGACATCAGCTGGAGGTGCTGGCTGCACGGCTGCCTGACCGCAGACGGGTGGCGGACCGCGGGGATGCAGCAGATGCTGAGCGCCGTACGCCGGACCGGTGCCACGAACGTCGTACTCGCGGGCGGGCTCGGCTGGTCGAGCGACCTGACCCACTGGCTGGCGCACCGGCCGACGGACTCAGCGGGCCAGCTCGCGGCGGCCTTTCACACCTACGACTTCAGCGGCTGCAACACCCAGGGCTGCTGGGACGCCAGCGTTGCGAAGGTCGCGAGGCGCGCGCCCGTCGTGGCGACGGAGATCGGCGAGACCGACTGCGCCGGCGGCTACGTCGGACCGCTCATGAAGTGGCTCGACTCGCACGGCGTCTCATACCTCGCGTGGACCTGGGACACCTGGAGCTGCACCAGCGGCCCCGCGCTGATCACGTCGTACGACGGGACGCCGACCGGCTACGGCCAGGCGATCCGCAAGCACTTCCGCAACCGATGACCCGCGCTTCGGCCTAGCTCGGCCGAGCGCAGCTGCCATCAGCTGCTCTCCACTCGCTCAGCCGTCGCCGGACGGACGTGTTGCCACACCAGTTTCTGGATGACCAGGGTCGCTGTCCCCGCCAGCACGAGGCCGACGAGGTTGATACCGAGCTGCAGCAGCGACTCACGGGCGTCCGTGCCGTCGCCGGTTGCCAACGACAGCGACAACGTGCCGATGGCCGGAACCGTCGTGACCGAGATGAAGACGCCCACCAGCGTCGCCGACTTGGACGTGGTGAGAGAAAGAGCGCCGGCGCAGCCAGCGAGCATAGCGATGACGAACGACCAGATGTCCGGCTGCACGATGAACTGTGTCTGCGGAGCATGCGCGACCTGGTCGGTGGAGAAGCCGCCGAAGAGATGCACCACACCGGCCAGCACGGTCGCCACCGCGGTCGCGATCGCGAACCCGCCGAAGAGGGTCGTGAGGGACGTCGGCAGGAGTGCCGGGCGAGGGCGTGCCAAGGCGAAACAGATGCCCGCGACGGCGGCGAACTCGGGCCCGACCACCATCGCCCCGACGATGAGAATCGGCTGGTCGAGCAGCCGACCCACGGCGGCGATCAGGGTGGCGAGGGTGAGGAAGGATACGAAGGCCCATGACAACCGGATGTCGTCACGGGCCCGGTCCTCGATCAGGTCCCAGATCACGCCGTCGATCGGGTTCCCGGGGGCCGCCTTCTCGGCGCGCTGCGCGGCGTCGCCCATCACGGTGTCCGTCTCGGTGAGGGCAATGAAGCCGTCGCTCACCAGCCCGCGCGAGCGCAGGGACGAGATCACGCTCTGGGCGCTTTCCCTTGCCACGTGCGCCATGACGAGCGCACCCTCCGGTTTGACGTAGGCATGCGGTATTACCGCGACATCGGTGACCGTGGGTTCGTCGCAGAGGAACGCAGTGACGTCGTCCGCCTGCTCGGACGGGACCCGAAGGCGCAAGTGCAGCATGCGCTCATCATGACGTCCACCTCAGGAGTCCGCCCTCGGGTGGTGGCGCGCCGTCGTGACGGGGGCGCAGGCTTTCTCGGCTCCTGGCTCTGCGATGCGCTGAGCGACCAGCCCGAGGGGTGTTGACAGAATCGGTCGTGGGAAGGTAGTCCTGTCCAGGAAGTCCGAGCCGTCGCCGATGGCGGATTCTTCGGGCTGATCAGGGGGTACCCATAATGCGTGGTAATGATTCAGTTCGTGGAAGGCGCCTGAGCCGCGGCGGGGTGGCCGCGGCGGCGGCCTTTGTGCTGGTTGGCGCGATGTCGGCGCAGGCGGCTCCGCAGGGCCTCGGAGCCTCGTCACCAAGGACCGGCACGACACCGGCTAGCAGTGGCGCCTCGGGGGCTACCCGCGGCACCGTCCAGCGGGTGGGGGTGACTCATCCGGCTCTGCTTGGGTCGGCCGGATCATCCAGCCGCAAACCACGACAGCTGCCGCTGCTTCGCCCACCGGCACCGGCCGCGAAGACCGCGGTCACGCCGACCGTGCAAGGCGCGCAGCAGATCTCCGGAGTCCAGCCCGCGAACGACACCGGGAGCTTGCTTCACAGCTTCGACGGCATCGACGCCATCCAGAACCGAGCTGCCGCCGGTTTCAACCTCGAGCCACCGGACGAGGGGCTGGGCGCAGGCAACGGCTATGTAGCGAACTTCGTCAACGTGACGGGCGGT
>JBBQKY010000134.1:0-7181 GCA_038327385.1 Propionibacteriales bacterium
CCGATCCCGGTGCTCGACAGGTAGGCCTGCGCCTTCTTGGCGATGTTGCGCGGGTCGCGGCTGTACGCCTCCTTGGTCAGCGGATCGTGGATGAAGAAGTTGATGACGAGGGTCTTGTGGGTGCGGAAGGGGTCGAGGTACGCCGTCGTGGCGTCCGGCAACAGCGCCATGTCCGACTCGTGGATCGCCTGGAACCCCCGGATCGAGGACCCGTCGAACATCAGGCCCTCGTCGAACACGTCCGGCCCGAATGACGACACCGGAACGGTGAAGTGCTGCATCACCCCCGGCAGGTCGCAGAAGCGTACGTCGATGAACTCGACGCCTTCGCTCCGGACATAGGCGAGCAGCGCCTCGCGGTCGGCGAACATCGGTCCTCCTTGTGGGCCTGCCGTCCGGGCACGCCCCTCCTCGTGGTTGTCGTCACGATAGGCGTCTCGGGTTTCCCCACCGTGTCCACCGTGTTTCCACCGTGTTACGTTGCCCGCGTGGTGACGCCGACCGGTGCGGGGCCGGCCGATCCCGACTGGCCCGGGCGGCGCCTGGGCCTTCCCCGATCCGGTCCGGGCGCGGTCGCGGGATGGGGACGCCGCGTGCTGGCGCTCTTCATCGACTGGATTGCCTCGACGCTGGTCGTCAGCTTCTTCACGGGCCGCAGCGTGCTGTCGCCGCCGGAGGGTTTCGACCGGTGGTTGCCGCTGGCCGCCTTCGCGATCGAGGCCATCGCGCTGACGGCGACACTGGGCGGCTCAGCCGGCCAGCTTCTCATGAGGGTGCAGGTCCGCCGGCTGACCGGCGCCCGACTCGACCCGCTCCGGGCAGCAGCGCGCACCGCGTTGATCTGCCTGGTGATTCCGGCCGTCATCTACAACGGCGACCAGCGTGGCCTCCACGACCTGGCCACCGACTCGATCGCCGTACGGCGATAGCCCATCCGGATCCACGCCGGGACCCGACTGAATCGGATGGGAGGGGCGGCCAGCGGCTCAGCGGCCGCGCTGGGGACCGCGCATCGCCGCTCTCGCCTGCTTGGCCGTCGTCGGCATGGGACCCTTGGGAACCGGAATCTGCGGCCGCATCGCGTCGAGCGCCCGCAGCCGCTGCATCACATCGGTGATGTCGGCGGGCGTGATATTGCGCGGCAGCTTCTGGATGTGCTTGGCGAGTGCCGGCACGGTGACCGTGTCGTCGCCGCCCTCCCCGACCACCACGTCGTAGATCGGCACGTCTCCGACGACGCGGGCGTGCTTCTTCTTCTCCACCGCGAGCAGGTTTCGCACCCGACTGACGTTGCCCTCACCGACGAGAATGACCCCCGGCTTGCCCACAACCCGGTGGATCAGGTCCTGGTTCTTAGTGACGGCGACCGCCTGCTGGACCTGCCAGCCCTTGCGGAGGATGCCTAGCGCAGCACCCGCCGCTCCCGGTCGGCCTTCCACCTCGGCGTACGCCGCGCGCTCGGCCCTTCGCCCGAAGACGATCAGCCAGGCGAGCGCCCCAGCCATGACGCCGGTGACCGCACCGATGTACCACGGCAGCAGCAGCGACAGCAGCCCACCGACGACGATGCCGACCCCGAGGAACCAGGCGAGAGTCACCAGCCCTACTCGCCGGTCACGCTTCCTCGTCATCTTGTACGCCGCGACGATGCGCCGGACCGCCCCCTCCTTCTTGGCCGCGGGCTCGACCTTCGTGGCTCCGGCCGGCTTCGCCGCGCCCCTGCCTCGCAAACCCTTGAGTGCCATCGTCATACCGCTTTCTACGTCGTCGGGTCAGGAGATCGGGGGGTCAGGGCATTGGGTCAGGAGATCGTGGTATCGGCGAGGCGTCGTGACTCGAGCGCCTGCTGGTAGAGGCGACCGGCCCGGTACGACGACCGCACAAGTGGTCCGCTCATCACGCCCGCGAAGCCGAGCGCGAGCGCCTCGTCGTGCAGCGCCACGAACTCCTCGGGCTTGACCCAGCGCTCGATCGGGTGGTGGCGAGCGGACGGGCGCAGGTACTGGGTGATCGTCAGCAGGTCCGTCCCGACGGACCGAAGCTCCTGCATCGCCCCACTGACCTCTCCGCGGGTCTCGCCCATGCCCAGGATTAGGTTTGACTTCGTGACCAGGCCGACGCGATGGGCCATCGCCAGGACGTCGAGCGAGCGCTCGTAGCGGAACCCGGGCCGGATCCGCCGGAAGATCCTCGGCACCGTCTCGATGTTGTGCGCGAACACCTCGGGACCGGCCTCGAAGAGCTGACCGAGCAGGTCGGGGTTGCCGCTGAAGTCGGGAGCGAGCATCTCGACACCCACCCCGGGGTTCAGGTCGTGGATCTGCCGGATCGTCTCGGCATACAACCACGCGCCCTCGTCAGGCAGGTCGTCTCGGCAGACCCCGGTGACGGTCGCGTACCGAAGCTCCATCTGCCGGACGCTCTCGGCTACCCGCCTCGGCTCCTCGACGTCGAGGGAGGGCGGCTTGCCGGTGTCGATCTGACAGAAGTCGCAGCGTCGAGTGCACTGGTCCCCACCGATGAGGAACGTCGCCTCCCGGTCCTCCCAACACTCGAAGATGTTGGGGCAGGCTGCCTCTTGGCAGACCGTGTGCAGCCCCTCGCGCTTCACCAGGGACTGGAGCTGCTGGTAGTCCGGACCCATCTTCGCGCGGGTCTTGATCCATGCCGGTTTGCGCTCGATGGGAGTCTCGGCGTTGCGCACCTCGAGGCGCAGCATCTTGCGTCCGTCCGCGGCTATCGTCACAGCGCCAGCCTACGCTGGCGGCGCAGCCCCGCGCCTTGTCGTTCGACGCGCTGACCCGGCCACGACTTCCGCGCAGAGGCGCGGAAGTCGAGACCGGAATGGCCGTCGGCATCACCACTTCCGCGCACAGGCGCTGAACGCGAGATCGGCGGCCGCTGGTTCGACAGCGCGATCAGCTCGGATCAGCTCGGATCAGCGGGATCAGCGGCGGACGATGTCGGGGGAGCGGTCGTACGGCGACCAGCTGAGCAGGTCGCGCAGGTGACGCTCCAGGAGCGGGTCCGCCTGCGTCACCGTAATACGGCGACCCAGCTCACGGCTGAGGGTCGTCACACCCGCGTCGGCGATGCCGCACGGGATGATGGCATCGAAACCGGCCATGGTGTTGTCGCAGTTGAGCTCGAGGCCGTGCATGGTGACGCCACGTGACACCCGGACGCCGAGCGCTGCGACCTTGCGTTCGGGCTGAGCGCCGTCCGCGCTGAGCCAGACACCGCTGCGCCCCGGCACCCGCCCGGCCCGCAGACCAAGCTCGGCGCACACCCGGATCAGTGCCTCCTCGAGACGCCGGACGTAGTCGACCACGTACACGTGGGGGGGCAGCTTCGTGATCGGGTAGGCGACAAGCTGGCCGGGGCCGTGCCAGGTGATCTTCCCGCCTCGGTCGACGTCCACGACTGGAGTTCCCAGCGGCGGGCGGTCCTGGGGCTCGGTGCGCCGGCCTGCCGTGTAGACGAACGGATGCTCGAGCAACAGCACGGTGTCAGGGACCTCGTCGTCCACCCGCTGGGCGTGCAGCCGTCCCTGCAGCTGCCACGCCTCCTCATACTCGACCGGCGTGTCGCCGTACCCGAGCCGCAGGAACCGCAGCATCTCCGTAGTGGCGCCAGGCGCGATCCATGCCCGCTGCCCAGCCGTCGCCACCCAACCAAGACTAGTGGCGTGCGGAGGGCCGGCCGGCCGGCGAGTATGCGCGGCGGCCAGAGCCGCAGGTCCGACCTGCCTGTGGACAACTCGCGCCGGCGCCGACCGAACTCGGGCAGGCTTGGCGGATGGCCAGTCACGTAAGCCGCGGTCGGGGCGGACTGCGGTCCTGGAGACTGATGGCAGTCGTCGTCGTGGCGGGCGTGGCCCTTGCCGCCACCCTCGTTGTGCTGCTGCGACCAGGCTTAGACCATCGCGGCGTGACGGTCGACCGGCGTACGGGTACGTCGCTGGCTACCCGTCCGGCTGCCGCCGCCCCCCCGGCAAGCCGTTCCCTCGCGCCCACTCCGGCGGATCGGCGTCGCGGGGACAGTACGAATCGTGATCCTCGATGGTCGGAGGTGCTCCGGCAGCTCTGTGCGCGCCGCGCCGCGGCCTGGCGAGTGGGCAAGCCGCAGCTCCTGAGCTCCGTGTACCGGGCCGGGTCTCCCGAGCTGGCGCTCGACCGGGGCATGCTGCGCGCCTACCTCAACCGCGGTCTGCGGGTCGTCGGCGTCTCGATGCGCTTCTCCGTCGTAGCAGTGCAGCGCGAGCTGCCCGACCGCGCCTCCCTGCTCGTCGTCGACAGACTGGCACCGGCGGTGGCTCGCGACGCATCCGGGCATTCCCGACCGCTCCCGCACGACCTGCCGACCCGCCACCGTATCCAGCTCGTGACGACTCCCGGCGGATGGCGGATCGCCAGCATCACCCCCGGTTAAATAAGAGCCGCCCGCAGCTGGCTCTCCAGATCGGGGTGCGCGAACTCGAACCCCGACTCGAGCAGGCGCCGTGGCGTGACCTTGAGGCTGCCGAGCATCTCACCAGACAGGTCACCCAGGACCCTCTCGAGCGCGAAGGCCGGCACCCGCATGAGGGTGGGGCGATGCAGCAGCTCGCCCATCAGCTTCGTGAGCTCGGCGTTGGTTGCGGGCTGGGGCGCGACGACGTTGTAGGGACCGGTCATCCCCTCGTCGCTCACGGCTCGGGTCAGCGCCGTCAGGTAGTCGTCCAGGCTCACGGTCGGGAACCACTGTCGGCCGCTGCCCAGCCGTCCACCGACGCCGAGCATGAACGGCCGGCGCAGCACCGGCAGCGCACCCCCGGCCTTGTCGAGGACGACCGCTGTGCGCGCCAGGACCACGCGAGCGCCCGCGTCGAGCGCGGCACGAGTGGCCGCCTCCCACTGCGCGACCACATCGGCAAGGAACCCGTCGCCGGGCGTGGAGTCCTCGTCCAGCTGCTCGTCGCCGCGGTCTGGCCCATACAGCCCGACGCCGCTGGCGTTCACCAGTGCCGGCAGTGGCGCGTCGAGGCGGCTGACAGCCGTCGCGAGCGTCTGAGTCGTCGCCACCCGGCTGGTCAGGAGCTGCTTGCGGTACGACGCGGTCCACGGCCAGTGCGCGATCGGGGCGCCCGCGAGGTTCACGACCGCCCCGACCCCCGCCAGCGCCTCGGCTGGAAGGTCGCCCTGGTAGGGGTCCCAGCGGTACTGCTCTGGCCCGTCCGGATCGGCCCTGACCAGCCGGGTCGTGACATGTCCCATCCCCGTCAGGCGGCGCCGCAGCGCCGTACCGAGAAACCCAGAAGCACCCGCCAGCAAGATCTTCATACCCTCCATCCTGCTACCGGGCGCGAGCAGTCGGGCGGCGGGACGGTCGGTACCGTCGGGCCATGACGATCTACGGGTTTCGGCAGCGGGTGGCCTGCTACGTCACCCGGACGACGCACGACGGCGACGAGCTGCTCGTCTTCGACCACGCCGACGACGCCCCGGCAGCCCCGTCAGGGACGCAGGTTCCGGCCGGCACGATGAGGCGGTTCGAGGCGATCACCGATGCGGCGCTCCGCGAGACCGCGGAGGAGACCGGCCTGAGCGGGCTGACCTTCGTCGAGCAGGTCGGGTCGGTCGAGCTGGGTCTGCATGACCCCGGGGGGCCGTCGATCACCACCTTCGTCCATCTCGTCGCGCCCGACGGGGGGACGAGCTCGTGGGACCACGTGGTCACCGGTGACGGGGACGACAGGGATCTGGTCTTCCGGTGCCGGTGGGAGCGCCTCCCGCTTCAGCTCGAGCTGGCCGCAGACCAGGGCCGCTTCGTCGCATCGGTCACAGGCCGAGCTCCGACTCGAAGTTCGCCTCCTCCAGGCGCTGCTTGATCGTCGTGAGGAAGCGCGCCGCGTCGGCGCCGTCGACGAGCCGGTGGTCGTAGGTAAGGGCGAGGTAGACCATCTGCCGTACGGCGATCGTCTCGCCCAGGTTCGGGTCGTCGATGACGACCGGCCGCTTCACCACCGTGCCGGTGCCCAGGATCCCCACCTGCGGCTGGTTGATGATCGGAGTGTCGAAGAGCGCTCCGCGGCTCCCGGTGTTGGTGAGCGTGAATGTACCGCCAGATAGCTCGTCGGGGCTGACCTTGCCTTCCCGCGTCCGCACCGCCAGGTCCTGGATCTTGCGCGCGATACCCGCGATCGACAGGTCGCCGGCGTCCCGGATCACCGGGACGAGGAGGCCACGCTCGGTGTCGACCGCTATGCCGAGGTGCTCGCCGTCGTGGTAGGTGACCGTCCCCTCGTCGGTGTCGATCGACGCGTTGACCTGCGGGTAGGTCTTCAGGGCGTCGATCGTCGCCTTTGCAAAGAACGGCAGGAACGACAGCTTGACGCCTTCCCGCTGCTCGAAACCCGCCTTGACGCGGTTACGCAGCCGGGAGATCGCGGTGACGTCCACCTCGACGACGGTCGTGAGCTGTGCCGACGTCTGCAGGGACTCCAGCATCCGGGACGCGATGACCTTGCGGAGCCTGCTGAGCTTCTCTGTCTTGCCGCGCAGCGGGCTGAGGGTCGGGGCGGCTGCTGCCGCCGCCCGCGTGCCGGTGGCGGCGGCAGGCTGCTGCCCTTGCCGCTGCTCGTCGGCGGCGCGCTGCGCCGTCTCGGCGGCTGCCAGCACGTCCTGCTTGCGAACCCGTCCGCCGACGCCGGTGCCGCTGATGGTGGCGAGGTCGATGTCGTGCTTCGCCGCCAGCTTGCGGACCAGGGGCGTCACGTAGCTGCGACCGCCCTCGTCCGCACCTGTGTCGTCGTCCGGCGCCCGGGTAGGGGCGGGAGCTGCGCTCTGCGCCGTGCTCACCGGCTCCGGCTGCCCGGCTGAGTCGGCTTTCGTCGGCTCCTGCTTTGCCGGCGGTTCGGGTTGTGGCTCCGGCTCCGGCGCCTGTTCCGGCTCCGGCTCGGGCTCCGGCTCGGGCTCCGGTTCATCCTGCCGCTGCGAACCAGCCGAGGACCCGGCCCCCGCCGACCCGGAGCCGATGCGCGCGAGCACCGCGCCGACCTCGACGGTCTCGTCCTCGGCGACGACGATCTCGACGAGGGTGCCGGCGACCGGCGACGGGATCTCGGTGTCGACCTTGTCGGTGGAGACCTCCAGCAGCGCCTCGTCGACGGCTACCTCGTCGCCGACGGCTTTGAGCCACTG
>JBBQKY010000135.1:0-7082 GCA_038327385.1 Propionibacteriales bacterium
GCCGATCTCAAAGATCAGGATGCTCCGTTCGGGTAGGTCTGCGCGGCCCAGGTCCTCGAGCGCGGCGTCAAGGACGTTGATCTTGTCCTGGAACGCCGCCGCGCCGAATCCTGCTGGGTCGAGCCCGCCGGCTGGCAGTGACGGCGGGACAAACCCAACGATCTGCGCCTCTCGGGCAGCGAGGCGGATCATGCGCGGACCGCCGCCGCCGATCAACAGGGGCAATGGCTGCTGAACGGGCAGGGGCAATCCTTCCAGACCGTTCAGCTCGTAGTAGTCGCCCTTATGGTGGACCTCGCCGCCGGCGAACAGCTTCTTCAGGACCGCGACACCTTCTTCGAAGCGGTCGGCCCGGACGGATCCGGGGTCGAAGCCGAGGCCGATCTGGTCGTATTCTCCCTTGTGCCAGCCGGCCCCGATTCCGAGCTCGACTCGACCACCGGACAGGACATCGACAGTGGCGACCTCCTTGGCGAGCATCGCGGGATGCCGGAAGTCGTTGTTCATCACATAGCTACCGACGCGGAGCGTCGTGGTAGCTGTCGCCGCCGCTATCAGCAGGGGCGTGCATGCCATGGCATTGGCAAAGTGATCGGCGACCAGCAACGTGGAAAACCCGAGACCCTCCACCCGTCGGGCGAACTTCGTCCACTCACTGCCCGTCGTCGCGTCGGTGAACACCACACCGAAACGGAACGGATGCACCATAGCCCTCCTTGCCACACCAGAGTGCTGATGAAGGCCATTTCTCCTTCTGCAGCGATAAGACTGACCAGCGAGACCGCCGCGGCAGGCGAGCCTCCCACCTGTGTCGAGTGTCTCACTGAGATTAATCGTGTCGTCACACTCGCACGATCAAGGCCACGAGCGGGTCGATGGCGCTCATCGACCGAGACCGGAGGTCGAGTGCGCGCGGCGGATCGATGGCGCTCAGATCTCGCGGCGGAACCTCTCGTTCCAGCTGCGCGTGGCGACCGTGGCGCAACCGTCCTCGCCGGCTTCGCGGGCGGTGAGCTCGATGCTCACCTCAAGCGCATCGGCCGAGATCGCCACGTCCATCGTCGCTGTCGTGGAGACCTCGACGTCCGGCCAGCGAAGCGTGAAGGTCGCCGCCGCGCTGGTGGCCTGCTCAAACCACACCTGGTCGACGGTGACCCGCCCCGTGTAGTGCTCGGTCACCGTTCCACCGTAGGGAACCTTGTACGTCGACCCGTGGTCCACTCGGCAGGAGGTCGTGCGCGCCAGCACATCGCGTTCGACGGCCCACGTCATACCGGCGGCGTTCTCGGTCGAGCTGCCGCCGGACGCGAATACCGGGTCGGCATACGGCGAGGGACCCGACCACAAAGGTAGCTCCAGTTCCCCACCATGGACGGTCAGCATGACGGGTACCGGAGGTGCCGCGGTGTTCGGCCAGTCGGCGCCGGCGATCGACAGCCGCATTCGCTGCCCGGGGATGAACGCGTAGGCGCAGGCGTCGAGCTCGACCTCCACGTCGTGCACCTCGCCCGGTATCAGCGGGTCGAAGGAGTCGAAGCCGTCACGGCAGCCGAGGTTCAGCGTCCCCCGCGAGACGAGCGCCGACGTCGCGTCCGCGAAGACGTCGGTCAGCTTCACGCAGACGTACGCCGCAGGCGCGTCAGCAGAGACTTGGAGTCGCACTTTCGGGTGCCCCATAAGCGGCAACAGCGGGGCGTCCCACTCCCACGTCATTGACGCCGCATCGTCGAAGCGCTGGTCACCGCTCTGACCCCAGGGGAGGTGCCCGGCACAGTCGATCCACGCGTCCACTCCGACGTCGGCGCGCACTGCGTACGTCGTGCGGGCGTCCAGCGGCCGGCTGTCAGCCTCGACTCGCGGGCACGGCCACTCCTCCCGCACCCACACACCTTCGTGCGTGTCGAGAACCGCCGACGGGCGGGTCGACAACCTCACGAAGGCCGTCACTGCCGGCCTGCCCTCGGTCAGCCCGTCGTCGACCCCGTTATCGATGCCGCGCAGCCAGCGGTCCCACCACGCCACCATCTCGGGCATCGAGTCGATCCGCGGACCGGGCTGCGCGGTGCTGGTCGAGGCGTGTGCCCACGGTCCGGCGAGCAGCCGGTGCGGCACGCCCTGAGCTCGCAGGCGCTCCATCAGCCGGAACGAGTTGTTCCGATAGCCATCGGCCCACCCGGCGATCACCATCGTCGGGCAGGCGATCCGCTCGTAGTCCGGTCGCACCGACCCGTGCCGCCAGTACGGGCCGTCGAGCTGCTCACGCAGCCAGGTCAGCGCCCACGGCTCGAACGTTACGATCCGCCGTAGCCACTCCTCGCGCCAGCCGGCGCCCCACACCGCCGGCACTGGTGGCAGCGCGTTCATCGGCGTCATGTAGTGGCAGTAGTCGACCAGGTCGAGCACCTTGAGGATTCCACCGCGGTAGTGCACGTCGTCGGTGTAGCGGTCGTCGGTGCCATAGATGGCGATGATCGCGTTGAGGTGCTCGGGGCGCTCACACGCCATCTGGAGCGAGTTGAAGGCGGAGTACGACGTGCCGTACATCCCGATGTTCGCGTCGCACCAGGATTGCCCGGCGAGCCAGTCGATGACGAGGTGCAGGTCCTGCTGCTCCCGCGGCGGGTACTCGTCGGTCGCGTCGCCACCCGACGAGCCGGTGCCGCGCAGGTCGAGGCGGCAGACGGCGTACCCGTGCTCGTCGCGCAGCCGCACGTAGTCGGACCGGTACGACGACGTGAGGTCGTCCTTGCGGTAGGGCAGCGCCTCGAGGATGCACGGCTGCGGGCCGTCGACGCCGTCCGGCAGGTAGAGGGTGGCCGCGAGCTGGATCCCGTCGTCCATCGGGATCCGGACCTCGCGGCAGCGCGAGTCCAGGTCGGGGCGGTTCACGCGTCGAATCCGCCGTGCTCACGCAGCAGCTGGACGACGTGGTCCACAGGGACGCCGGGCGAGGTGTTTCCCGCCCGCCCTACCACGGCAGGTGACATGAAGATCGAGTTCAGGACAGCTTCCTCGCTCGCCTCCACCACCGCGGCGAAGAGCGGGTCGAACCCGCGCCCGGTCACCACCGGCGTGCTCCATGTCCGGTCGTCTCGTCTCACCCGAACGCCAGTTGACGTGGCCATGAAGATCTCGCCGCTGCCGTGATGAGCCACCGAACCCGTCCTGGCCAGGCCGAGGCCGACACGTCGGGCGAGCCGGGTGCATCCGGCCCCGTCCACCGGCGCGTCCGTGACGACGAGCCCGATGCACGATCCGGCGGGAGGTCTGCGGTCACTGCGCCGGCCGCGTTCGGGTTCCGGCCCGAGCAGCCGGCCGACCGGCACGCCGGCCACCGTCAGCTGGTCACGGGTGCCGAAGTTCGTCATGAGCAGGACGCCCACGGTGTGGCCGTCTTCGGTGACCCGGGACGCCGTGCCGATGCCACCCTTGAACCCCAGGCAGCTCATCCCGGTGCCCGACCCGACGGCCCCTTCGGCGGGCGCGCTCGATGAGCCGACCGACGCATCCGCTGCCTCCCACGCCGTCTTCACGTCGTCTCGCGACACCTGCATCCGCCGCGCGTCGTTCAGGAACGAGTCGTCGCACTCGCCCACGACCGGGATGATGAAGTCCTCGGCCACGTCCGGCCATCGCTCGAGCATCAGCTCACAGGCGGCGTCGTACACGCGACCCAGCTGCAGCGTCGATGTCAGGAAGACCGGTGTCTCCAACGTTCCCCACTCGCCGGCAGTGATGAAGCCCGTGCACTCACCGGCGCCGTTGAGTACCGCCCCACCGGCCGGAAGCATCTCGTGGAACGGGTCGTCACGCAGCCTGACCACGGTCACTCCGGTTCGAGCCACCCCTCGGGCGTCGGGCGGATCGGGCTCGTCGCGCCATACCGTCGCGTGCCCGACACCAACACCTGCGACGTCCAGCACGGAGTTGGTCGGTCCGGATGGGAGGCTCCCGATACTGATTCGCAAGTCAGTAACGCGTGGCATGATCTGATCCTGCCGTACCGCACCGTGAGAGGAAACATGAACGCCGAAACCCCCATCCCCGTCGTCTGGTCAGAGGCAACCCTGGCGCACCGGCCCGACCGCGAGGTGTGGGTCGGCATGCCCCTCGACAGCAGTGAGCTCCCCGAACGGGTGACCGCCATCGAGAAGGTCCTCCGGTGCGCCGGTCACTCGTTCATCGAGGCCGCGCCGCACGACGACGGCTCGTTGCACAGCGTCCACAGGCCGGAGCTCGTCCGCCATCTGTCCACCGTCTACGACGCGTGGGTGGACGGTGGCTTCGTCGATCACGGGCAGGACCGCGTGGTTCCGTACTTCTTCCCGACGGCAGCCATGCTCGGACCGATCACCCCGACGTCGGCCACCTCCGTGCATGCCCTGGCCGGCCAGTTCTGCTACGACACGATGACCACCATCGGGCCGGGGAGCTGGGAGGCGATCCGGGCCGCCGCGGACTGCGCGCTGACCGCCGCCGATCTCGTGCTCGCGGCCGAGGCACGCCACGTCTATGCACTCTGCCGCCCGCCTGGCCACCACGTCACGGCCGACGCTTACGGCGGATCGTGCTACATCAACAACGCAGCCCTTGCCGCCCAGGCGTTGGTCGACGGCGGCCACGATCGCGTCGCGATCATCGACGTCGACGCCCATCACGGCAACGGCACAGCAGCGATCTTCTACGAGCGCGCTGACGTGTTCTACGGCTCGGTACACGTCGACCCGGGGGCCGGGTGGTTTCCGCACGTCGTCGGGCACGCCTCCGAGGTCGGTCGCGGCGACGGCGTAGGCACCACTGAGAACGTCGCACTCGCACCGGGCAGCGGGGACAGGGAGTTCCTTGACGGCGTACGCCGGCTGGCCGGCTCCGTCCGGCAGCACGGCTCGACCGCGCTCGTCGTCTCGCTCGGTGTCGACGCCGCAGCGGACGACCCGGAGAGCCCACTGGCGGTCACCGAGGCGGGGTACGCCGCGGCGGGCGCCCTCCTGCTCCCGGGTCTCGACCTTCCGACGGTGGTCGTCCAGGAAGGTGGCTACAACCTCGCCGCCCTTGGCGGCCTGGTGGCCGCATTCCTCACCTGACCTGCCGGAGGGGCGTGGGCAGCCGCCACTTGCGCCGACTCGCCAGGCATGGTGATGCCCCGACCAGTTGCTGGTCGGGGCATCACCATGCCTAGTCTGGCGAGCTTGCAGGCAGCGGACTCAGATCAGAAGTCCATCCCGCCCATGCCGCCCATGTCCGGAGCGCCACCGCCACCGCCGGCAGAGACCTTCTCCGGCTTGTCGGCGACGACTGCCTCCGTGGTGAGGAACAAGGCAGCGATCGAGGCGGCGTTCTGCAGCGCAGAGCGAGTCACCTTGACCGGGTCGTTGATCCCGGCGGCCAGCATGTCGACGTACTCACCGGTCGCGGCGTTGAGACCGTGGCCGGCTTCGAGGTTGCGCACCTTCTCAGCAACGACGCCACCCTCGAGGCCGGCGTTGATGGCGATCTGCTTGAGCGGAGCCTCCGCGGCGAACTTGACGATGGCAGCGCCGGTCGCCTCGTCGCCGGACAGGTCCAGCTTCTCGAAGGCCGTGATGGTCGCCTGCACGAGTGCGACGCCACCACCGGCGACGATGCCCTCTTCGACGGCTGCCTTCGCGTTGCGAACGGCGTCCTCGATGCGGTGCTTGCGCTCCTTGAGCTCTACCTCGGTGGCGGCGCCGACCTTGATGACGGCCACGCCGCCGGCAAGCTTGGCAAGCCGCTCCTGCAGCTTCTCGCGGTCGTAGTCGGAGTCGCTGTTCTCGATCTCGGCGCGGATCTGGTTGACGCGACCCTGGATCTGGTCGACGTCACCCGCCCCCTCGACGATGGTCGTCTCGTCCTTGGTCACGACAACCTTGCGGGCCTGACCGAGCAGGTCGAGGCTCGTGGACTCGAGCTTGAGCCCGACTTCCTCGCTGATGACCTGTCCGCCGGTGAGGATCGCGATGTCGGCGAGCATTGCCTTGCGGCGGTCACCGAACCCGGGAGCCTTGACGGCGACGGACTTGAACGTGCCGCGGATCTTGTTGACGACGATCGTGGCGAGAGCCTCGCCTTCGACGTCCTCGGCGAGCACGAGCAGCGGCTTGCCTGACTGCATGACCTTCTCGAGAATCGGCAGCAGGTCCTTGACGGCGGACACCTTGGCGTTGGCGATGAGGACGTAGGGGTCCTCGAGCACCGCCTCCATGCGCTCCGCGTCCGTCACGAAGTACGGCGAGATGTAGCCCTTGTCGAAGCGCATACCTTCGGTGAGCTCCAGCTCCAGGCCGAAGGTGTTGCTCTCCTCTACGGTGATGACACCTTCCTTGCCGACCTTGTCCATCGCCTCAGCGATGATCTCGCCGACGCTGGAGTCACCTGCGGAGATCCCTGCCGTGGCGGCAATCTGCTCCTTGGTCTCGACGTCCTTTGCGGCTGCGAACAGCTGCTCGATGACTGCCTCGACGGCGGCTTCGATGCCGCGCTTGAGGGCCATCGGGTTGGCACCGGCGGCGACGTTGCGCAGACCCTCGCGCACCATGGCCTGGGCCAGCACGGTGGCTGTCGTCGTACCGTCACCGGCGACGTCGTCGGTCTTCTTGGCTACTTCCTTGACGAGCTCGGCACCGATCTTGTCGTACGGGTCCTCGAGCTCGATCTCCTTGGCAATGGACACACCGTCGTTCGTGATCGTCGGCGCGCCCCACTTCTTCTCGAGCACGACGTTGCGGCCCTTGGGGCCGAGCGTCACCTTGACGGCGTCGGCGAGGGTGTTCATCCCTCGCTCGAGGCCCCGCCTGGCTTCCTCGTTGAACGCAATGATTTTCGACATTTACGCGAGTCCTCCCGCGCTTGGAATGTGGAGTGCGATCGGTCGACGCCCGCGACGGACGGGCGGGTGCTGCGCCAGACCTTCCTGCGCACCACCAAGCCCTCATCGGGCCGATCGCTGTCACTCTCGGGTCGAGAGTGCTAATCCATTATTAGCACTCGCACACCCCGAGTGCAAGCCGGTGCACCGGCGCCGGGGCGCGTGGCGGCTCCCGGCCCGCTGCCCCGAAATGACT
>JBBQKY010000136.1:0-7066 GCA_038327385.1 Propionibacteriales bacterium
GGTCGCGTCGTCGTCAGGGCCGGAGAGGTGACGGTCACCGCTCGGCAGGTGGCGCTCGGGACGAACGCGTTCCGCTCGCCGCTGCTCCGGGTGCGGCCGCTGGTGATCCCGGTCTACGACTACGCGATCGTCACGGAGCCGCTCACCACCGCGGAGCTGGCCTCGATCGGCTGGGCGAACCGGCAGGGTATCGGCGACATCGCCAACCAGTTCCACTACTACCGGCTGACGGCGGACAGCCGGATCCTGTTCGGCGGCTACGACGCCGTCTACTACCTCGGCGGGCGGGTCAAACCGTCATACGACGTGCGCCGGGCCACCTTCGAGAAGCTCGCGGACCACCTCGACGCGACGTTCCCGCAGCTCGGCGGGGTGCGGCTCACGCACGCCTGGGGCGGCGCGGTCGACGTCTGCGGGCGCTTTTGCGCGTTCTTCGGTACGGCGCACCGCGGGCGGGTGGCGTACGCGGCGGGCTTCACCGGCCTCGGCGTGGGCGCCACGCGCTTCGCCGCCCAGGTGATGCTCGACCTGCTGTCCGGCGCCCCGACCGAGCGCACCGCCACCGCGATGGTCCAGAGCAAGCCGCCGCCGTTCCCACCAGATCCGCTGGCGTGGCTGGGTGTGCAGGCAACCCGCGCGTCCCTCCGCTGGGCCGACAGCCATCAGGGCCGCCGCAACCTCTGGCTGCGGGCTCTGGACCGCGCCGGCCTCGGCTTCGACTCCTGACGATTCACCACCCGACCATCCGCCGTCTTTGGCAGACGATCCGCCGTCTTGGGCAGACCATCCGCCGGCTTTGGCAGACCATCCGGCCGTTTCGGAGAACGATCCGTCAGAAGCCGAACGTCACAACCGCAGGCAGCTGCCCGCTGGAAAGCCCGTCCAGGACGAACCGCTCGTGGGGTACGACGGGGTCAGGCAACGAGTCGAGCGGGAACCAGGCGAGCCGCGCGTTCTTGCCGGCCTCCATCACCCTAGGCACTCCGGACCACCGCTGGCAGCTGAAGAAGAAGTCAGCACGCTCGTCCACCTCCCGGCGGTTGCCATGCGTGCGATGCATGGCGCAGAGCGGCACGAGGTCAGCGGCGTGGAGCGCTATGCCGAGCTCCTCGGCAGCCTCGCGCACCGCAGCGGCGAAGACAGACTCATCCTGCTCGACGTGGCCCGCTGCTGCGGCCGCCCAGAACCCGTCACGGTACCCCGTGTTCTGGCGCAGCTGCAGCAGGACCTCGTTCCCGCGGACGAGCAGCACGTAGGCGGCCGGTACGACGCGGAACCGCTCAGTCACCCGCCGCGCGCCGGGGTGCTTCAGAGAGGCTGGTCCGGCTGCCCGGGGGGCGGGGGCGGGGTGCCCGGGTGTGGCTCGTGCGCGGGGGGCTCGTGCAGGTGCGGCTCGGGGGGTAGCGGCGCCGGCGCCATCGGCGTGCCGGACGGCTCCTCGGACTTGTTGGCGTTGTCCACCGCCTCGCCGGCCTTCTGCGTGCCCGTGGCGATCTTGTCGGAGTACTTGCCCTTGGTCTTCTTGTCCAGGTAGCCCCCGGCCTTCCCGATGCCGTCCTTGATCTGCGGGCCGTGCTGGTCGACGGCCTCTGTGGCCTTCTCCTTCGCCATGTTGGCGGTTTCCTTGAGCTTGTCCAGGAATCCCATGCTGTCTCCTCGAGGTGTGGTTGGGAGCGACATCGTCACCTTATCGATAGCAACTGGTCACGCTAACCACCCTAGGCTGACACCGACAGTGAGGGCACTTGGGCTCCGCACGACTCCAGGGCAGGCGATGAGACCGACCGGCAGGTACGCCCGCGTGGCGTCGGCGGGCTTGCAGTTCACGCGGCTGGCCAGCGACTCAACGACCACCCCCCGCTGAGAGATGGAGCAGAGCAGCAGCACATCACCACCCGTAGTCGCGGTGGTGGGACCGACGGCAGCCGGCAAGAGCAGCCTGGCGGTCGAGATGGCGTACGCCCTGGGTGGGGAGGTCGTGAACGGCGACTCCATGCAGGTCTACCGCGGCATGGACATCGGCACCGCGAAGCTGGCGTCGGCCGAGCGGCGCGGTGTGCCGCACCATGTGCTGGACCTCCTCGGGGTCGACGAGCCCTCGACGGTCGCCGACTTCCAGGCTTGGGCCAGAGCGGCGATCTGCGAGTGCCGACGTCGCGACGTGACCCCCATCCTGGTGGGCGGGTCGGCGCTGTACCTGCGGGCGGTGCTCGACGAGTTCGACTTCCCCGGCACGGACGAGGCGGTCCGTGCCAGGCTGGAGCAGGAGCTAGCGGCGAACGGGAGTCGTTGGCTGCACGACCGGCTGGCTGCCGTCGACCCGGCAGCCGCTGCGGCGATCCTGGCGAGCAACGGCCGCCGGCTGGTGCGGGCCCTCGAGGTCGTCGAGATCACCGGCCGGCCCTACCAGACGTCGCTGCCGGGACTGACGTATGCCTTCGACCGGGTCGTCCAGCTCGGCGTCGACGTACCCCGCGATGTCCTGGACGAGCGGATCGAGCAGCGCGTACGACGCATGTGGGACGCCGGCTTCGTGGACGAGGTACGCCGGCTGGAGAAGGCTGGGCTGGCTGACGGGCGCACCTCCAGCCGCGCGTTGGGCTACCGGCAGGTGTTGAGGATGCTCCTCGGTGAGCTCACCGAGGAGGAGGCGTTGGCCGAGACGGTGGCCCGCACGCGCCGGTTCGCCCGCCGTCAGGACTCGTGGTTCCGCCGCGACCCGCGCATCCGGTGGCTGCCCTTCGACGCGCCGGACCTGACCGACCAGGCGCTCGACGCCGTACGATTCGACGCGTGACGTTCCCCTTCGCCAAGGGCCACGGGACGCGCAACGACTTCGTAGTGCTGCCGGACCTCGACGGCAGCCTGCACGGCGACCTCCACCCGGCGCTCGTCCAGCGGCTGTGTGACCGGCGGGGCGGGCTCGGCGCCGACGGTGTCCTGCGGGTGCTGCGCGGTGACGTCGACGGCGGCGCCCACTGGTTCATGGACTACCGCAACGCCGACGGCAGCGTCTCGGAGATGTGCGGCAACGGGCTGCGCGTGTTCGCCCGCTACCTGGCCGATGACGGCCTCGTCGACGAGGCCGAGCCACTCGCCGTCGACACCCGGGACGGGATCAAGCGCGTGACCTTCTGCGCCGACAGGGAGATCAGCGTGGACATGGGCCGGGCTCGCGTCGGCGGCACCGTCCGGATCGAGGTCGAGGGCAGGCAGTACGACGCGACGTCGGTTGACGCGGGAAACCCGCACGCTGTCGTGTTCGTCGACTCCCTGGACGAAGCGGGGTCCCTCCACGTCGCGCCCGGCTACCAGGAGAGCGACTTCCCCGACGGCGTCAACGTGGAGTTCGTGGAGCGGCGGGGCGCTCAGCTGCTGGCGATGCGGGTGTTCGAGCGAGGCGCGGGCGAGACGCAGTCCTGCGGTACCGGCGCCTGCGCCTCAGTGGCGGCGGCGGCCTGGGTCCGTGAGGCGATGCCCGCGGACTCGTCCCCGCCCCAGTCGCCGCTCGCCGGCGGCGGCGGCGGGAGTACGACGTACACCGTTGACGTCCTGGGCGGAAGCCTCACCGTCGCCCGCGATGACGTGGGCCACCTGCATTTGAAGGGTCCGGCCGTCCTAGTCGCCCACGGGACCTGGACCGCCTGACATGTGAACGGGAGCCGAGTCGGGTCCCCGAGCCCGGTAGCTCCCGCTGCAACGTGAGTCATCGAGGGCGCGGAGCGCGGGAAATTCCGTCGTCCGCCCGCGGCCCGGGACGTACAGTGGGGGCCATATGACAGCGGACATCCCGTACGCCGACGAGCCGGACCTCGAGCCGCGATCATCCTCGGATGCGCTGACGGACAGTGAGATCGCGTTGCAGAGCGGGCCCTCCCACACCTGGGACGACTGGGGCTCCGACGGCGAGGACAACTTCGACCCGGGCCCTTTCGGCAGTGAGAGGTTCGGCCAGGGCGACTTCGAGCTGGACGAGCGGAACGCGCTGCGCCGCGTCGCTGGGCTGTCGACCGAGCTCGACGACGTCTCGGAGGTCGAGTACCGCCAGCTGCGGCTGGAGCGTGTCGTGCTGGTCAGCGTCTGGACCGACGGCACCGAGGAGGACGCCGACAACGCGCTCGTGGAGCTGAAGCTGCTCGCCGAAACGGCGGGGTCGCTGGTGCTCGACGCGTTGTCGCAGCGGCGGAGGAAGCCCGACCCCGCGACGTACATCGGGCCGGGGAAGGTCGAGCACCTCGCGCAGGTTGTCGCCAGCACCGGCGCCGACACCGTGATCTGCGACGGAGAGCTGAGCCCGTCGCAGCTGCGCAACCTGGAGGACCGGGTCAAGGTCAAGGTCGTCGACCGGACCGCGTTGATCCTCGACATCTTCGCCCAGCACGCGCGTTCCAAGGAAGGCAAGGCGCAGGTCGAGCTCGCTCAGCTGGAGTACGGCAAGCAGCGGCTGCGCGGGTGGGGCGGCAACCTGTCCCGGCAGGCCGGCGGGCGGGTCGGGTCGCAGGGGGGTGGCATCGGCGGCCGTGGTCCCGGGGAGACGAAGCTCGAGACGGACCGCCGCCGGATCTCCGCGCGGATGGCGAAGCTGCGCCGCGAGCTCGCCCACATGCAGACCGCGCGCGTCACCAAGAAGGCCGAGCGGGTGCGCCGGCAGGTCCCGTCGGTCGCGATCGCCGGATACACGAACGCGGGCAAGTCCTCGATCCTGAACCGGCTCACCGGCTCGGCCGTGCTCGTCGAAAACGCCTTGTTCGCGACGCTCGACCCGACCACCCGGCGGACGACCACCTCAGACGGCCGCGTCTACACGCTGTCGGACACCGTCGGCTTTGTGCGTCACCTGCCGCACCAGCTGGTCGAGGCCTTCCGGTCCACGCTCGAGGAGGTGGCGGAGGCCGACCTCGTGCTGCACGTCGTGGACGGCTCGAACTCCGACCCGGAGGGCCAGATCGCCGCCGTGCGCGAAGTGTTCGCCGAGATCGGCGCCGACACGGTGCCGGAGCTGATCGTGGTGAACAAGGCCGACGCAGCAGACCCGATGGTGCTCGCCCGCCTGGTCGCGGGCGAGCCCCATGCAGTCGTCGCGTCGGCACGGACCGGCACCGGACTCGACGACCTGCTCGCTGCGCTGGAGCGCGAGCTGCCGAGGCCGAGCGTCGAAGTCGACCTGCTGCTGCCCTACGCGAGGGGTGACCTGGTCAGCAAGATCCATCAGCAGGGCGAGGTGCTCTCCTCGGAGCACTTGGCGGATGGAACCCGTCTGCACGCGCGGGTGAACCCGGGTCTTGCCGGTGAGGTGCGGGAGTTCTCGACGGTCGATAGCCGCGACTGAGCCAGCCGCGCGGCTACGCCGTACCATAACCGCATGTACGACGACCAGGACAAGGACGAGGGCGAGGACCTGCCTCCCCTCAACCGCCTGCACAGCTCGTACGGCATTCCTCCCGACGCCAAGCAGATGGGGCTGGACCGCAACGTCCCCGAGGGTGCGTGGCTCGCCTTCGCCGGCTCGCTCAGCGCCGCTCGCCCGTCCCACCGCCTCGTCGCCTGGCTGTTGCTCGCCGCGTTCGTGCTCCCGCTGCTGCTGACGCTGAAGGCAACCCTGTTCTGACCGGCCCCGCAATTCTGGATTATTTGCCATTTGTGGCGCTACGCCGGCGTGGCGTACCGCGACACGCCGGCACATTCCGCAATCGCCGATTATTCGCGAATTGGCAGCGGGGCCGACTGGTGGAGAGGCGTCGGCTGGTCCTACCGGGCTGGGCTGACACGGACCCAGCCTGTGGAGCAGCCCCCTTGGCTGCGACCCATTCGGAGTAACCTCGGGCAGTGGAATTTCCTGCCGGACCAACGCTGGAGGCGGT
The DNA here is from genome assembly GCA_038327385.1 of Propionibacteriales bacterium. Taxonomy (GTDB): domain Bacteria; phylum Actinomycetota; class Actinomycetes; order Propionibacteriales; family Nocardioidaceae; genus JAWWPG01. Next base: position 5,862 of record JBBQKY010000136.1, read on the forward strand.
CCTGCACGCCGCGGTTGCGAGCGTCGGTGGAGAGGACAGACCTGGCCAGGTCGAGATGGCGAATGCGGTTCATGCCGCGATGGAGTCGGGGCAGCACCTGCTCGTCCAGGCGGGCACCGGCACCGGCAAGTCGCTCGGCTACCTGGTTCCGGCCGTGCTGCAGTCGAGGCGGGTGGTCGTCGCGACCGCCACGCTGGCTCTGCAGCACCAGCTCGTCGAGCGAGACATCCCTGCGCTGCTGGCGGCGGCCGCTGAGGTGATGGGCACGCAGGCGTCGTACGCCGTTCTCAAAGGACGCAGCAACTATGCCTGCCTGCACCGCATCCGTGACGGTGTGCCCGATGACCAAGGCACCTTGGTGGACCTGCCTGCGGGCACGGCCGGCGCCGAGGTGCTGAGGCTCCGGACGTGGGCGGAGGAGGAGTCAGCGAGCGGCGGAGCCGGCGACCGTGACAGCGCTCCGTCGCACACCGAGCGCATCTGGCGGCAGGTGTCGGTAAGCCACCGCGAGTGCCTCGGCGGCGCCAAGTGTCCCTACGGCGTCGAGTGTTTCGCCGAGCGGGCGCGGGAGCGGGCGATGCGGTCGTCGCTCGTCGTCACCAACCACTCGCTGCTGGCCATCGACGCCATCGAGGGCGTGCCGATGATCCCGGACTACGACACGGTGGTCGTCGACGAGGCGCATGAGTTGGTCGCCCGAGTGACGCAGGCCGAAACGGACGAGCTGTCGTTACCCGCGATCGAGCGCGCTGCCCGCCGCGCCCGAAACTTCGTCGACGGTCCGGCGCCCGACGACCTCGCGGACGCCGCAGACGTGCTCCGCGCGGCGCTCGACGACGTGCAGCCTGGCCGGCTCGACGTGCTACCGACTGGCGTCGCCGAAGGGCTCGCGATGCTTCGCGACTCCGCGCGTACGACGATGAGCGGCTTCCCGAAGGAGACGTCGGACGCCGAGGGGGACGCGGCGCGGCAGCAAGCGCGCGGGATGGTCGACGACCTGCGCAAGATCGCTGAGCGCCTCGTCACCAACCGTCCTGATGACGTCGTCTGGCTGGCGGACCGCGACGCGTCCCACGGCGGCAGCCAGCTGTGTGTCGCGCCTTTGCACGTCTCGGGCCAGCTGCGCAGCAAGCTGCTCGCCGAGAAGACGGTGATCTGCACTTCGGCGACCCTCAAGCTCGGCGGCGACTTCACCAGCCTGGCCA
>JBBQKY010000137.1:0-7021 GCA_038327385.1 Propionibacteriales bacterium
CGCTCTCGAGCCGATCCCAAGAAGTCATCGCCGCCCCTGAAAGGCGTCTTCCCCAGAAGCGGTACGTAGGTCGCCCGCTCCAGCGTTGCGGTCGTCGGGTCCGACGACTCTGTGCTTATGTAGATGATCGGCTGTCCGGAGTCGAAACCGTTGATGATCAGCAGCTCGACTGATGGCGCGTAGAACTCTCCCGGCCCGGCCTTTTTGGCCGGGTTGATCTTGAGCACCCGGTCAGCGGTGTTCGAGTGATGGATGACGTCGAATGGTGCATTTCCCGTCGCCACGATCGGGGCGTTGTAGACCGTTCTCGAGCCGCTGAATCGGACGAACGGGCTGTACAGCGGGCCGCCGACGGCTCCGGGCTTTGCGACCGCTGGAGGGAAGACGTCTGGGCCCTGCTTGAGGACCCGGCTGGGGCTGAAGTCAGGGATGCCTTGGAAGTGGGCGATGCCCTCACCGAACTTGTTTCCGGCTGGCGCAGTGAGCGTCAGATCCTGCACGCAGACGGCACAGCCGTTCCCCATGTTGGCCAGCTTCGGCGCGAAGTTGACGTTCAGGTCGGCGGCCGCGCCCTCGTCGGAGGCCTCCGTGATGACGTACCACACCTTCTGTCCTTTGAAGGTCCCCTGGTGAAGAGGCAGCGTGGCACTGTGGTGGTTGAGGTCCACCGTGACGGCGCTCTCGAGGACGATCTTGCTGTGCGGCAGTATTCCGTCGATCTGGCCCGGAATGACCTGATCCGAACTCGCCGGTGCAGAGCTGGCGGTGGACGTGCTCAAGGCCAATACCGTCAGCGGCGCGGTCACCGCGGCGACTGCCACGAGTCCGCGTTTGAACGTTCGTGTCGTTGCCATACAGACTTTCCCTTTCGTTGGCCATGCGGACGCGCAGGCTGCGAAAACAAGCCGCTCCCGCAGGGGGCGTAGTCAGTGGATTTCGAGCGACACAGCATGTCCGCGTGGGCACGGTTTTCAGGGACCCGGCTCCCTCCCTTGCATTTCCCTGGGCCGGACGATGAGCCAAAACTACAAGCGAAAGAAGTGCGATTACGTCTTGCTGGCTTACGGATCTGTTACGAAGCGATGTCCGTCGGCCCTTGCTGGCGCTGACCTCGTCCCCTCGCTGCGACGAGGCAGTCGACCCGGCTCCTGACAGAACGGATGCACGCCGCGGGGTGCATCCAGCCGATGCGAATAGGCTGCGCATATGGACAGTGCTGGTCCGACTTCCGGCGTACCCGAAGATCCCGACGCGCGCGCCACGGCGCTCGAGCCACCGCCGGACGAGTCGCCGGGGCCAACCGACTTCCCGAACCAGGCCGTCGGAGCCGAGGCGCCGAGCGAGATGGTCGAGGTGCCGCGGGTGACCCTGCAGCAGATCGAGGCGGCCCGCGAGACGATCCGGGGCAAGGCGCTCGTCACGCCCATGGAGGGTTCGCGCTGGCTCAACGCCATCACCGGCACGAGCGTCCACCTCAAGTGCGAGAACCTGCAGCGCACCGGCTCGTTCAAGATCCGCGGCGCTACTACGCGCATCAGCCACCTCACCGCAGACGAGCGAAGTCGTGGCGTCGTCGCGGCGAGTGCGGGCAACCACGCTCAAGGCGTGGCCCTGGCCGCTCAGACGCTGGGTATCAAGGCCACCGTCTTCATGCCGTACGGGGCGCCCATCCCCAAGGAGAACGCGACGCGCAGCTATGGCGCCGAGGTCCGGTTCATCGGCCATACCATCGACGAAGCGCTGGTGGAGGCGCGCGCCTTCTCCTCCGCGACCGGGGCGATCCTCATCCACCCGTTCGACCATCCCGACATCATCGCCGGCCAGGGAACCTGCGGGCTGGAGATCTTGGACCAGGTTCCGGACGTGGCGACCATCCTGGTGCCGATGGGTGGGGGTGGCCTGATCGCGGGCATCGCGACGGCGGTCAAGGCCAAGCGCCCCGACGTCACGCTCATCGGAGTACAGGCTGAGACTGCCGCCGCCTACCCCGAGTCGCTCCGCCGCGGCCGGCCGGTGCCCGTGCGCTCCATGACCACGATGGCAGACGGCATCGCCGTCGGGTGCCCGGGCGACGTACCGTTCGCGGCGGTCAAGGCGAGCGTCGACGAGGTCCGACTGGTCTCGGAGGAGTCGCTGTCCACAGCGGTGCTGGCCCTGATGGAGCGCGCCAAGGTCGTCGTTGAGCCGGCCGGCGCCGCAGCAGTGGCCGCCGTGCTCGACGCGCCCCACGACTTCGTCGGTCCGGTCGTGATCGTCCTCTCCGGTGGGAACATCGACCCGCTGCTGATGATGCGGGTGATCCGGCACGGAATGGCTGCGCAGGGGCGTTACCTGTCGCTTCGCTGTCGCGTCCTCGACCGACCCGGCGGACTGGCGGGTCTGCTGTCGGAGGTCAGCGCCGCCGACGCGAACCTCCTCGACGTGGTGCATGAGCGTACGGCGGAGTCCCTGCCCCTCGACCAGGTGGAGGTGGTGCTGCAGCTCGAGACGCGGGGACCCGAGCACCGCGAGCAGGTGCTGAAGCGCCTCGAAGAGGGCGGCTACACCCCGCGGGTCGACTGAGAGCCGTTGCCGCCGGAGCTGCGGACGCTCTGCCTTCCACCATGGAGCGGCAGTCGCGTCAGTTCCCCTGCCTGGGCACGCTGACGTGCACCGTGACCGTGTAGCTGGAATGGACCAGGTCCACCTGGAAGCCGTAACAACCCGAGGAGCGAACCCAGGTGGCGCCGGGCCAGCCCTGGCGCTGGCTGCCTGGCCCACTGATGACCCACGCCGCACTGGGGTTCTCACCGAATGCCATGGGTCCGGTGCGGTCGAGACGCCGCCCTCGGACGAGCAGCGGTCCGTGGTAGGTCGGCGCAACGGTCCACAGTGTCTTGGCCCCGTGCCATCCGCCGATGTCGTACTCAGTCGTGACCAGTCCACGGCCTGCGTGCGGGGAGGCGATCAAAGGTCGTACGGGACCTGGGTGCACGAGTCCCGCGCCTTTCGTGGTTACGCATCGCTGACCCGACGCGAGATGAGGTAAGCGCAATGGTCGGAACAGCGACCGCGTGACACGGCCTGTCACGGGTAGACAGCTGGGCCCCCCGCCGGCCCACACTTCACAAATCTGTTGGTTGGTCACTGGCTTAAACAGGCCGGCAGTCGACTTCGGCGGCTCAGTCGATGGTGACCGCTGGGGAGGCGGCGTCTGACTGTGATCCGCCGAGTCGGTGAAAGCGCTCTGATGCGATGCAGAACCGGAACTCGTGCAGCCTGCCGCGAGCAGGCCAACGGCGCACATCCCGACGCGCAGTCTACGAAAGCTTCGAAGCCGATGCGGCCGCGCGATGAGGGGGCTGAGCCGCATCTGGCCATGATGCTCCCGGCGTCACAAGCATGTCCAGGAGAAGACCTGAGCGGTCCGGCCGCACGTCGTACGCCGTGCGGCCGGGGAGGCAGCTCCTCAGCTGTGAAAGGGCTTGGCGTCCACGATCTGCACCTCGACGACGCGGTTGTTCGGCGCCTTGAAGGTCGCGGACTCGCCCGGGCGCTTGCCGACGATCGCTGCACCCAGCGGCGACTGCGGCGAGTACACGCTCATCTCGACAGTGTTGTCCACGGCCAGCACCTCGCGAGCGCCCAGCAGGAACGTCTCGCTTTCTCCGTCGGCGAAGGTGACGGTGACCTGCATACCCGGCTCGACGACCCCGTCGTCGCGGGGCGTCTCACCCACGCGCGCCTGCTCGAGCATGTCCTCGAGCTGGGCCACCCGCGCCTCTGCCTTGCTCTGCTCCTCACGGGCGGCGTGGTATCCGCCGTTCTCGCGGAGGTCTCCTTCCTCGCGTGCCTCGGCGATCCGGCGCGAGATCTCGGCGCGGGCCGGCCCCTTGAGGTTCGCCAGCTCGGCGCGGAGCCGGTCGTAGGCCTCCTGCGTGAGCCAGACGACGTTCTCGGTGCTGGGCTGCGTCACGGAGACTGCTCCTCGGTTCGTGGCGGACCTGGTGCAGTGCCGCTCATAGATGGAAAGATTCGAGGTTACCAAGGAAGTGCGGGACTCTGCGAAACTCCGGCCGCCGGCGCATTCAGCGGCAGCCGCCAACGTCCGCGGCGGTGGCTTCCCGCTCGGTCCGCACGGCGACGGTAACGGAGCGGGTTCCGCTGGCTCCAGCAGGCATGGTCACGACGCGCTGGCCCACCTGCGTGTGGTCGGTGGCGATAGCTGTCACGGTGCACCGGACCCGGTCCGTGGTGGCGCGGGTGATGTCGACCGTGACGGAGACCACGTGAGGGGACTTCACCTGGTACGACCGGACGACCGCACCTACGCCGTTGCCTGACTGGCCGATGGCCGCCCACACCGCCCACGCGAGCAGTGCGGCGACCACGACTGCACCGAGGATCTTCGCGGTGGGCACGCCGCCCGGCGCCCGGCGGCCGTAGCGGCTGGCGAGGGACGTTGCGTTGTCTGACTCCGCATCACCCGGCTCTGGCGGCTGCATCGTGTCTGACCTCTCCGCCAGGACCGGGTTTGGGCCGGCGTGCCTCGTCGTACACCATTGTGTCCTGCGGGCACGACGGACAGCACAGCGAGTGAGGTATCTCAGTGAGGGCTCAGCTCCGGCTCATGCATGTCCACGCGCACCCGGACGACGAGTCGAGCAAGGGCGCTGCCAGCACCGCGAAGTACGTCGCCGAGGGCGTCGACGTGCACGTGGTGACCTGCACGGGCGGTGAGCGAGGCTCCATCCTCAACCCGAACATGGACCGGCCGGACGTGCTGGCGAACATGGCCGAGATCAGGCGACAGGAGATGGCGGCGGCGCGGGACATCCTCGGCGTCAGTCAGGACTGGCTCGGTTTCGTGGACTCAGGCTGGCCCGAAGGGGACCCGCCGCCGCCGTTGCCGGCGGGCTGCTTCGCATCGCTGCCGGTCGAGGAGGCCGCGGCGCCCCTTGTCCGGCTCATCCGCAGCTTCAAGCCGCACGTCATGACGACGTACGACGAGAAGGGCGGCTACCCGCACCCCGACCACATCATGTGCCACCAGGTCAGCATGCGGAGCTGGGAGGCCGCCGGCGACCCCGAGAGCTACCCCGAATGCGGTGAGCCGTGGCAGCCGCTCAAGCTCTACTACCACCACACCTTCCATCGTGAGCGCATCGTCGCCATCCACGAGGCGATGCTGGCCCGGGGCTTGGAGTCGCCCTACGCGGAGCGGCTAGCAACGTGGAAGGAGGACCCGGAGCACCAGCGCCGGGTCACCACCCGGGTGCCGTGCGCGGAGTACTTCCCGGTGCGCGACCGTGCGCTGATCGCGCACGCGACGCAGATCGACCCCGATGGGGCCTGGTTCGCGGTGCCCTTGGACGTGCACCAGCAGGTGTGGCCGACGGAGGACTACGAGATGGTGGACAGCCTGGTCCCGTCGGTGATCCCGGAGGACGACCTGTTCGCCGGCATCCGCACCCTGGCGTCCACGTACGACGGGCGCCGCGAGAACATAGCGGTATGAGCCCAGCGCGGGGACTCCTCGCCTACGACCCGAACCAGGTCAAGCCTGGCTGGATCGCCTTCTTCCTCGTGCTGTTCCTGATCATCGCCACGTTCCTGCTCTGGCGGAGCATGAACACCCAGCTGAACCGGATCAACGTGCCCCACAAGGCGTCGTTCGGCGCCAACGCCGGTAGCACCGACGGCGTCGAGGCGTCGGGCAGCGGGGGAGACGCGGACCCGCCGGACCCGCCCGACCGAGTCTGACGCGACGCCGCGTCGACCGGGTCAGCCCCGCTCGCGCAGCCGGTCGATCTCGGCGCGCAGGTCTGCTGTCTCGGCCTGGAGCTCGAGCACCCGCTGGACACCCGAGAGGTTCAGTCCGGCGGAGAGCAGCACGGTGATCTGGTGGATGCGGGCCAGGTCGTCATGGCTGTAGCGGCGGGTGCCGCCACCGGTCCGGTATGGCTCCAGGAGCCCTTTGGCTTCGTAGCTGCGCAGAGCCTGTGGGTGCACACCCGTTAGCTCGGCCGCGACGGACATGCCGAACAACCCCTTCGTGGGGTGCAGTAGCCCGCCGCCTGCGTTGCCGTCCGGGTGACTCTCGGATGGGATCGGGTCAGGCATCAAGGCCCAGTCTCGAGCCGGGGTTCGCGCTGAGACCCTGGGGCTCGACGTACGGCGGCTCGACGTACGGCGGCTGGATGTGGACAGGTCCGGCGACGATCGGCGGGCGCCGCCGCTGACCGGTGCGGGGACGCACCAACTGCGCGGTCACCGGACTTGCGGGCTGGTTCGGGGAATGGGCGGGCTCGGGACCAGGGACGAGATCGGTCAGCTGCTGGTAGGCGTCCCGGACGGCGGCGAAGTCTGGGGGGCCGTCGAGCGGGCCAGCCGCGACGTCCGGATGCGTCGTCCGGGCCAGCCGGCGATAGGCGGAGACGATGTCTCTGCGAGTGGCGTCTTTCGGCAGTCCGAGGAGTGCGAGGGCTGACTCGCGGGAGTGTCGCGGCGTCATCGGAATCTCCTGCCATGAGTTCTCGCCGTGGAGTTGACTTCTCGCTCAATCTGCAGGAAATATTAGTTGAAGTTTCAGATATGGCTACCCGGCTCCCCCCGGGGAGTCGGGCACACAAGTCAAGGAGGCTGACCCGATGTTGATGCGAACCGACCCCTTCCGCGACCTGGACCGCCTCACCGAGGCTGTGTTCGGCTCCGCCAGCAGGCCCGCTGCCATGCCGATGGACGCCTACCGTCAAGGCGAGTCGTTCCTGGTGCACCTCGACCTTCCGGGCGTCGACGCCGAGTCGATCGACCTGACCGTCGAGCAGAACGTCCTGACCGTTCACGCCGAGCGCCGGCCGCCCATCTCCGACGACGCCGAGCGCATTGTCGGCGAGCGCCCATATGGCGTGTTCAGTCGACAGCTGTTCCTCGGCGAGACGCTGGACACCGAGCACCTGACGGCTGAGTACGACGCCGGCGTCCTGACGATCAAGATCCCGGTGGCCGAGCAGGCCAAGCCACGCAAGGTCGAAGTGACAGC
>JBBQKY010000138.1:0-6999 GCA_038327385.1 Propionibacteriales bacterium
GTCTTCAACGTCTTCAACGAGGAAGTGAGTTCGCGGTGTACGCGATCGTGCGCAACGGTGGACGCCAGGAGAAGGTGACCGTCGGCGACGTCATCGAGATCGACAAGCTCGACTGCACGCCCGGCGAGAGCCTGTCGTTGACGCCGGTGCTGGTCGTCGATGGTGACACCGTGACAAGCGAGGCAGCCGCCCTTACCGGCTTCGACGTGCAGGCCGAGGTCGTCGGCCCCTCCAAGGGTCCGAAGATCCGCATCCTGAAGTACAAGAACAAGACCGGCTACCGCAAGCGCCAAGGCCACCGTCAGCACTACACGAAGGTCAAGGTCACGGCGATCAACGCCGGCTGACCGCAGGGCTGCTGCATCACCGGACTGACCATCCAAGAACGAGACGAAGGACACGGCATGGCACACAAGAAGGGTCTCGGCTCCAGCAAGAACGGCCGCGACAGCAACGCACAACGCCTCGGTGTCAAGCGTTTCGGCGGTCAGGTCGTCAACGCCGGTGAGATCATCGTCCGCCAGCGGGGGACCCACTTCCACCCCGGCACCAACGTCGGCCGTGGTGGCGACGACACATTGTTCGCCCTCGTCGAGGGCAGCGTCGAGTTCGGCACCCGCCGCGGGCGCTGCGTCGTCAACATCCTTCCCCCGACCGGCTGACCGGAGCGGGCGCTCCACTCCTTTCTCATGGCCGTGCCGACGTTCGTCGACCGCGTGGTGCTGTACGTCGCCGGCGGCAAGGGCGGCAACGGTGTGGCGTCCGTGCACCGAGAGAAGTTCAAGCCGCTCGGCGGGCCGGACGGCGGTAACGGCGGGCACGGGGGAGACGTCATCCTGCGCGTCGATCCCGACGTCACCACGCTGATCGACTACCACCACCAGTCGCGCCGGCTGGCGGGCAACGGCACGCCGGGCATGGGCGACCACCGGTCCGGCTCGAACGGCGACTCCGTCGTGCTTCCGGTCCCGGAGGGCACAATCGTCCGGGCCGACGACGGCCAGGTGCTCGCCGACCTGGTGGGGGCCGGCACCGAGCTCGTCGTTGCCGCCGGAGGGCGGGGCGGTCTCGGCAACGCCGCGCTCGCGTCCAAGTCACGCAAGGCGCCGGGCTTCGCGCTCCTCGGTGAGCTCGGCGAGGCGCGCACGGTCGTCCTCGAGCTCAAAGTCGTCGCTGACGTCGGCCTGGTCGGGTATCCGAGTGCCGGCAAGTCGAGCCTGGTCGCCGCGGTCTCGCGGGCTCGGCCCAAGATCGCGGACTACCCCTTCACCACCTTGGTGCCGAACCTCGGTGTCGTGACCGCCGGCGACACGTCGTACACGGTTGCGGACGTCCCTGGTCTGATCGAGGGAGCGAGCGAGGGACGCGGGCTCGGCCACGACTTCCTGCGGCACATCGAGAGATGCGCCGCCCTGTTGCACGTCGTGGACTGCGCGACGGCAGAGGGCGGGCGCGACCCGGTCAGCGACGTCGACGTGATGGAGGCAGAGCTGGCTGCGTACGGCGGGTTGGAGGACCGGCCGCGACTCGTGGCCCTCAACAAGATCGACGTGCCGGAGGCCCGGGAGCTCGCCGAGATGGTCCGCCCCGAGCTGGAGGGGCGAGGCTGGGGCGTCTTCGAGATCTCCGCGGCCACCCACGAGGGGCTCAGGGAGCTCACCTTCGCGATGGCCGAGCTCGTAGCGAGTGCCCGGTCAGCGCCTCGTGACGTCCAGCCGGCCCGGATCGTCATACGACCGCGGGGAGTGTCCGACGCGGAGTTCACCGTGCAGGAGGTCGACGGAGCCTGGCACGTGCGCGGCGAGAAGCCACAGCGGTGGATCAAGCAGACCGACTTCAGCAACGACGAGGCAGTCGGGTACCTGGCTGACCGGCTCAACCGGCTGGGAGTGGAGCAGCGCCTCCGCGAGCTCGGCGCTCAGATCGGGGACGACGTGGTGATCGGAGACGACGACAATGCTGTCGTCTTCGAGTTCGACCCTGATGTGCAAGCCGGCGCGGAGACGTTGCTCGGTCGGCGTGGCCAGGATCTGCGGCTCAACCGGCGTTAGGCCGGGCGCGCGCCGCGCCCTTTGGAACGAAGTCGGTACGTCGCTGGATGCCGACTCCGACCGGACTGTCTCGACTCCGACCGGATTGTCTCGACTCCGACCGGACTGTCTGCTGACGGGTTTAGAGTCGACAGGACTTTGATCCAGCGGCGGCGGCGGCCGCAGACCGAACGGAGTGCACACGGGTGACGTCTGTTCGTGAGCGGCCAGAGTGGAAGTTCTTCCGCGCCCTCCGGAAAGCTGACCCCTGGCTTGGCAACGCCTGGTGGGCGCTGCTCCTCATGCGCGGTGCGCTGCCGGCGATCTTCGCGATCACGATGGGCTACGTCGTCGGCGCCGTTCAGGACGGCGGGTCTCTTTCCGTCCCACTGGCCGCGATGGGCATCACCTTCGGACTGCTTCAGGTGCTGCCTCCTGTGCACGAGGCCGTCAGCCAGAACCTCGGGTCCAAGATGTCGGCCTGGCTCAACGACGAGCTCGCTGTCACGTGCGTGACGCCACCCGGGATCGGCCACCTGGAGGATCCGGAGCTGACGAGCGATCTGACGACGGCTCGAGAGTTCGACCTCGGCATGACCGGGCCACCGATGTGGATGAACGTGGGTTTCATCGCAGGGGGGCTGGTCGAGCTGGTCGGCGGAGCCGTCTCGGCGCTGGTTCTCGTCGCGTTCTCGTGGTGGGCGGCGCTGCTGCTCGCTGGCGCCTGGGCCAGCACGCATTGGTTGCTGCGGGAAAGCTCGATCTGGCGCGACCGCAACACCGAGACGGTGCGATCGGCCCAGCGACATGCCGACTACGCATACCGGCTGGCTGTCGATGCTGCGCCCGCCAAGGAGCTTCGCCTCTTCGGCTTGCAGGACTGGACGGTCGAGCGTTTCGGGGCGCGGCGCCGAAAGCTGTTCGAGCTGCAGTACGAGGCAACCCGGCTTCGCGAGAGGTCGGTCCTGGTGGCACTGATCCTGGTGCTCGCCGCAAACGTCCTGGTGTTCTGGGCCTTGGGCTCGGCGGCCGTCACGGGTGACCTGGCACTGGATCGGCTTGTCGTGTTCGCTCAGGTGGCGGTCGGGGTCAGCTCGATCGCCTTCGGCGGCCTGAACTGGGCGCTCGACGGCGCCGCCGCGCCGGTGGCCTCGGTGCTGCGACTCCGGCCCAAGATGGCCACCGGAGGCGCCCTGCCAAACGGCGCGCGTGAGCCGTCAGCAGGAGCGCCGCGCACGGAGCTCCGGGTCCGCGACCTGCGGTTCAGCTATCCCGGCTCCCACCGCCCGATCTACGACGGTCTCGACCTGACGGTCCAGGCCGGCTCGTCGCTGGCCATCGTCGGCCAGAACGGTGCCGGCAAGACCACGCTCGCCAAGCTCTTGTGCCGCCTCTACGATCCCGACTCCGGCTCCATCGAGATCGACGGCGTCGATCTCCGTGAACTCGAGATCGAGTCCTGGCGGTCCCAGGTGACAGCCGTGTTCCAGGACTTCGTCAGGTTCGACCTCTCGCTGCGGGACAACGTCGCGCCCGACGGTGCCTCCGACGACGACATCGTGATGGCCCTGCGCGACGCCGGTGCCGAAGGGATCGCCGATCTCGACACCCCGTTGGCCAAGGGGTACGCCGGCGGCACGGACCTCTCCGGCGGTCAGTGGCAGCGGATCGCGCTGGCCAGGGCTCTGTGCGCCGTACGACGAGGAGCCGGCCTGGTCCTTCTTGATGAGCCGACAGCCCAGCTCGACGTGCGGGGGGAAGCCGCGATCTTCGACCGCATTCTCGAGGCGACCCGCGAGGTCACGACCATTCTCATCTCGCACCGCTTCTCGACTGTGCGACATGCCGACCGCATCGCCGTACTCGAGCGTGGCCGGGTGATCGAGCTCGGCAGCCATGACGAGCTGATGGGCCTGCGCGGGCGCTACCGGCTGATGTTCGACCTCCAGGCGAGCCGCTTCGAGGCCACCGCCGATGAGGAGGGGGTGGACTATGACGTCCTCGGTTGACGACACGCCGCCGGCGCTGGCGTCGATGTGGCGACTGTGCAGACTCGGGTACTCCCATGAGCCGGGCCTGCTCGTGTTCGCGTTCGCGATGTCCTTGCTGTCGGCGGTGCCCGACGCGCTGCTGGCACTGTGGCTCAAGCTGCTCGCCGACGGAGTCCTGGACAAGGACAAGACCAGGGTGCTGGTCGCGGCGTTCGGCATGGCGGGGTCGGCGACCCTGACGTGGCTGCTTCGGCTGGTCTCCACCCGGGTGACCCGCCGGTTCCGGGACAAGGTGACGATAGCGCTGGAGACGCACGTTGCCGGTCTACAGGCCTCGATCTCGACCATCGAGCACCACGAACGCCCTGACTACCTCGACCGGCTCGCGGTCCTGCGCAACCAGGTGTTCGTGCTCGACCACATGTACATGTCGCTGTTCTCCACGTGCGGCTGGCTGGTCAGGCTCGGCCTGATCCTGGCCCTGCTGATGTCGATTCATCCCGTGCTGGGGTTGCTGGTCGTGTTCGCCGTTCCCACGGTGATCAGCGCGACACGGAGACCCGCCGCCGAGCGCCAAGCCGAGGAGCAGGCCGCCGAGCACAACAGGCTTGCCGGACACCTGTTCACGACCGCAACCACGGCCGCAGCCGGCAAGGAGGTCCGCGTCATCGGGATCGGTCCCGAGCTCGTCGATCGGCGGCGGCGCGAGTGGGAGCGCTGGTACGACGTCGTGGCGCCGGTGCGATGGGCCAGCGCTGCCTGGCACACGCTGACCTGGGCGATCTTTGCCGCCGGCTACGTGGGAGCCGTCGTGTTCGTCACGTCGGGCCTGCAGGGCACGACGGGCCAGGTGTTGCTGGTGCTCGCCGCCGGAGCGCGGCTCTCGGCGTACGTCGCCGCCACCATGACCGAGGTCGGTTTCCTGCGGGGCATCTGGCTGGACGGCTCTCGCCGGTTGGTGTGGCTCGAGCACTATGCGGCCGCGGTCGCCGCGGACGCCGACAGGCCAGCGCCGGACGGCCTCCGCGACGGCATCTCTTTCGAGGCGGTCTCGTTCACGTACCCGGGAAGCACCACGACTGCCCTCTCGGACGTGACGCTGCGCCTGCCCGCCGGATCCGTGGTCGCGGTGGTCGGCGAGAACGGTGCGGGCAAGTCATCCCTGGTCAAGCTGCTCTGCAAGATGTATGAGCCGACAAGCGGCGAGATCCTGGTTGACGGGGAGCCGCTGCGCCACATCCGGACCGACGAGTGGCGTAGCAGGGTGTCGGGCGCATTCCAGGACTTTCACCGCTTCGAGTTCCAGGCCCGCACCAGTGTCGGTTTGGGCGACCTGCCGTTCGTCGACGACGACACCGCGGTGCGAGCGGCGCTGCATAAGTCAGGTGCGCGCGAAGTCGTCGATGGTCTGCACTCCGGTCTCGACACGCAGCTCGGACCGACCTGGCCTGACGGTGTCGACGTCAGCTTCGGGCAATGGCAGAAGCTCGCGCTGGCGCGGGGGTTCATGCGCCGCGCGCCCCTGCTACTCGTCCTCGACGAGCCCACTGCCGCCTTGGACGCGGAGACCGAGCACGAGCTGTTCAGCCGGTACGCGCAGGCCGCTCGAAGCAGCGCAGTCGGCGGCATCACCATCCTCGTATCGCACCGCTTCAGCACGGTGCGGATGGCGGATCTGATCGTCGTGCTGCAAGGATCGATGCTGGCGCAGGTCGGCAGCCACGAGGAGCTGATGGCACGCGGCGGCGCCTACGCGGAGCTGTATGCGATCCAGGCCGGTGCCTACCGATGACGACAGGTCCGGGCGGCCCCCGGCGCGGCGAACCCGCTAGCCTTTGGGCATGGTCTTGTCCCTGATCTCCCTGGCGGCTGACCGCCAGCGCGACCTACCCGTGCCTGCCTATGTCGTCGGGCTGGGGTCCTTCGCGCTCTTCTGCGTCCTGATGATGGGGCTGCTGATGTTCGGCAAGGGTCGGCCGCACACCTGATGGTGGAGGTCGGATGACGACACGCGCGACCCGGGTCGGCGTGATGGGCGGCACCTTCGACCCCATCCACCACGGCCACCTGGTTGCGGCGTCGGAGGTCCAGGCCTGGTTCGACCTGGACGAGGTCGTGTTCGTCCCGACGGGCCAACCATGGCAGAAGGCGGACCGCGACGTGTCGGCCGCCGAGGACCGCTACCTGATGACGGTGATCGCCACGGCGTCCAACCCGCGCTTCTCGGTGTCCCGCGTCGACGTCGACCGGCACGGTCCGACGTTCACCATCGACACGCTGACCGAACTGTCCGATGAGCGGCCCGGCGCGGACCTGTTCTTCATCACCGGAGCCGACGCACTCGCCCAGATCGTCACCTGGCACGACGCGGCTCGGGTGTTCGAGCTCGCTCACTTCGTCGGCTGCACGCGGCCCGGTACGACGATCGACGACACCACGCTTGCCGGCCTCCCGGCCGAGCGGGTGACGATCATCGAGGTGCCGGCACTGGCGATCTCGTCGAGCGAGTGCCGGGCCCGAGCGAGCCTCAGCGAGCCGGTCTGGTACCTCGTGCCGGACGGCGTCGTGCAGTACATCGCCAAACGCGGTCTCTATCGTCCCCGCACACCCGAACCCAGCACGCCAATGGAGGGCAACGCTTCGTGACAGCCACCGACCACGCACTCGAGCTCGTCAGGACTGCCGCAGAGGCGGCCTCCGACAAGCTCGCGGCCAACATAATCGCCTTCGACGTGTCCGAGCAGCTGGTGATCACGGATGCCTTCCTGCTCTGCTCAGCGCCCAACGACCGCCAGGTCAAGGCCATCGTCGACGAGGTGGAGGAGCGCCTGCGGGCTGTGGGCGCCAAGCCGGTGCGTCGCGAGGGCGAGCGCGACGGTCGCTGGGTGCTGTTGGACTACGGGGACATCGTGGTGCACATCCAGCATGAGGAGGAACGCCTCTACTACGCCCTCGAACGGCTCTGGCGTGACTGCCCG
>JBBQKY010000139.1:0-6935 GCA_038327385.1 Propionibacteriales bacterium
GGCCTGCCGATCATCGAGACGCAGGCCAACGACATCTCCGCCTTCATCCCGACGAACGTCATCTCGATCACCGACGGCCAGATCTTCCTGCAGTCCGACCTCTTCAACGCCAACCAGCGCCCGGCCATCGACGTCGGCCAGTCGGTCTCCCGGGTCGGTGGAGCCGCCATGATCAAGGCCATGCGCAAGGTCACCGGCTCCCTCAAGGTCGACCTGGCGCAGTACCGCGCGATGGAGGCGTTCGCGATGTTCGCCTCGGACCTCGACGCGGCGTCGCGGCGCCAGCTGGAGAGAGGTGGCCGGCTGATGGAGCTGCTGCGGCAGCGCCAGAACTCGCCGTACCCGGTCGAGGACCAGACCGTGTCGATCTGGGCGGGGACATCGGGCCGTCTCGACGCGGTGCCGATCCCCGACGTGCTGCGCTTCGAGCAGGAGTTCCTGGAGTACCTCAGGCGTGACCGCGACGGCGGCATCCTCAGCACGATCCGCGAGAGCCTGGACTTCACCGACGACACCGAGGCGGCGGTGACAGCGGCGTACGACGACTTCGTCGGCCAGTTCGAGACGAGCGAGGGCGGCCGGATCAAGTCCGGCCATGAGGAGCATGAGGCGCTGGGCGACGAGGACATCGAGCAGGAGCAGATCGTCAAGCAGAAGCGAGGCTGACGATGGCCGCAACGCTGCGGGAGCTGCGCGCGCGGATCCGGTCGGTCGAGGCGACCGCCAAGATCACCCGCGCGATGGAGCTGATCGCTGCGTCCCGGATCATCAAGGCCCAGCAGCGAGCGCAGGCGGCCACGCCGTACGCACGTGAGCTCACCCGGGCGGTGTCGGCCGTGGCGACGTACTCGAACGTGGAGCACGCGTTGACGTCGGAGCCGGAGAACCCAGAGCGCGCTGCGGTGCTCGTGGTCACGAGCGACCGCGGTCTGGCCGGTGCCTACTCCTCGAGCGTGCTGCGCGCAGCCGAGCGGCTGGTGACACGTCTCCGCGGGGAGGGCAAGCAGACGGATCTGTACGTCACCGGGCGTAAGGGGGTCGGCTACTACGCCTTCCGCAGCCGGCCCGTGGTCGAGAGCTGGGTGGGTTTCTCGGACACGCCGGTCTACGCCAACGCCCGGGAGATCGGGGAGAAGCTCGTCGACGCCTTCGTCGCCGACGAGGGCGAGCATGCCGTCCACGAGGTGCACGTGGTCTACACGAGGTTCAAGACGATGCTGTCGCAGGAGCCCACCGATATCCGGCTGCTCCCGCTCGAGGTTGTCGAGGGCGAGGAGAGGCCGGCCGACGACGAGGTGCTGCCGCTGTACGAGTTCGAGCCGGGCGCCTCCGAGGTCCTCGACGCCCTACTGCCGAAGTACGTCGAGAGCCGCATCTTCTACTGCTTGCTGCAGGCCTCCGCCTCCGAGCTCGCGGCTCGGCAGCGGGCGATGAAGTCGGCGACCGACAACGCCGAGGAGCTCGTCAAGAGCTACACCCGTACCGCCAACCAGGCCCGCCAGGCCGGGATCACCCAAGAGATCAGTGAGATCGTCGGTGGCGTCAACGCGCTCGCCGACGCCAACGCCGGGAGTGAGTGACGACAATGACTGCCACGCTGAACGAGAACACCACCAAAGAGCAGAGCAACGGTGTCGGACGCGTTGCGCGCGTCACCGGCCCGGTGGTCGACGTCGAGTTCTCGGCCGACTCGATGCCGGCGATGTACAACGCCCTGCACGTCGAGCTGGACATGCATGGTGACAAGAAGACGCTGACCCTCGAGGTCGCGCAGCACATCGGTGAAGGGATGGTCCGCGCGATCTCCATGCAGTCCACGGACGGGCTGGTCCGGGGCTCCGCGGTCAGCGACAGCGGTATCGGTATCGACGTGCCGGTGGGGGACGTCACAAAGGGCCATGTCTTCAACGTCATCGGCGAGTGCCTCAACCTGAAGGAGGGCGAGGAGCTCGAGATCACCGACCGCTGGCAGATCCACCGCCCGTCACCGTCGTTCGACTCCCTCGAGTCCAAGACGGAGATGTTCCATACCGGCATCAAGGTGATCGACCTGCTGACGCCGTACGTGCTGGGCGGCAAGATCGGCCTCTTCGGAGGCGCCGGGGTGGGCAAGACCGTGCTCATCCAGGAGATGATCGCGCGCGTCGCCAAGGACCACGGTGGCGTGTCGGTCTTCGCCGGCGTGGGGGAGCGCACCCGCGAGGGCAACGACCTGATCACCGAGATGACCGAGAACGAGGTCATCGGGCAAACCGCCCTCGTCTTCGGCCAGATGGACGAGCCGCCGGGCACCCGGCTGCGGGTGGCCCTGTCCGCGCTGACGATGGCGGAGTACTTCCGCGACGTACAGCAGCAGGACGTGCTGCTGTTCATCGACAACATCTTCCGTTTCACCCAGGCCGGCTCCGAGGTCTCCACGCTGCTCGGCCGGATGCCGTCCGCGGTGGGATACCAGCCCAACCTCGCCGACGAGATGGGCGTCCTCCAGGAGCGCATCACCTCGACGCGTGGCCACTCGATCACCTCCATGCAGGCGATCTACGTGCCGGCCGACGACTACACGGACCCCGCACCGGCGACGACGTTCGCGCACCTCGACGCCACCACGAACCTGTCGCGTGACATCGCCTCGCTCGGCATCTACCCGGCCGTGGACCCGCTCGCCTCGACGTCGCGGATCCTCGACCCGCGCTACATCAGCGCTGAGCACTATGCCACGGCGACGCAGGTCAAGCAGATCCTGCAACGCAACAAGGAGCTGCAGGACATCATCGCGATCCTCGGCGTCGACGAGCTGTCGGAGGAGGACAAGGTCGTCGTCTCGCGGGCTCGGCGCATCCAGCGCTTCCTGTCGCAGAACACCTACGTGGCCAGGCAGTTCACCGGGATCGAAGGCTCGACCGTGCCGCTCGAGGATACCGTCGAGGCGTTCTCGAAGATCAGCGCCGGCGAGTACGACCACGTCGCGGAGCAGGCCTTCTTCATGTGCGGCGGTCTCGACGATGTCGAGCGCAAGTGGGCCGAGATCCAGAAGGCCGACTAGATGGCGACCACCTTCGATCTGCAGGTCGTCGCCGCTGACCACACGGTTTGGTCGGGCGAGGCGACGATGGTCATCGCGAGGACTCTCGAGGGCGAGCTCGGTATCCTGGCGAACCACGCGCCGCTGATGGGCGTGCTGGCGCCCGGGTCGGTCGAGATCCGGCCGGCCGACGGCAACACAGTGGTGGCTGTCGTCGACGGTGGCTTCCTCTCCGTTGCACACAACCGGATCTCGATTCTCGCCGAGCACGCAGAGATGGCCGACGAGATCGACCCCGCAGCTGCGCGAAGGCGGCTGGACGAGGCACGAGAGGGTGCCGACGACAGCGACCGCTCACGACGGGCGATCGCCGCCGCCCAGGCCCGGGTCGACGCCGTCGAGAAGGCCGGCAGCCGGAGCTGACGGCTCGTGGGCGGCAGCGTCCGGGGGGAGGTATCGATGCCGTGGTGGGCAGACATCCTTGACGGTGTCGGCCTGCTCGTCGCCGCCGCGGTAGCGGTCTTCGTGTTCCTGTTCGCCCGGCGTCGAGCGCTGAGTCGCCGAGGTGGCACGTTCGAGTGCAGCGTCCGGATGCGGATCCCCGTCAACGCCTCGTCGACCGGTGCCCGCGGCTGGCAGCTCGGTCTCGGTCGGTACGACGGCGGGCGGCTGGAGTGGTTCCGGGTGTTCTCCTTCTCGCCCCGCCCGAAAGCCGTCTTCGACAGGTCCCTGACGGTGCTGGAGCGCCGTACTCCGCACGGCGCCGAGGCGTTCTCCCTCTATGCCGGCCATGTCGTGCAAGCCGTCAGGCTCAGCTCAGGGAAGACGATCGAGCTCGCGATGAGCGAGCAGGCGCTGACGGGGTTCCTCGCGTGGACCGAGGCAGGGCCACCCGGTCACGCCGGCCTGCTCGGCTGAGGCAGACTGCTGAGCAATCCACAGCCGCGCTATCGAGGAGACCCCATGGCAGCTGACGCAGCCACCACCCGGCTGCAGCATGTCGTGCTGATGAGGTTCCCCACGGCGCTCGGCGGTGGCGAAGACGCCGAGCTCCGAGAGATCGTCCTCTCGCTAGCGCGCCAGATCGAGGAGGTGCTGGCGTGCCGCTTCGGCTCGGACCTGACGGGCACGCGTACCGACGGATACCACTACCTGCTGTTCACGGAGTTCCGCGATACCGACGCGATGTCGTCGTACGTCGCACACCCGGCCCACCAGGTGCTCGTGCGCTGGCTGGACGCCCACGACTGCCAACGGCTCGCCTTCGACTACTACCTCGACGCCACGACGGACGCCTCTTGGTCCAGCAGGCCGGTGAAGCTGCCCGGCTGACCGTGCCGAGGGAGGGCGCCTCCTACACTGGCGCCATGGTCGTTCTGTCGAAGATCTACACCCGCACAGGCGATGGTGGGACCACTCGCCTCGGGGACATGAGCTTGGTGAACAAGACCGACCCGCGTCTCGAGGCGTATGCGGACTGCGACGAGGCCAACTCCCAGATCGGCTACGCGATCGCGGTCGGCGGTCTGAAGCCGGCGGTTGTCGACGTGCTCATGCACGTGCAGAACGACCTCTTCGATGTGGGCGCCGACCTGTCGAGCCCGGTGGTCCCAGAGCCTGCGTATCCACCGCTGCGCGTGGAGCCCGACTACGTCGACCGGCTCGAGGGCTGGTGCGACGAGTTCAACGAGCAGCTGGAGGTGCTGCGCTCGTTCATCCTTCCGGGTGGCACTGGTGGTGCGGCGCTGCTGCACGTCGCGCGGACCGTCGTACGACGGGCGGAGCGGGCCGGCTGGGCGTCGTACGCCGAGCACGAGGACACCATGAACGTGGTGGCGCTGACGTACCTGAACCGGCTGAGCGACCTGCTGTTCATCCTCGCCAGGTACGCAAACCGGGAGAACGGCGATGTGCTGTGGCGGCCGGGCGGCGAGCGCGAGAGGTCCGCGGACGTCTAGCGGAGGCACTCCGACGGTGCTCACTGGCTCGCGGCGGCTATCCTGCCCGTCATGCGGATCGAGGGCTGTTCGGCGGTCGTGACGGGTGGGGCGTCCGGGCTTGGTGGCGCGACAGCCGCCGCACTAGCCGCACGAGGGGCGGCGGTCTTTGCGCTGGACCTTGCCGGTGCGGTGGTTGCGGCCGGCGCCGCCGATGGCGTCACGCTGCTGGCGGCGGACGTCACCGACGAGGAGCAGGTCCGCCCCGCCGTGGCCACGGCGGGGGCCGACCGGCCCCTTCGGATCGTCGTCAACTGTGCGGGGATCGGCACAGCCGGGCGGATCTTGTCCAAGGCCGGTCCGCACGACCTCGAGCTGTTTCGCAGGATCATCGACGTCAATCTGGTGGGGACCTTCAATGTGCTGCGTCTCGGCGCCGAGGTGATGTCGCAGACACCGCCGGACGACGCGGGCCAGCGCGGCGTCATCGTCAACACCGCGTCGATCGCGGCGTACGACGGTCAGGTCGGACAGATCGCGTACGCCGCGTCGAAAGGAGGCGTCGTCGGCCTCACGCTGTCTGCCGCCCGTGACCTCGCAAGCTTCGGCATCAGGGTCTGCTCGATCGCACCCGGCGTCATCGACACGCCGATGCTTGCCGGCGTCAACGAGGAGTTCAGGGCGACGCTCGCCGCGGGCGTGCCGTTCCCGAAGCGGCTCGGCCGCCCGGCCGAGTTCGCCGCGCTCGTGACGACCATCGTCGAGCACGACTACCTCAACGGCGAGGTCATCCGGATGGACGGCGCCCTCCGCATGACCCCCCGCTGACCATCCGGCCGCTTTAGGCGACCATCCGGCCGTTTTGGTCGACCATCCGGTCGTTTCCGTGCATCTCACGTATCAGGTACCGGCCCCGGGCCTCTTGTCTGGGGCCAAGGGCTTGGTCGGGTGAGGTTGATGAAGATTCGGCAACGATTGGGCGACGATCTGTCGCTCGACAGCAACCGCAGCGCCTCAGCCCACGTCTCATGGATACCAGCACCGACGAAACGGCGCGACGGGAAACGGAATGGTTGCCAGCTCCAGCACCAGCAGCAAGATCTTGCTCGACGCGCACCTCGACGCGCGGAACGTCGCTGTGGCGCGGGCTCGTCTCCTCGAGGCGCTCGAGACGGCGGTCGGGGACATCGTGCTGGACATGTCCCGCCTCGAGTCGATCGATGCCACCGGGCTGGGCATGATCACGGCGATCCATCTGCGCTGCGAGCGGAGCGGGTCCCGGCTGGTGCTGTCCAACTGCCCGCGCGAGATCAGGCGGGTGCTCGCCGTGACACGGCTGAACCGCATCCTGCATCTCGATCGAGGGTACGTCTAGTTCGCCGGTCTCAGTCGACCGCGCGTTGGCCTAGAAGGCTCGGCCCACTCGTACTTCCGCGAACGCGAAATCGCGGTCACTGACCACGACGACGGAGCCGATGTTCTTTGTCTTGACGGCGAGGAGGCGGGCACCGGCGTTGCCGTCGATGTCCCGCGTCGCGGTGAACTTGAGGCTGCCGTTGGGACGGCGGAACTCAGCGGTGAAGGGGTGCACCTCGAAGGGTCCTGGCTCGGCCTCGAGCCCCGCGATCCGTACCGGCGCGCTGAACGTCAACGTAACTGTTGTGCTGACCGAGAACAGGATGTCGGGGGTCTGCGACTCGGTGGCGGGTGGGCTGCCCCAGGTCTCCCAGCTGGCAGGCACGCTGAGCTTCTCCACTGCTGGCGAGAACGTGACGGTGATCCCGCAGCCGTCGAGCGAGTCGACGGCCGTGCCGTCCGCAACGCCACTCAGATCGAACGTGCACGTGTGTGCCAGGTACTGCTGGTTCGGCTTGTTGAGGATCGTGCGCGAGGCGTTCGGCTCTGGAACCGCTTCGACCACCCGGCCCGCCGAGGGGACCGAGCGACCGCCGGTGTTGCTGGCGGTGGCTGAAGTG
>JBBQKY010000140.1:0-6854 GCA_038327385.1 Propionibacteriales bacterium
TCGACCCTCGACTTCGTGATCAGCCTGCTGGGCGGGGCGTCGCTGGTCGTGCCGGGTCACGGCGCCGTGGTGGGCCGGAAGTTCGTCGAGGAGCAGCGGGAAGACATCGCCGCGGTCGGGGAGCTGATCCGCGGCCTTGCGATGGCGGGCGTGCCGATGGGTGAGGCGCTGGAGGCGGGCGAGCAGACGCCGCGGGCGGCACCGCTCGCGGCGGGCCTGGGCTCGGCTGAGGCCCGGAGCGAAGGCGGGACTGGATGGCCGTTCGCCACGCACTACCTCGACCAGGCCGTCGTGCGTGGCTACGAGCACCTTGGCCCGCTTCCCCGCCTCACCCTCCCCCTGGCGTGACGCGTTCCTCGCCACGCTGATCGAGCTGGCGGCTTCGAGCTTCGTGTAGTAAGGAGCAAACCGGGGCTCGTCGGGGCCGTGGGACCCCCGCTTTGATCCTTATTACCGGAGCTCGGCCGTACCGGAGCTTGTCCGGACGCCGTTCAGGCCAGGAGTGACCGGACGACGGCGTCGGCAAGGAGCCGGCCGCGCCGGGTCAGGGTCAGCGCGTCATCCGCGCCGGACTCCCGGTCCTCGGTGGATCGCGGTGCAACCGTCGCCAGGCCGTCGGCCACCAGGGCGGGGACGGCCGCTCGGCCGAGGTTGTCGAGCACCGCGAGTGGCAGCCCGGTGACGAGGCGGGTCTCCAACAGCACCCGCTCGACGCGCCGGGTCTCGTCGTCCAGCGGCTCACGGGCGAGCGCCGGACTCAGGCGCGCCGCGAGGCGGTCTGCATAGGCGGCCGGGTGCTTGACGTTCCACCACCGGACGCCGCCGACGTGCGAGTGCGCTCCGGGACCTACGCCCCACCAGTCGGATCCGCGCCAGTAGCTCAGGTTGTGCCGGCACCAGCCGGCGCGCGAGCGCGACCAGTTCGACACCTCGTACCAGTCGAAGCCGGCTGCCGCGAGCGTCTCGTCGGCGAGCTCGTACTTGTCGGCCAGGTCGTCGTCGTCCGGCCGATCCACCTCGCCGCGATCCACGCGGCGGGCCAACGCCGTACCTGCCTCCACGACGAGCGCGTATGCGCTGATGTGGTCGGGCGCCAGGGCGATCGCTGCGGTGAGGCTCCGCCGCCAGTCGTCGAGCGACTCCCCCGGCGTGCCGTAGATCAGGTCGACGCTGACCTGCTCGAACCCGGCTGTGCGCGCCCAGCCCACAACATCAGGCAGCCGCTCCGGGTCGTGTGTGCGGTCCAGCACGGCCAGCACGGACGGCACCGCCGACTGCATGCCGAATGAGATCCGGCTGATGCCGCCGGCGCGCAGCTCCGCAAGGTCCCGCTCGCTCACGCTGTCCGGGTTGGACTCGGTGGTGATCTCCGCGTCCGGCGCGAGCCCGAACTCGTCGCGCACCGCTGCCAGCACCGCGAGCAGGTCACGAGGAGGCAGCAGCGTGGGCGTCCCGCCGCCGAAGAACACTGTGTCGACGCGCAGGTCCCGCTCGCCGAGCACCCGGCGAGCCATTCTCAGCTCCTCGATCGCTGCCTGCGCGTACGTCGACCGCGAGGCGCCGGGGGTCGACCCGAGCTCGCTGGCCGTATAGGTGTTGAAGTCGCAGTAGCCACAGCGCACGCTGCAGAACGGCACATGGATATAGATCCCGAATTGCGCCTCGCCGAGCCGACCCAGCGCACTCTCGGGCAGTCGCCCGTCGGCCGGCGCCGGCTCACCGTCCGGCAGGGCGGAAGGCACGCCGTCAGCGGTAGAGCGCGTCGAGGCGCTCTCGGTAGTGCTCCTCGACCACCTTGCGCTTGACCTTCATGCTGGGCGTGATCTCGCCTTCCTCCGCCGAAAGATCTCGCTCGAGCACCACGAAACGCTTGACGGTCTCCCACTTGTTCAGCTTGGCGTTCAGCTGGTCGACGTACCCCTGGACCATGTCCCGAGCCGCGTCGGAGGTCACGATCTCGGCGTACGAAGCCCCGGCGAGCCCGTTCTCTGCAGCCCACTCGCCAACCGTGTCTTCATCGAGGGTGACGAGTGCGCTGACGAAGTTGCGATCGTTCCCGTGCACGAAGAACTGGCTCGCGTACGGGCAGACCGCCTTGAACTGGCCCTCTATGACCTGCGGTGCGACGTATTTGCCCCCCGACGTCTTGATTAGGTCCTTCTTCCGGTCGGTCACCCGCACGAAGCCGTCACCGTCGATCTCGCCGAGGTCGCCGGTGTGGAGCCAGCCGTCGTGTAGCGCCTCGGCGGTGGCCGCGGGCTGTGCGTGGTAGCCGTCCATCACACCGGGACCCTTGATCAGCAGCTCGCCATCGGGCGCCACCTTGACCTCGGTGCCGTCGAAGGGCCGCCCGACCGTCCCGAACTTGCGGCGGGCCGGCAGGTTGAAGCAGGTGCCAGCCGACGTCTCGGTGAGCCCGTAGCCCTCCAGGATCAAGATGCCCGCCGCGTTGAACCACTCGGCGATGTCCTGGTTGAGCGCGGCGGCACCCGACACGAAGAAGCGCAGCCGACCACCGAAGCGGGCGCGGATCTTGGCGAAGACGAGCTTGTCGAGAATCCTGTGCTGTACGGCGAGCCGCCGCGGCACCGGCGTACCGGCGGCTCGGCGCCGCTCCACGTCGAGCCCAACCACGAATGCCCGGTCGAAGATCCGTTTCTTGACCGCTGACTCGTTCGCCGCCACGGTGGCGATCCGTCCGTGTGCCTTCTCGAAGATGCGCGGGGCGGCGGCCATGATTGTCGGGCGTACGACGGCCAGGTTGTCGATGATCTTCTCGACCCGTCCGTCCACGGCGGTGTGGAAGCCGATCGCGAGCTGGGCGGACAGCAGCACCTTGCCGAACGAGTGGGCGAGCGGAAGCCAGAGAAACTGGACGTCCTCCTCGCTGAGGAAGTCCAGCGCCTGGATGACGACGCCCTCGTAGGTCCAGGCGGAGTGCGGTAGCCGAACCCCTTTGGGCTGACCGGTGGTGCCGGAGGTGTAGATCAGCGTCGCAAGATGGTCGTGGCGAGTGGCGTTCACCCGGTCCGTGACGACATTCGGCTGGTCGGCGAGCAGGCGTGCTCCCGCGGCCTGCAGGTCGTCCAGCGTGATCACCCAGTCGTCGTCTCCAGCTGCGGCTGCGGCTCCCGCTCCGGGTCCGGCTCCGGCTCCGGCTCCGGGGAAGGTCACGACCGTGCGCAGCGCCGGCAGCTCGGCCCGGTGCTCGCGCAGCTTGGCGACCTGCGCGCCGTCCTCGGCGAACACCACACGCGACTCAGAGTCGCCGATGATGAACGCGACATCCGGCGCCAGGCTCGAGGGATAGACCGTCGTGGTCGCAGCGCCGCAGGACATGATCGCGAGGTCGGCGAGGATCCACTCGTAGCTGGTGGTGGCCGCGATCGCGACGCGCTCTTCCGGCTCGATGCCGAGTGCGACCAGCCCGGCCGCTATCCGGGTGACCCGCTCACCGGTCTGTGCCCACGTGACCGTCGGCCATTCCGCGCCCTCCGCCGCCGGAAAGCTGTACGCGTCCCGGTCGGGGGTCGCCCGGACCCGGTCGAAGAACAGCCGGCCGAGGCTCTCCGGCCGGTTGGCGAGAAGATCCTGCTCTTGCGAGGTGGCGACCATGAGACTGAACCGTAGATCAGATCTCTAGCGAGCGACAGGCCGCTGCATCCGCTTCCCCGACCGACGCCGCGGACGCGACTGCGCCCCCAGGGCGTCGCTGCGCGTCGACCGGTGAGCGGCAGAGTCCGGCCGCGCACCCCGACGGCGTCCGTCGTGCCGGCCGGCCGCTGAGAGTGCCGGCGTGACCGCGACCGGTTGCGGTGCGACGAGTACCCGCTCTCCGGGCGCAATCTCGTCGAGCAGCGGGTCGCCGGTGTCGAGCCGGGTGACAGTCGGCCTGACGCCGGCCTTCCGGGTCAGCGTCCGCACGTCGGATACCTGGCTGTCGACCATCAACGTGACGACGGTTCCGGCTGCGCCGGCTCGTGCGGTACGTCCGGAGCGGTGCAGGTACGCCTTGTGCTCGGCGGGTGGGTCGGCGTGGATGACGAGACGCACATCGTCCACGTGGATGCCTCTCGCGGCGATGTCGGTCGCGACCAGCGTCGACGAGCTGCCCTTGGCGAACGCTGTGAGGTTGCGGGTCCGGATCGCCTGCGACAGGTCGCCGTGCAGCTCGAGCGCCGGCACCCCTGCCGCGGTCAGCCGTTTGGCCAGCTGCTTCGCGCCGTGCCGGGTGCGGGTGAACACGAGGGTACGGCCCGGCGCCGACGCCAGCTCGACGAGGACAGGGAGCCGGGCGTCTCGGTGTACGTGCAGCACGTGGTGGGTCATCTCGGTCGAGGCCGACTCGACGGGGTCGACCTGGTGGGTCACCGGGTTGGTCAGGTATCGCTTGGCGAGCACGTCGACTCCGCTGTCGAGCGTGGCGGAGAAGAGCATCCGCTGGCCGTCGGCGGGCGTCGCGTCCAGCAGGCGTCGTACGACAGGCAGGAAGCCCAGGTCCGCCATGTGGTCGGCCTCGTCGAGGACGGTGACCTCGACGGAGTCGAGGTTGGCGTGACCCTGCTGGATGTGGTCGGCGAGCCGCCCGGGGCAGGCGACGACGATGTCGACCCCTGACCTGAGCGCCTTGATCTGGGGTGCGGCACCGACCCCGCCGAAGACGGTCACACTGCGCAGCGAGAGCGCCTGGGCCAGCGGTGCCATCGCGGCGCTGATCTGGGTAGCGAGCTCGCGGGTCGGCGCCAGGATCAACGCACGCGGCCGAGTGGGGCGGCGGTGCTGCTGGCTGGCCGCCAGCCGGGCAAGCAGCGGGAGCAGGAATGCGTAGGTCTTGCCGGATCCCGTCCGGCCACGGCCGAGCAGGTCCCGCCCGGCGAGCGAGTCGGGCAGGGTGGCCGTCTGGATGGGAAACGGGTCGGTGACGCCGGCGCGGATCAGCGCCTTGACGAGCGGCTGGGGGACGCCCAGCTCGGTGAACGTAGGGGCCGCGCCCATGAGGGCCGCGGTGGTCGGACGGGTGGAAACATGCGAGTGGGGGCGGCTGGCCGCCATGAAGAGCTCCGAACGTTGAGGTAGTCGTCCTGCGTGTCGCTTCCGCGGTTGTCGCGGCGCGTCGTGGTCGACATAAGAAGATGGCCCGAGGCAAGACTCTGCGGGCCAACATCATCAGTGTACGCGACGTTGTGCCTCAGTCCTCCATCGCCTTGGCGACGGTCACGCAGTTGGTGATCCACTCCCGCTCGTCCGGGCGGAGGGCGCGGTCGACCCGTTGCGCGTCCTCGACCGACCAGTGTGCGTTGAGGACCATGCGCACGATCACCCACTGCCGCGCGCGGTCCTCGTCGAGATCGGCAGCGTCGACCAGCGTGTGGAAGCGACGTCGCAGGGCTGTCCGGACGCTGCCGGTCGCGGCGAGCTCGTCCCACCGGTTCCACAGCGCGGGCGCCGGCTCGTAGTGCGGGTCGCCGGACATCGGCTTGGGATCGATGACCAGCCACGGCTCCCGGTCGCCGGCGAGGACGTTCTCGTAGTGCAGGTCCCCATGGACCATCACGCCGACGCTCGCCGGGTCGGCGATCAGCTCCCGGCCGAGTGACGCCGCCTTGTCGACCAGCCGGCGTGGGATCGGCGCGTTGCGCGGCATGCTGGTCATCGCGGCGACCCACTCCTCGACGTACGACGAGACAGTGCGCAGCTGAGGCAGCGCGGGGACATGGATCCGGGAGTAGAAGCCCGCGATCAGCTCGCAGGCGTCGAGGTCCGGCAGCTCGTTGAGGTTGCGCTGGTGCAGCCGCTCCAGCAGCAGCGCCCGCCGGTGCGGGTCAGCGCGCAGGAGCCGGACGGTGCCGCGCCCGTTCCAGTGCCGAAGCGCAATCCCTTCGTGCAGCGACTCCGTGTCGCCGTCGAACGTAACCTTGAGCACCGCGTGGGCACCCTGGGTGGTCCGCACCGGGGCCACCAGCGACGCGAACCCGTGCCAAAGCGAGCCGGTGTAGGACAGCTCCCAGTCGGTCAGCACGTCGCTGAAGAGCCCCGGCAGCCGGTCGAGCCAGTCCGCCCAGTCCGGCCCCAGCTCCGCCTGTTCGAGCAAACCCGGCGGTACGTCGACCTGCGTCGGCAAAGCCACGGACGCGGTGCCTCTCAAGGTCGACGACAGGTGCGGATGGTCCTGCCAGTCTACCGTCGAGGGGTGCTCGGCGGCCTCAGCCGAAGCGGCCGTTGACGTAGTCCGAGGTGCGCGGGTCCTGCGGGCGCTCGAAGATCTGCCGCGTCGGGCCGGACTCCACGATCCAGCCGGGCGTGCCCTCCTCGGCGAGGAAGAACGCACAGTAGTCCGAGACCCTGGCGGCCTGCTGCATGTTGTGGGTGACGATCACGATCGTCACCTCGTCGGACAGCTCGGCGATGGTGTCCTCGATGCGCCGAGTCGACGTCGGGTCGAGGGCGGAGCACGGCTCGTCCATGAGCAGCACATCGGGGCGCACCGCCAGCGAGCGGGCGATGCACAGGCGCTGCTGCTGCCCGCCGGACAGGTCGCCCCCCGGACGCTGCAGCCGGTCCTTGACCTCCCGCCACAGCCCGGCCTTGCCCAGGCAGGTCTCGACGAGCTCGGCACGCTCGTGCCGGCCAGCCCGGTTGCCGGTGAGCTTCAGCCCAGCCGTGACGTTCTCGGCGATCGTCATCGCCGGGAAGGGGTTCGGCTTCTGGAAGACCATCCCGATGCGGCGACGGGCCTCGGTCAGGCGTTGGCCCGGGTCGTAGATGTCCTCGCCGTTGAGCTCGACGCGGCCAGCCATGGCCGCCGAGGGCACTAGCTCGTGCATGCGGTTCAGGATGCGCAGGAAGGTCGACTT
>JBBQKY010000141.1:0-6776 GCA_038327385.1 Propionibacteriales bacterium
TCGGGCAACGTGAAGCGGACCGGCTCGGTGCGCTTGGCGAGCATCGGTACGACGTTCATCTTGACCACCTGGTCGTACTGCCGCTGGTTGAGCCGGCCGCCCAGCCGCTCGTTCACGCGGCGGATCACCTCCGTGGCGGCCACGCCGACGGTCTCGTTGGACCAGGCCGGCTCCTCGCCGAGGCGCGCGGCGTCGTACCCGACGACGGAGGCGAAGCGGTCGAGCAGCTCCCGCGGAGGCGCCGGCGGCTGGGGCACGGTAACGAGGTGGATGCGGCTGATCGGCACCGCCGCCTCCCACACCTCGCAGATGCCGACGACGTCCTGGCGGAGCCAGAAGCCGCGGGCGGGGTTCGTCGCCAGCTGTGCCGGGTCCCGGACGGCCGCAGCGAACTCGCGCCACGTCCACGGGTGGTCGTTCTTCACCTCCTCCTGCCAGGCCGACACCAGAACGCGGGCGAGGTCCCGCACCGTCACGACCACGTGGACCTCGGACGCGGCGAAGGCACGAACGGCGGCTCGAGCCTGCTTGACGGTCGACAGGCTCAGCCGTTCCTCCGAGACGAGGGCGCTCGCCAGGCCACTGCCGTTGATGGCCGCGACGAGGGCGGGCCAGGAGCCCGCGATCCGCCTGTCCTCGGCGCCGCGAGGGCGTCGGCCCTGCAGGTCCCAGACGGCGAAGGCCTGCACGGGCTCACCCTCACCTGCGGTGAACTCGACGCCTTGGTCGCGCAACCCCTCCCGGTTCGCTCGCATCACGTTCTGCAGATACGTGGTCCCGGTCTTGTGCAGCCCGATATGGAGGAAGACCGTGCGGGGAGCACCGCCCGTCGCTCCGCTCATTCGTGCGCCCCCTCAGCGGCGGCGCGAACAGCAGCACCCTTGCGGTGCGCGGACTCGGCGAGGGACCGCTGGAACTCGACCATCGCGGCGCTCAGCCGGTCGTCGGCCGTGGCGAGGATGCGGATCGCGAGCAGGCCGGCGTTGCGGGCGCTGCCGATCGCGACCGTGGCCACCGGCACGCCCGCCGGCATCTGCACGATCGACAGCAGCGAGTCCATCCCGTCGAGATGGGTCAGGGCAACCGGTACGCCAATCACCGGCAATGGCGTCACCGACGCGAGCATCCCCGGCAGGTGGGCGGCTCCCCCCGCGCCGGCGATGATGACCTGGAGGCCCCGGCGCTGCGCCGACGCGCCGTACTCGAGCATCTCCGCCGGCATCCGGTGGGCGGAGACCACATCGGCCTCGTAGGGCACGGCGAACTCGTCGAGGACGACGGCGGCGGCGCTCATCACCGGCCAGTCGGAGTCCGAGCCCATGACCACGCCGACAATCGGCCGACCGGGTGCTCCCATACCACCAGCCTAGAGCCGAGGCTCGTCAGGCAGGTGGGTCGTCCTGGACCTGGTCCGCCAGGCTGCCGTCGAACCACCCGGCCGCATGCCGGGCGCGCTCGCGCACCTCTGCCAGCGCGTCGCCGTACGCAGTCACGTGACCGACCTTGCGTCCGGGCCGCACCGCCTTGCCGTAGAGGTGGACCTTCAGCGCCGGGTCGCGCGCCTGGACGTGCGGGTACCCGTCGAAGAGAGTCGGTGCCGACCCGCCCAGGATGTTGACCATCACGGTCCAGGGCGCACGGGCGTGCGGAGCGCCGAGGGGCAGGTCCAGCACGGCCCGCAGGTGGTTCTCGAACTGGCTGGTGACCGCGCCCTCGATCGTCCAGTGCCCCGTGTTGTGCGGTCGCATGGCGAGCTCGTTCACCAGCACCTGCCCGTCAGCGCCCTCGAACATCTCGACGGCGAGCACACCGGTCACGTCGAGCTCGGCGGCAACCCGCATCGCAATCTGCTGCGCACCGGCGGCCACATCCGGTTCGAGCCCTGGGGCGGGAGCCACCACCTCCACGCAGACACCGTCGCGCTGGGTGCTCTCCACGACGGGGTACGCCGCAAGCTGGCCGCTCGGGGCGCGCACCACCAGCGCGGAGAGCTCCCGGCGGAAGTCGACCTGCTCCTCCACGAGGACGGGCCCACCTCCCGAGAGACCGTCGAGGACCAGGACCGCCTGCGCCTCGCTCTCGACGAACCAGACGCCCTTCCCGTCGTACCCGCCGCGCGCCACCTTGACGACAACCGGCCACCCGCCCGCAACGGCGGCGAAGTCCACGACGTCGCCGACGGCGTGGGCCACCGTGTGGCGGGGGCAGGGGACGCCGAGCGCCGTAAGTCGCGTCCGCATGGCGATCTTGTCCTGGGCATGAACGAGAGCCGCGGGCCCGGGACGGCACGCCACACCGGCAGCCCCCAGCGCCTCCAGATGACCCGTCGGCACGTGCTCGTGGTCGAACGTGACCACCGAGCATCCGGTGGACCAGGCTCGGAGCACGTCGAGGTCGGTGTAGTCCCCGACCGAGGTGTCCGCGATGACCTGTGCCGCGGCAGCGTCGGACGACTCCGCGAGGAGCCGCAGCGGGATGCCCAGCGGGATCGCCGCCTCCTGCATCATGCGAGCCAGCTGCCCGGCCCCCACCACTCCGACGACCGGGGTCTCCACGGCCGCAACAGTAACGGCTAGCCTGGGGACGTCCCTGGGTGCCGCCTCGCGTCGCCTTACCGATGCTGAGGAGCACCCCACGTGCTGGACCGCCTGCGCTCGCTGGCCCGGGAGGCGGCCAGGTTCGGCGTGGTGGGCGCCGTCGGTTTCGTGATCGACGTCGGCCTGTTCAACATCCTGCGGTACGCCGGGGACCCGGCCGTCCTCGAGCACAAGCCGCTGACCGCCAAGGCGATCTCTGTCGCAGCGGCCACGGTCGCGACGTACCTCGGCAACCGGCACTGGACCTGGCGCGACCGCGTCCGGGGCGCCCGGCACCGGGAGGCGATCCTCTTCTTCGCCTTCAACGGCATCGGGATGGCGATCGCACTGGCCTGTCTCGGCTTCTCGCACTACGTGCTCGATCTGCACTCGGCGCTCGCCGACAACGTCAGCGCCAACCTCGTCGGGCTGGTGTTCGGCACGGTCTTCCGCTTCTGGAGCTACCGCACGTTCGTGTTCGTCCGGGGAAAGCCGGCGCCGCCGGCTGCCCGCGAGTCGGTCGAGGCCGGCACTCCGCGCTAGCGGCTCGAGGGAGTGACGACCAGCGGGGTCAGGGGTCCAGTACCGGCAGCCGGTCCGTCCCACGGCAGGTGGCCCGTATAGCTCCTGACGTCGCGGAGGAACGGCTGACCGTAGTCGAGTGCCGGGAGACGGCGGCCGTCCCGAGTGACCGTGATGTTCGGGCAGAGCTGGATGTCCGCCACCCAGATATGACCGCCGGCGCTGAACGTCAACGTCACGTCGTTGCCGGCCCCCTCCGCGATGAGGGGACACGGTACCGCCCCTTTGGTACTCACCCTCAGCGCGTCGAAGTCGCGAGCCAGGCGGACGGCCTCGGCTCCCGTCAACGGCTTGCGGACCGGTGTGCCGCCGGGAGCCAGGCTCCAGCCGATCACCACCCGCACGCCCTCGAGCGGCACTGACTCACTCACGGGTCGAGGCGGCTGGGCCAGCGTCAACGCGTAGGCGGCGATCCCCGAGGTTCGTGGTCCGATGGCCGCTACCCCGACGTACACCTGGGCGACGGCAGCCAGCGGGGCAGCCGACACCTCGTAGGTCCGATACCGCGCGGTCGGCCAGACGGGATCGACTGGCATGTCAGCGGATCCGGACGATGCCCCTGCGACAGTCACCACCGGCCCGAGTGCCCCGTCGTGCCCGCCCAGCCACGCGTAGACCTCGGCGACAGGGCGGTCGACGGTCCAGAACCGGGAGACCACGGTCGGCCTGCTCGCGAGCGACGGGAGCTCCGGGACGTGAGCCAAGCCTCTACCGGGAGCGCGGGGGGAGGGCCGCGCGTCGGCCGGAACCTGCACTCGAGCCAGCGCCTGAGCTGCGACGAATCGGGGGGACGGCGAGCCGGACGCGGGCGGAGCCGAGGGCGGCGCGCCGGTGGTGGACGGACCGGCGCCCCCAGCCGGGCGACCCGAGCTCGCGGACGAGTCGGCGGTGCCGCACGCGGCTACCGCGAGCGCGGTCGCGGCGAGCGCAGTGCCGAGGCGCAGAGTTCTCATGTCGACTTGGACGGTTGCCCGCTCATCGCGGTTCCCGCAACCGCTTGATCGCCACCGGGGAGATCAACCCGAAACCCCGCAGCCCCCGCTCGGTGAGCGCGCGCTGTGAGTATCCGTCGACATCGAGCATGGCACCCGCGGTGGCCGGGTCGCAGATCACCCGGTTGCGCCGGGCGACGCCCGTCAGCCGGCTCGCCAGGTTGACCGGCGAGCCGAACACGTCGCCGAGGCGCATGACGACGGGACCGGTGGCGAGGCCGACGTGCACGTCGGGCAGCGCCGGGTCAGCGCCGATCTGCTCGACGATGTCGGCCGCGATGTCGACACCGAGCCGGGGACTCGCCGCGACGAAGAGCACCGAGTCTCCGAGCGTCTTGATGACGCGCCCGCCGCGCGCCGCCACGATGTCCAGGCATACCGACTCGAAGCCCTCGACGACGTCGGCGAGCTCGTCCTGAGCGATGCCCGTGGAGAGGCGGGTGAAGCTCACGAGGTCGGCGAAGCCGACAGTCGCGGTCGAGGTGTGCAGGTCGGCGTCACTGGCGCCGAGCGCCTCGATCCGTCCCACTGCGGCGGCCAGGTGGCGGCGCCAGGCGTACGTCATCAGGTGCTCGAAGGACGGCTCCATCGCCCGCACGTACTCCAAGCCGGTGCTGAGCCGTGAGCCGGTTCCGCGCCCGGTCCGCTCGATGTCCTCGACACGCTGGGTGAGCGTGGACACCTGCCAGTCGGCGAGCCGGGCCATCGAGTGCCCGACCGCCCGCGTCAGCCGTACCGCCGTCTCGAAGTCGAGGATGCCGGATGTCACCAGCGCCTGCAGCGTGGCCACCGCTTCGACGTCGGCCTGCGTGAACGCCACGGCCTCTCCGGCGTCGGCGAAGCCTAGCGCGCGCCAGAGCCGCTGCACCTCCGCACCCGACGACTGGCCCGAGTCCACCAGGTCCGTCGAGGTGAGCGAAGGAGACTCCCCGAGGATCTCCCGCTCGATGTCGTAACGGGTCGCCGCTGCTGAGGCAGGCACAGCCGAGGCAGGTGCGTCCGAGGTCGGTGCGTCCGAGGTCGGTGCAGCCGAGGCAGGTGCAGCCGCGCCCACGGGCCCGCCCGGGGGGTCGGCCGAGCTCATGTGCGTGGTGCTCGTGGTGGGCGGGGGGCGGTCCCGTCGTCGTCGGCACCGTCGTCGGAACCGAAGAGGAGATCGGTGATGCGCACCTGCAGAGCTTCGACGTCCGGGACGTCCGGCAGCACCGAACGACCCTCCTCGCTGGCGTCGGAGATGACGAGCGTCCCGCAGCCGAGCAGCCGGTCGAGAACCCCGCGCTCGTAGCTCACGTCGTTGATCCGGTGCAGCGGGATGTCGCGGCCCTTGCGGACGAAGACACCCGACCGGTTGATCAGCCGTCGGTTCGTCACCGTGTACGACGCGGTGAGCCATACCAGGAAGGGCCGAACGGTGAACCAGACGACGACGGCTGCGGCCACCACGAGAATCAGCAGGACCAAGATGGTGTGCCAGGAGCCCGACGGCAGGACCGCAAGGAGGAAGCCGGCGACCGCGCAGGTGACCAGCAGCGCGAGGACGGGAAGGACGAGCGCCTTCCAGTGGGTCCGGGTACTGATGATGACATGCTCCCCGGGCGAGAGCAGCTTGGCTGAGATCGTCATGTCGTCTCCTGCGGCGCCGGTTGGTCCAAGGCTCGATCGTGTCACGCCGAGCGGCGAACCTGCACGACATCGCCCGCGCCCAACGCACGCTGGCCAACCGGGGTCTGCACGAGCAGCCGGCCGGACTCGTCGAGCCCGACGGCCTCGCCCTCGACACTCTCGTGTCCCGGTAGCTCGACCTTGACCCGCTGGCCGATCGTCGAGCATGCCGACCGGTAGGCCACCGCGAGCGCCGGGCTGGGCTCGCCGGCACCGCTCTCCCACTCGGTCAGCAGGCCGTCGAGCCGCCTGAGGATCGCCTTGACGAGCGTCACCCGGTCTGTGGTGGTCGCGCCCTCGAGGAGCAGCGACGTGGCGTTCGGGGCCGGCAGCTCGGCCCGGGTTGTCGACACGTTGAGGCCGATGCCGATGACAGCGGCGGCGCCGGCAGGCGCCTCGACCCTCTCGACGAGCAGTCCGGCGAGCTTGCGGTCCTCGACCATCACGTCGTTCGGCCACTTCAGCACCGTCGGCACCTTGGCCACCTGCTGCAAGGCAGCGCCGACGGCCAGCCCGGCGAGCAGCGGTATCCACGGCCAGCGCGCCACGGGGATACCCAGGGGGCGGACCAGCGCCGACATCGAGATACCGGCTCGCGGGGCTGTCGTCCAGGTGCGACCCAACCGCCCACGTCCGGCGCTCTGCTGCTCGGCGATCAGGACCAGGCCGTCCTCGTCCCCGGCTCGCGCCCGCCGAACCAGTGCCGCGTTGGTCGAGGGCTCGGTGACGACGACGAGCACCTCGGTCCACCTGGACCCGGCACCGATGAGCGCCCGCGTCAACGCGGTCTGGTCGAGCGGGGGACGGCCCAGGTCGTCGTACACGGGATCATTGTTGCCGAGGTGCCCCGCCGGCCCGACCATCCGAGAGTTCCCGCCCGACCATCCGAGAGTTCCCGCCCGACCATCCGACGCCGTCGCGACCATGTGAGGTGGCGCAGACAGATCGCGCGCTGGGCGATTCG
>JBBQKY010000142.1:0-6769 GCA_038327385.1 Propionibacteriales bacterium
AGAGATAGCGGTGCCGCGCGAAAGGTCACGGCATCCGTAGCGGCAATGGCGTTGGCGAACTCGACTGGCCTGAAGTACGGCGGCCAGTCGATCACCGCCGGAGGGAGCCCGTCTGCAACCAGCACGTTCGGCAGGATGTCACCATGAATCACCTGTTCCGGGCTGCGGACCGGAGCCAGGTGCCCCGTTAACCGTGCGATCACTTGCAGGGTCTCGTCATCGCCAACGGGTGCGGCTGACTCCCAAGCGAGTCTGTCCCCGAGTGCCCACGGATCATCGCGCACATCCATGAAGTCCGGTCGCGACAGGTGGCTGAGATGGCGATGGAAGCTGTCGCTCGCCTCCTTGACGAGGGCCACTTCACCTGGCAGAGCCACGTCGCGGCCCGGCACCAAGACGTGAGCGCCCCAACGGTCAGCCGACCAGTCGGTCGCGTCGCCTGCGCCTGCGCCTGACGGCTTGACGGGCTCCGGCACTCGTACGTCGTCATGGGCCGTCCACGCGGCGTACACGTCGCACACCCAGCTGTGTTCGGGAACGAACCCGACGGCCTTCAAAACAAGCCGCCCGTCTGTCCAAACGTGACCTTGTCCACCGGGGAGCCGACGAAGCGCATTCTCGTCCACACCAAACGCGCGTTGGGCTCGGAGAGTGGGACCTCGATGAGGCCAAGTCGATGCGTCGGACTGACGACCCATGTTCATATTCAACGGCTCAGAACCCCCCTGGGAATGCGTCGAGCCTTCCGTGGGCGCTGTGGATGCCGTGGAAGAGATTGTCGACGAGGGCGTCGGTGAAGGCTCGGTTGACTGGGTGGCCGGGCAGCAGGAGGCGGTGGTAGCAGGCGCCCCAGAGCTGGTCCACGACCGCTTCGGCGTCGACGCCGTCGCGGAGCTGGCCATGTGATCGGGCGGTCTCGAGGCGTTGGACGGCTAGCGCGCGGCGGGGTTCGGAGTAGCGCTGCAGATAGGCAGCCAGGAGATGCTCGTCGGTCTGTGCGCGTCCGATCAGCTCGGCGACGATCCGCCCTGCGGATGTGCCGGTGAGCAGCTCGACGAAGGCGTGCAGCTGTGTGCGCAGGTCGGCCTCGATGTCGCCGGTGTCGGGAAAGGCCAAGGTGTCCTCGACGGCGGTGAAGTATCCCTCCAGTGCCAGTGCTCCCGCTGAGGGCCACAGCTTGTAGATCGTGACCTTGCTGGCCCCCGATCGGGTAGCGACCGCATCGATGGTGAACCCGCCCATGCCCCGTTCCAACAGCAGCGCCCCGGCGGCGTCGAGGACGTCACGGCGGACCTCCTCGGTTGGACGTCGGCCTCTGCCCATAGCGGTTTCTCCTCGCGACAGATTTGTACCTAGCGTACATATACGCTTTTAGTGAACCTATCGTACACATCGTGGGAGCTTCCCGCGGTGATCCACACCAGGAGGTACTGCGATGAGCGCCACAACCCAGACCAGCTCCACTCCCCGGGTGGCCATCGTCACCGGTGGCTCCGGCGGAATTGGCCGCGCCATCGCACGGCGGCTGTCCACGGCCGGCATGTCCGTCGTCGTGAACTACGCCGGCAACGAGCAGCGTGCGAACGACGTCGTCGACGAGATCACCAGCACCGGCGGCGTCTCCTCGGCAATCAAGGCAGACGTGGCCGAGGAGACCCAGGTCGCGGCGATGTTCGAACACACCGAGCGTCTCTACGGTGGTGTCGACGTAGTTGTGAACACCGCGGGCATCATGATCCTCGCGCCGCTGGCGGACTTCTCGCTCGACGACTTCGACCGACAGGTCCGCACCAACCTCCGCGGGACCTTCGTCGTCAGCCAGCAGGCCGTGCACCACCTGCGCGAGGGCGGCGCGCTGATCAACTTCTCCAGCTCGGTGACCAAGCTGGCGCAGCCGACCTACAGCGCTTACGCGGCAACCAAGGGCGCGACCGAGGCGATGACCCTGATCCTGGCCCGCGAGCTGAAAGGCCGGGACATCACCGTCAACGCCGTCGCTCCCGGACCGGTGGCCACCCCGCTGTTCCTCGACGACAAGCCCCAGGAGCTCATCGACACGATCGCGGGCATGAACCCCATGAGCCGGCTCGGCGAGCCCGAGGACATCGCGCAAGCGGTGGCGTTCCTCGCCGGGCCCGAGGGCCGCTGGGTCAACGGGCAGATCTTGTTCGACAACGGTGGCGCGGTCTGAACCCGACCCGTCCCCAGCTACCCAGCAACCAGTTCATCTGCACCACCTACAGACCAGGAGCACATCATGAACCAGAAAGTCGTCCTCATCTCCGGCACCTCTTCTGGTTTCGGCGCGGACACCGCGCAGGACCTCGCTGCCGCAGGTCACATCGTCTACGCCGGGATGCGCGGCATCGACGGCCACAACGCCGAAGCCGCTCAGCGGGCTCGCGCCCGGGCCCAGGAGAACTCGGGTGACCTGCGACCGATCGAGCTCGACGTCGTCGACCAGGACTCGGTCGAGGCGTGCGTCGCTGAGGTCATCGCGCGGTCCGGTCGCGTCGATGTGTTGGTCCACAACGCCGGTCACATGGTGCTCGGCCCGGCCGAAGCCTTCACCCCTGAACAGCTGGCCGAGACTTACGACATCAACGTGGTTTCCACCCAGCGGTTGAACCGGGCCGTGCTGCCCTACATGCGTGCCCAGCGCGACGGGCTGCTGGTCTGGGTAGGCTCGTCCTCGACCCGTGGCGGCACCCCGCCATACCTGGCCCCGTACTTCGCGGCCAAGGCAGGCGAGGACGCCCTGGCGGTCTCCTACTCCGTGGAACTGTCCCGGTTCGGCATCGAGAGCACCATCATCGTGCCCGGCTCCTTCACCACCGGCACAAACCACTTCGCCCACGCCGGCGCACCGCAGGACACCAACACCGAGCAGGCCTACGAGACGGAGTACGCCGGCCTGATGGACCAGGTC
This sequence comes from Propionibacteriales bacterium, assembly GCA_038327385.1. Taxonomy (GTDB): domain Bacteria; phylum Actinomycetota; class Actinomycetes; order Propionibacteriales; family Nocardioidaceae; genus JAWWPG01. The sequence continues at coordinate 2,930 of JBBQKY010000142.1, forward strand.
AACACCAAGCTCGCCGACCTCGCCCCCGACGACGCCGACCCGACAGAGATCGGCAGGGCCATCGCCCGCGTCGTGGACACCCCCAAGGGACAGCGGCCGTTCCGGGTCCACATCGACCCCGCCAACGACGGAGCCGAGACCGTCAACGCCGTCGCCGACCGGATCCGCACCGAGTTCTACGAGCGCATCGACCTGGCCGACCTGCTCCACCCGGCGACCAGCTGACCGGGGCCGCCTGACCGGTTGTTCGGTGCCCCCAGCGTGACCGGGAGCACCGAACAACGGCCGGCCGCCACCCCCTTTTTCCAAGGACACCCAGTGAGCAGCACCGACAGCAGGCGCGCCGTGCCCGGGCTGGTCGACGTCCAAGGCCAAGTCGCAGCCGGATCTCATCGTCGCCTCATACACGCCTTCCTAGCGTGAAGTGTTGACCGACCCGAACGGGTCCGGCGCGTTCCTTAGGAGGAGTCATGAAGCGAAACATGAGCGGAGTCGCCACCGTCTTGGCGGTAGCAGCAGTGCTGACCGCGAGCGCGTCCACGGCCGTGGCGCGGCCGCCCAGCCCACAAGGCGATTGTTGGCTGCCGACCTTTGGTAGAGGCGCGGACTACCACCCCCACATCGACCCGGCGAACTTCACCGACCGGGTCGACAACCCGCTGTTCCCGCTGACACCAGGAACGACGCTGGTCTACTCCGGGACCAAGGACGGCAAGCGGGCTCTCGACCTGTTCGCAGCCTCGAGTGCGACCCGGGTGATCGACGGCGTGCGCACCCGCGTCGTCGAGGACCGGCTGTTCCTGAACAGCATCCTGGAGGAGCGCACCCGGGACTACTACGCGCAGGACCGTTGCGGCAACGTCTGGTACTTCGGGGAGGACACCGCAGAGCTGGACCGTCACGGGAACGTCATCAGCACCGAAGGCTCGTTCCATGCCGGCATCGACGGCGCTGAGCCCGGGGTGTTCCTGCAGGCGGCGCCCGAGCTCGGCCGCCGGTTCCGCCAGGAGTGGTACCGCGGTCACGCTGAGGACACCTACAAGGCGGTCGACCTCTCGACTCCCAAGACTGTCCCCTTCGGGTCCTTCCAGCATGCGCTACGAACGCAGGAAACCACCGCGCTCGAGCCGAACGTCGTCGACAACAAGTGGTACGTCCGCGGCATCGGCGAGGTGGAGGAGCTGGCGGTCAAGGGCCCGGTGGAGAAGCTGGTCCTCATCGACGTCATCTCCTAATCGGCCAACGTGACAACGACTCTCGCGCCACCGGCCTCGACGTTCTCGAGTCGAACGCCGCCGCCGTGCGCCTCGGCAATGGCTTTGACGATGCTCAGGCCGAGTCCCGAGCCGGTGCTGCCGGGGCCGGACGTGAAGGGATCGAGGGCCATCGACAACACGCTGGCTGGGAAACCGCTCCCCGAGTCCTCCACCGCGAGGGTGACCAGCTCGTCGTCGCGGGAGACCCGGACCCGCACCAGCCCGCCGTACGGCGTGTGCCGGATCGCGTTGCTCAGCAGGTTGTCGAGCGCCTGGCGCACGCGGGTGCGATCGACGTTCGCGATCACGTCGGTACCCTCGACGTCGAGGCGTAGCCCGTGCTCGCGGGCCGCTCCCTCAGCATGGCCGACCACATGCTGCGCGAGCTCTGCCACGTCGACCTGCTCACGGTGGACGCCGAGTCCGCCGACGCCGACACGTGACAGCAAGAGCAGGCCGTCCGCGAGCTCGCCGAGGTGGTCGGCTTCCTCGGCGGCGCTCCGGACTGCGGCTTCGAGATCCGCCGCGCTTCGGGGCCTGCTCAGGGCGAGCTCCAGCTCACCTTTGAGGATGGTGACCGGCGTTCGCAGCTCATGGCTCGCGTTGTCCAGGAAGTGACGCTCCTTCGCGATCGAACGTTCCAGGCGGTCCAGCAGACCGTTGAGCGTCGCGCCAAGGCGCTCGATCTCGTCTCGGTCGCCGGCTACCTCGAGGCGTCGACCGAAGTCGGAGGCCTGGATGGCGGCGGCGTCTCGGCGCAGCCGCTCGATCGGGCGAAGCGCGCTCCCGGCTACGAGCCACCCAGCGAGGGCTGAGAGCACCAACGTGACGAGGGCAGTCGTCGCCAGCGCTCTGGCCATGCGCTGCACCGCATCGTTTCGGTCCTGCAGCGACGCACCGACCAGGACCACCCAGTGAGCTGCTGACGTGTCTACCGGCACGGCCAAAACGCGCGTGGTGCCGTCGATGCCAGAGATCCGCTGGTCGTAGAAGGTCGGCTCCGTGACGGACGCAATCGTGGCGGACAGCAGCAGCGAAGACCCGGCGATCTGTCGGCTCGACTGGAGGACGCGCCCCGTCGAGCTCGCCACCTGAGCGAATGCCTCGTCCCTCTCGATGAGCCTGGCCTCGACATCGGCAAGCCGGGGACCCGAGGAGCTGACGTCGGCAACCAGCACCTCGGCGCGAGAACGCATCCCTGCGTCGACAGCGTCCAACAAGTCCGACTTGGTCCGTGCATAGACGATCGCGATGACGATGGCGAGCACCACCACCATCGCCGCCGTGTAAGCCAAGGTCAGGCGCAGCCGGATGGGTGTACGGCGGCGGTTCACGCAGGCGCCGTCTCGCGGCGTACGTCGTCCCCAACCGGCTCGGTCCGGAGCCGGTAGCCCCGTCCGCGCACGGTCTCCAGCGTGCTGCGCCCGAACGGCCGGTCCACTTTCTCACGCAGATAGCGCACGTACACGTCGACGACGTTGGAGTCGGTCTCGAAGGCGAAGTCCCAGACATGCTCGATAAGGGTCGTGCGAGACAGCACCTCGCCCTTGTGCCGCATAAAGAACTCCAGCAGGGCGAACTCCTTGGCGGTTAGGTGGACAGCGGTCCCGCCACGAAAGACCTCATGCCCGGCTGGGTCCAAGGTGAGGTCTCCGACGACCAGAACCGTTGGCCGGGGCACCGCACCTCGCCGGACGAGGGCGCGTACCCGGGCGGACAGCTCGGCGAGCGAGAAGGGTTTCGTCAGGTAGTCGTCCGCACCGACGTCGAGCCCGCGCACACGGTCCTCGACGGCGTCGCGCGCGGTCAGCATCAACACCGGTGCCCAGTTGCCGTCCTGTCGTGAGCGCCGGCATACCTCGAAACCGTCGATGCCGGGCAGCACGAGATCGAGTACGACGGCATCGAACGCGCTCGACCCCAGTGCCCACAGGGCATCCTCCCCCGAGCAGACGACGTCGACGGCGTACCCCTGCTCTCGAAGACTCCGCTCGATGACGGAGCCCATCTTGGCGTGGTCCTCGACGACGAGAACGCGCAATCCATCACCTCGCTACGGCCGGCCCAGTGCGCGCAGCCTACGGCGAACCGGATGAGAGAACCATGAGCAGGCGATGCGACCACGACGTCGAGGTGTGCCAGCCCGAGTGGTCGCTCAGGTCCCCGTCAGCTGATCGAGGAGGGCCACCATATCGACCGGCCGAGAGGTGTCGATCTCGATGCAGCGCCCGATGCGAAGCGGTGCGAGGACGTCTGCAGCGTCCCGGATCCTTTGCAGGGTGGGCTCGTCAGCCGGCAGGTGAGGGCCGTGGCGCTGTCGGCGTGCATACCGCGCCGCCGCGACCTCGGCGGGCACTCGGCAGAGGATCTCCACGACGGGCTTGCCATTCCACTCCAGCAAAGTGACCACTCGCTGGGTGTCGCGTCCAGGCGCTACCCAGACGTCCACCACGGCTGGTCCTGCTGTCCTGCTGAGCTGATCCGCGAGCTCCTCCTCCGCGGCGAGGCGCAACGCATGCCTGTCCGGTCCTGCCGCACCTCGGTCGTGCAGATCTTCCTTGAGCGAGTCGAGCGAGAGGAAGGG
>JBBQKY010000143.1:0-6741 GCA_038327385.1 Propionibacteriales bacterium
GCTGCCGCCCTCGCCACCCGGCTGGTCGACGCCGGCGGTCACGACGGACTGGTGATCTCCGGTACGACGGGCGAGTCGCCCACCACGAACGACGCCGAGCAGGACGCCCTGCTGCGCGCCGTCGTGGAAGCCGTCGGCGACCGCGCCTGCGTCGTTGCCGGCGTCGGCACCAACGACACCGCACACTCCGAGCAGCTCGCGATCGCCGCGGAGAAGGCCGGCGCGGACGGACTGCTCGCCGTCACGCCGTACTACAGCAAGCCGCCGCAGGCGGGCATCGTCGCACACTTCCGCGCCATCGCGGACGCCACCGCGCTGCCGGTGATGCTGTACGACATCCCCGGGCGCACCGGCACCAAACTGGCAGCAGTCACGCTGGCCACGCTCGCCGAGCACGAACGCATCGTCGCGGTCAAAGAAGCCAGCGGCGACCTGTATGCCGGCAGCTGGTTGCTGGGCTCGACCGACTTGGCGATCTACAGCGGCGACGACACGCTGAACCTCGCCTGGCTGGCGCTGGGCGCCGTCGGCGTCGTCTCAGTGGTCGCTCAGGCCGCCGGCCTGCGCTACCGCGAGCTGGTCGACGCCGTCGAGTCGGGCGACCTGGCCGCGGCCCGAGCTGTCGACAGGTCTCTGCTGCCGGCGGTGGGGGCGATCATGACCCGGACCCAGGGCGCGATCATGATCAAGGCGGCACTCGAGCTGCAGGGCCTGCTGTCCAACCGGGTAGTCCGGCCGCCGCTGGTGCAGGCCACGCCCGCACAGGTTGTCGAGCTGCAACAGGACCTGGTCGAGTCGAAGCTGCTGAAGGACACCGGTCCATGAGCCACCTGTACGCCAACCTCGGACCGCCGCCGCCGCTTGCGAAGAACGGCCTCCGCGTCATCCCGCTCGGCGGACTGGGCGAGGTCGGGCGCAACATGGCCGTGCTGGAGCACCAGGGCAGGCTCCTGGTCATCGACTGCGGAGTGCTCTTCCCCGACGAGAGCCAGCCGGGTGTGGACCTGATCCTGCCCGACTTCTCCGCCATCCGGGGCAGGCTCGACGACATCGAGGCGCTGGTGCTGACGCACGGGCACGAGGACCACATCGGCGCGGTACCGTACCTGCTGCGTGAGCGCCCCGACATCCCCCTCGTCGGCTCGAAGCTGACGCTGGCGCTGCTCGACGCCAAGCTCCGGGAGCACCGCCAGACCCGCTCGCCGAAGCACCAGGTCCGCGAGGGCGACCGCCTGACGTTCGGTCCCTTCGCCCTGGAGTTCCTGGCCGTGAACCACTCGATCCCGGACGCCCTGGCGGTCGCCGTACGCACGAAAGCAGGGTTGCTGCTGCACACCGGCGACTTCAAGATGGACCAGCTGCCGCTGGACGGCAGGATCACCGACCTTCGGGCGTTCTCCCGACTGGGCGAGGAGGGTGTCGACCTCTTCCTCGTCGACTCCACAAATGCCGAGGTGCCCGGGTTCACGACATCGGAGCGCGAGATCGGTCCGGTGCTGAGCCGAGTGTTCGCCACCAGCAAGCAGCGCATCATCGTTGCCTGCTTCGCGTCTCACGTCCATCGTGTCCAGCAGACGATGGACGCGGCAGTCGCTGTCGGTCGCAAGGTGGTCTACGTCGGACGCTCGATGGTGCGCAATATGGGGATCGCGCGCGACCTCGGCTACCTGAAGGTGCCGCCCGACACCCTGATCGAGCTCAACAAGCTCGGCGACTACGCACCCGACGAGGTCGTGGTCATCTCGACGGGCTCCCAGGGGGAGCCGATGTCGGCGCTGTCCCGCATCGCCGCCCGCAGCCACGACCGGATCGACCTGGTGCCGGGCGACACCGTCGTGCTGGCCTCGAGCCTCATTCCCGGCAACGAGAGCTCCGTCTTCCGCGTCATCAACGGCCTGACCACGCTCGGTGCCGTGGTCGTGCACAAGGGCAACGCTCTCGTGCACGTGTCCGGGCACGCCAGTGCCGGCGAGCTGCTCTACTGCTACAACGTCGTACGACCGCGCAACGTGATGCCGGTCCACGGCGAGGCACGCCATCTCGCCGCCAACGCGGCGCTCGCCGTGTCGACCGGCCTGCCGAGGCATCGCGCGGTCGTCGCCGAGGACGGCGTCGTGGTTGACCTGGTCGGCGGCGTCGCGCGGGTGATGGGCCGCGTCGAGTGCGGTCTGGTCTACGTCGACGGGGCGTCGGTCGGCGACATCACCGAGAGCGAGCTCAAGGACCGGCGGATCCTCGGGGAGGAGGGCTTCATCAGCGTGATGGTGGTGCTCGACTCCACCTCCGGGACCATCGTCGCCGGCCCCGAGATCCACGCCCGTGGTTTCGCCGACGACGAGAGCGTCTTCGACGAACTTCGCCCGCTCATCGCCGACGCGCTGACGGCGTCCGTCAAGGTCGGCAACACCGACATCTACCAGCTGCACCAGGTCGTCCGACGCACGGCGGGCCGGTGGGTCAACTCGGCGCACCGCCGCCGTCCGATGATCATCCCGGTCGTGCTCGAGGCCTGAGTGGGGTTCGGCGGCCGGGCACGTCGACGCCCCTGATCGCCGCCCTGCCCGGCCCGCCTCCACCCGTCGGGGACCCCCGGCTCGGCGGGCTCCGGGACTGGCCGAACAGGGACAGAAGAGCCCGATCTCGCTACGCTGATACGTCAGCCGCCGAGAAACTCTGGCGGCGAGGTATCACCGGTGGTGCCGGCCACTCTTCCCAGGCATGAGCTCGCCGACCGACCTGCAGGGCTTGGGAGCCGTCATGGGAAGTGCGCCAGAACCACCGCGTCCCGGCGCGGTGTGGAGCGACGCGGCCGACCACTTTCGTCGCTGGCGCGCGGGCGACCCCCAGGGTTTGGACGATCTGGTGCGCTGCCTGTCACCGGTGCTGTGGCACGTAGTACGTGCCCACGGACTCGACACCGAGCGGGCGCAGGACGTCGTACAGGCGACCTGGCTGACGTTCGTGCGCAAGCAGGAGTCGATCGCCGAGCCCCAGGCAGTGGCAGCCTGGTTGACCACGACGGCTCGACGGGAGGCTTGGCGGGTGGCGAAGGCGGCCATCCGGACGATCCCCATCGCAGCCGAAGCGCTCGAGGGCGAACTGCCGCCTGGCGCGTCCGCGGAGTCGCTCGCCGTTACCGGCGACGAGCGCACCAGACTGTGGAGCTGCGTGCAGCAGCTTACGGAACGGTGCCAGCGGCTCATGCGCATCGTGGCCTTCGACGACAGACCGGACTACCACCGGCTCGCCGAGGAGCTGCAGATGCCGGTCGGGAGCATCGGACCTACCCGCGGCAGGTGCCTGGACAAGCTGAGGGCGCTGTTGGCCGACGGGAACCGGGAGATGGCCAATGGATGAGGACATGAACACACCGAACCTGCCCGCGACGGCCGAGGAGGACGCGCAGCTCTGGCGGGATCTCGCGACCATGTGGGAGTCGCTCGACCCCATGCCACCCGAGCTCGTGGAGCGGGTGCTTGTCGCCCTGGCGACCGACGACCTCGACGGGGAGTACGAGCTGCTGCACCTCGTGGAGCGAAGCGAGCGGCTGGCCGGCGCTAGAGGTGCCAGCGAGGCGCTGACCATCTCCTTCTCCGGTGCGTCGTTCTCCCTGCTGCTGCGGGTCAGCGGTCTCGGTACGGCTTTCCGCAGAGTGGACGGCTGGGTGACGCCGGCTCACCGGATGCGCGTCACGGTAAGGCAGCAGGACCGTACCTGGCAGGCCGACGTTGACGAGAGCGGGCGCTTCGAGCTGCCCCGCGTGCCCGGGGGCCTGTCCCGCTTCTGGCTCTTCGGTCGCCAGGCAGCCGCGTCCAACGAGGAGCAGGAGCTCTTCGCGACACCCGCCTTCGAGCTGTGAGGACGAGCCCGTGAGCCAGTCTCCCGACGGCAACGCATCCAACGGCAACGTCGGCGACCAGGCGGCCGAGAACCCCGGATCGGTGGGTGCGTCCCACTCGCGCTACGACCGCGACCCGAACCCTCCTTCGCGGCGCACGCTCCAGCAGGTCGAGGGCCGCGTGCTCGACCCGGCGACGGCAATCACCGTCGACGGCGTCAATCCGCGGCCCACCGTGTACGTCGGACCGCGGCTCGTCGTCTCGGCGCTCCGTGACCGCGACGAGGTGCTGGCCATGCTGCGCGAGGTCGCCGACACCTTGTCGTGGGAGGTGCACGTGGACAGGTCGTTCCACGGTGTCCGCGTCGACGCAGGGGAGCAGCGTCGAGACCGCTGGCGCACGCGCCGCCCCTGGGCGAAGGGCGAGCTCGGGCTCTCGCGGTTGAGGCTGTCGGTCAAGTCCGACAAGGCGGCGGTCGCGCCGGACGGCTGGGTGCTGCTCCAGCAGGCGCGCGCCCGCTACGGCGCGGACGCGCTTCAGGGCGTCGGCCTCGACCATGTGCTCTTCGTGACCAGCCCGTTCGACCAGTCCAACCCGTTCGACCAGTCCAACCCATTTGACCAGTCCAACCCGTTCGACCAGTCGAACCCGTTCAACGGCGCCGTCAGCTACCCGGTCGCGACGTACGGCGTTCCCGGCAGCGGTGGTCGCCAACCGGTGGCCTACGTCGGTCCCCGGCCCTACCGCCGGCCGGACTCGAAGCTGGCGGGGCGTCGCCCGGTCGTCGGCGTCCTCGACACCGGTTGCGGACAGCACCCGTGGCTCGACGACGTCGTGCGGCACGACATCCGTCTCGACGGCCACCGGATCGGCTACCGGAAGGCCACGACCGACCCCGAGGTACACGGCGACCAGGTGGGTCCGCTCGACGGCGGCATCGACGAGCTCTCCGGCCACGGGACGTTCATCGCCGGTCTGATTCATCAGGCCTGTCCCGATGCCGACATCGCCGCCTGGCGGGTGGTCAACTCGAGCGGCCCGATCGTGGAGTCCGACTGGGTCAACGCTTTGACCCAGGTGGCGGAGCTGGTTCGCCGCCACTACGACGGAGAGCCTGGCGGTCATCCTGTCGACGTACTCAGCATGTCGATGGGCTATTACCACGAGACGCCCGAGGACCACCTGTTCGACCCGACCATGTACCACCTCGTCGAGCTGCTGGGGGAGTGCGGAACCGTGGTCACCTGCTCAGCCGGCAACGACGCCACCGCACGCCCGCTGTTCCCGGCGGCCTTCGCGCCCTGGTCCAACGGCAAGGGCCTCGTCAAGCAGCGCGCGGACTGCGTGCCGCTCGTCTCCGTCGGCGCTCTGAACCCGAACGGCACCGTTGCCTTGTTCAGCAACACCGGTCCATGGGTGCGGTCCTACGCCAACGGCGCCGCCGTCGTGAGCACCATGCCGCCCCTGCAGGGTGGCTTGCAACCGATGGCGCGGACGACGGCCTTCGGTCATGTCCGGGAGAGCATCGACCCCGACGACTTCACCGGCCACTTCGCGGTGTGGAGTGGTACGTCGTTCGCTGCGCCGCTCCAGGCGGGCCGGATCGCGAGCCTGCTGGTGGATGCGATGTCGCCCGCGGACGCCGCGCCCTCTCGGGCGGAGGCCGTCGGCCGAGGGTGGGCGGCAGTGGCCGCGGTGACCTCCGTCACGCCATGATGCAGGGGTGCTGAGCGCTGAGGAGCTGCATCGCCGCGGCCTCACCCGCAGCAACGCGGGACGCTATCCGCCGGCCCGGGCGCTGTTTCGCAGTGCGCTGACCCGGGCCGAGGAGCCCGACACGATAGCCCGCATCAAGCTGAGCCTCGCCTACGTGGAGGCGGAGCTCGGGAGCACCGCCCAGGGGATGGCGCTCTGCGCCGAGGCACTTGCCGAGCCGGGAATCGGCCGACAGGTCCGCGGCCTCATCGAGTCGCAGGTCGCCCTGCTGCAGGTTCGCGCCGCCGCCGGACCGGAGGCGATCGCCTCCTTCGCGCGGGCCATCGCGCTGCTGGACGAGTCGCCCGTGCCGCTGGCGCGGGCCTACCTCAACCGGGGCCTGCTCTACCTCCAGCGCGGAGACGCGGAGCGTGCATCGGAGGACTCCCGAGTCGCAGGCGAGCTCTACCGCGACGCCGGGGACGAGGTCCATGCGGCGATGGCCGACCACAACCTCGGCTACGCACGGCTGCTCGAGGGCGACCTCGTCGCGGCGCTGCGGGGCATGGAGGGCGCGGCTCCGCTCCTCGAGGGCCTCTCGGCGACGTACCAGGCGGTCGTCATGCAGGACCGCGCCGAGGTCCTCGTCGCGGCAGGTATGCCCGAGGACGCGAAGGACGCCTTTGCGAACGCGGCGCGGGCCTATGGCTCGCGTGGGCTGCGCCAACGCCAGGGCGAGGTGGAGCTCATCCTGGCTCGCACGCTCAGCGCTGACGAACCGACGCGGGCGGCCGCCGTGGCACGCAGAGCCGAACGGAGGTTCCGGCAGCGAGGCAGCGAGCTCTGGGCGCTACGCGCCGAGGCGGTGAAGCTGGCTGCCGAGATCGCGGCCGATCGGCCCGCCGCCGCGCGGGCCGACCGGGCCGCGCGGGCCGCCGTGCTGGCCGGCCTGCTGGGTGACCAAGGGCTGCCCCATGAGGCGCTGGCCATGACGCTGTCCGCCGTTCGCGCCGAGTTGCTCGCGGGCGACCGGTCGGCGGCCCGCCGGTGGCTGGCGGCGGCCCGGACCGGCGCGGCTACCCCGCTGGGGGTAAGGCTGCTCGGTGAGGAGGTGCGCGCCGAGGCGGCGGTCGCCGCCGGCCGACGAGGCGCCGCGCTCAGCCATGTCCGTCGCGGGCTGCAGGAGCTCCACCAGTGGCAGTCGCGG
>JBBQKY010000144.1:0-6642 GCA_038327385.1 Propionibacteriales bacterium
CGGGTGACCGTCAGATCCAGTGGGCGAGCCACATGCGATGGTTCCACTGGGCGTTGGTGAGCAGCCCGTCGGTCAGGATGGGGTAGAAGTAGGCGAAGTTCAGCGCCACCAGGGCCACGAAGCCGCCAGCGAACAGCACACCGACCAGCCGGCGCCGGGGCAGTGCGTCCGCGCGGCCGAGGATCTTGCCGAGTACCAGCGTCACGGCGATCACCGTGAACGGGATAATCGCCACGGCGTAGTAGTAGAAGATCGGCCGCTGGTCATAGCGGAACCACGGCAACCAGGTGGTGAGGACCCCCACGAGAGGGACGCCGAACCGCCAGTCCCGGCGGAAGACCCAGTAGCCGATCCCGACGACGAGCGCGATGACACCACCCCACCACAACACCGGCGTGCCGATCGCCAGGATCTGCCGGACGCAGCTCTGCCCGGTCGAGCAGCCCACCACCGCATCCGGACCGCCGCTCGTGGCGTCGATGCCAAGCGGTCGGTTGATGAGCAGCCAGCCGCCCGGGTTGGACTGGAACGGGTGGTGTGCCTCGCGGATGTACGTTCCGGTATGGAAGTCGTAGACGGCCTTGTGAAAGTTCCACAAGATGTCGAGGTCGTGGACGGCGCCCTCGATGGCGCCGTGTGGGTGACCGCCGAAGTCGTCGACGGAGCTCCAGGCCTGCTTCCCGTCGGAGGGATGGCCGAAGGTGTCCTCGAACTTCTGCGCGTGGGTGAGGAACCCCATCCAGCTCACGACGTACACCACGAGTGCCACGCCGATGAACGACAAGAGCGCCGGGACCTCGTCGACCACAAGAGCCTTGAACGGCGCCCACCGTACGCCGACCGCGCGCCGCATCCCGCTGTCCCATGCCCACACCAGCAGGCACATCCCGGCCAGGACGAAGATGGCACTCCATTTGGTCCCGGCGGCCAACCCGAAGCACACGCCAGCGGCGATCCGCCAAGGGCGCAGCAGAAAACTTCGAACGGGGCCGAAGCCGAGAACCGTGCGGGGTGGCGAGACCTCGAACCTCCGCGCCAGCCGGAGCCGCGCCCAGTCACGGTCGGCAACCAGGCAGTGCGTGGCGCAGAGCAGCCAGAACGCCAGGAAGATGTCCAGCAGTGCGATGCGTGACATGACGAAGTGCAGACCGTCGAAGCCCAGCAGCAGCCCCGCGACACAGCCCAGCATGGTCGACCCGGTGAGCCGCCGCACGAGGCGGCACATCACCAGGATCATCAGCGTCCCCACCACAGCCGAGGAGAACCGCCAGCCGAACGGCGTCAGACCGAAGATCCACTCCCCGAAGGCGATCATCCACTTGCCGACCTCGGGGTGCACCACCATGCTCGGCGGGTCGGCGAAGATGCCCTTCGTCGAGCCCGAGTTGATGATCTGGTCGGCCTCGTTGACCTTGTCGGTCGCGGAGTTGTCGACGAATGTCGATGCGTAGTGCCTGACGAGCAGTGAGTAGGCGTCCTTGGCGTAGTACGTCTCGTCGAAGATGATCTTGTGTGGCGTGCTCAGGCCCCAGAACTGGAAGATGCCGACGAAGACCGTGACTATGAGCGGCGCGTACCAGCCCCACGCCATGTCACTGCGGAAGGTCAGGGGCAGCAGCCGGCGGCGCACCGGCGGAAGTGGAGTCCCTTCGACGGTGGAGGCCAGCGGGGCTCGGTCGGCGATTGCTGCGACCGCGAACTCCCGACGTGCCCGGGTCATCACCACCCGCCCATGGTACGGAGCGGGGCAGTCGTCCCCCCACGCCGTCAACGGCGCGCCGCTGCCACACCGGAGGCGGCTGCCATGATGCCTGCTATGACGTTGGTCCTCGCCGGTACGCCGATCGGCTGCGCCGGCGATGCCTCCGCTCGGCTGGTCGCCGAGCTGTCCGGCGCCGATGTCGTGGCAGCGGAGGACACCCGCCGGCTGCGCCGGCTCGCCGCCGACATCGGAGCCGATGTGCACGGTCGTGTCGTGTCGTACTTCGAGGGGAACGAGCAGGAGCGGACCCCGGTCCTGCTGGCGGCTCTGCAAGCCGGTCAGCGCGTCGTGCTGGTGACCGACGCCGGGATGCCAAGCGTGTCCGACCCGGGCTATCGCCTCGTGGCCGCGGCGGTGGACGCCGGCGTCGAAGTGACCGTCGTACCGGGCCCGTCAGCGGTGCTGGCTGCCCTCGCGGTCTCCGCGCTTCCGGCCGACAGGTTCTGCTTCGAGGGCTTCCTGCCGCGCAAGGCTGGCGAGCGCGCCCGGCGCCTCGAGTCGCTGGCCCGCGAGCCGCGCACCTTAGTGTTCTTCGAGGCGCCCCACCGGACAAGAGACACGCTCACTGCGATGGCGCAGGCCTTCGGGGGAGACCGGAAGGCGAGCGTCTGTCGCGAGCTCACGAAGACGTACGAAGAGGTACGACGGGGCACCCTCGACGACCTGACCGCCTGGGCCGAGCAGGAGATCCGCGGCGAGGTCACGATCGTCGTGGCGGGCGCCGCTGAGTTGCGGCGGGCGGTTCCGGACGACGAAGCACTGCGCACCTTGGTCGACGAGGCGGTCGCCGGCGGGATGTCGCGCAAGGACGCCGTGTTGCTTGTCGCGGAGCGGACGGGCCTGTCGCGCCGCACCGTCTACGAGGCCGGTCACCACTGACGGCGCTCGCTTGCTGAAAAGGAGTCGACCCGGCTCACTACGCTTGGGCCATGACCGACAGCGGGCCCAAGACGTTCTACGTCACGACTCCTATCTACTACGTGACCGCGGCGCCGTCGATCGGAAGTGCCTACACGACGGTGGCCGGCGATGTGCTGACGAGGTGGCACCGCCAGCGCGGCGAGGACGTCTGGTACCTGACGGGCACCGACGAGCACGGACAGAAGGTCATGCGGGCCGCCGCCGAGAACGGCATGTCGCCTCAGGAGTGGACCGATCATCTTGTCGAGACGGCTTGGCGGCCGGTGCTCGAGACCGTGGACATCGCCAACGACCAGTTCATCCGCACCACCGATCCGGCGCACAAGAAGCAGGTGCAGGACTTCTGGCTGCGAGTCCGCGAGGCCGGCGACGTCTACGAGGGCCGCTACGAGGGCCCGTACTGCGTGAGCTGCGAGGAGTTCAAGCTTCCGGCCGATCTCCTGGTGGACGAGAACGGCACGGAGCTCTGTGCGATACATCACACGCCGGTCGAGACGGTGAGTGAGTCGAACTACTTCTTCGCCATGTCGAAGTACACGCAGCGGTTGCTCGACCTCTACGAGTCCCACCCTGAGTTCGTCCAGCCGGAGTCGGCGCGCAACGAGGTGGTTTCCTTCGTCAAGCAGGGCCTGAAGGACCTGTCGATCAGCCGGTCGTCCTTCGACTGGGGGGTGCCCGTCCCGTGGGACGCGTCGCAGGTGTTCTACGTGTGGATCGACGCGCTCCTCAACTACACGACCGCTGCCGGGTTCGGGACCGACAAGGTGCTGTTCGACAGGCGATGGCCGGCAGACATTCACCTTGTCGGTAAGGACATTCTGCGCTTCCATGCGGTCATCTGGCCGGCGATGCTGATGGCGGCAGGGGTCGACGTACCCCGGCAGGTATTCGCGCACGGCTGGCTGCTCGTCGGCGGAGAGAAGATGAGCAAGTCGAAGGCGACGGCCATCGCGCCGGAGGTCGTCACGCGTCACTTCGGTTCCGACGCGTACCGGTACTACTTCATGAAAGCGATCACGTTCGGCTCGGACGGCAGCTTCTCGTGGGAGCACATAAGCGCCGTCTACACGAGTGAGCTTGCCAACGGCCTCGGAAACCTGGCGTCTCGGGTCACGGCGATGGTGGCCAGGTACTTCGGCGGCGTGCTGCCTGCCCCGAGCGCGGCCGGGGCCGCCGAGCAGACACTCAGCGAGGCGCTGGGCACGGCCGTCGCTGCGGCTGAGGCGGCGATCGACCGGGTGGCGATCAGTGAGGCAGTCTCCGCGGTTGCCGACTTCGTGGGCGCCGTCAACGCCTACGTGACTGAGCAGGAGCCGTGGCAGGTGGCCAAGGACACCTCCGAGGAGGGCCGAGCGCGGCTCGGGACGATCCTCTATGCGGCCGCCGAGTCGCTTCGAGCGATCGCGGTGTTGTACAACCCGGTGATGCCGAAGGCATGCGCGTTGCTTTGGCAGTCCATTGGCGGGGACGCCCTCGGCCAGCTGTCTGACCAACGTGTCTCGACGGCGGGAAGCTGGGGGCAGCTCCCAGCGGGCGTGCGGCTGACGAAGGGATCGGCGCTGTTCCCGCGCTTGGCCGACGATTCCCCTTCTCCCGCTCCGGCATCGGATCCGCGGGTCGCGCGCCGTCGTGATCCTTCAGACGAATGAGGGGCTCGGTGTGAGGGATCCGGCGGACGGGGCTGCCGGGAGGGGTCCGGCGCGGTCGCGGGTGAACGCCGAGTTCGGGCAACGCCGCGACACGTCGCGTCCGCCGCTGCCCGAGCCCCTGCCGGGGCCGGTCGTGGACAACCACTGCCATCTCGACATCGAAGACGGGGACTCCTGGATCGAGCCCGACGAGGCGCTGGAGCTTGCCGCCAACGTCGGCGTTCCGAGGATCGTCCAGATCGGGTGTGACCTGCCCGGAGCTGCCTGGGCGGTGCAGACCGCCGAGCGGTACGACGGCATCGTCGCCGGTGTGGCGATCCATCCCAACGAGGCACCACGGCTCCACGAGAGGGGCGGTCTCGCGGCGGGTCTGGCCGAGATAGAGCGCCTCGCCCGCTCCAGCCCCCGGGTGCGGGCGATCGGCGAGACGGGCCTGGACTACTTCCGCACCGGACCCGAGGGTGTCGCGGCGCAGCAGCAGTCGTTCGCGGCGCACATCGAGATGGCGAAGGCGCTCGACAAGACGCTGGTCATCCATGACCGGGACGCGCACAGCGACGTACTGACGACGCTCGACGAGCACGGCATCCCGGCGCGCACTGTGTTGCACTGCTTCTCCGGTGATGTGGGCTTCGCGGCGGCGTGCCTCGACAGAGGTGCGTACCTGTCCTTTGCCGGCACGGTGACGTTCAAGAACGCCCAGCCCCTGCGCGATGCCCTGGCCTTTGCGCCCCTGGACCGCATCCTGGTCGAGACGGATGCGCCGTTCCTCGCGCCGACGCCGTACCGCGGCCGGCCCAACGCGTCGTACCTCGTCCCCACGACAGTGCGAGCCATGGCAGCGGTCCGCGGGGACGATCTCGGGACGCTCTGTGACGCCCTTCGGAGCAACACCGATGCGGCTTTTGGCGGCGTCTGGGGCTGAGATCCTTGTGAGTTGTGTGGCGCACGGGGAAGCAGTCACCGCATGTGGCGCCCTTCCTGAGAGATTTTGCCTTCCCCCGGACCATCTGGCATGGTCGGGGACTTGCCCAGCCGGGCGGCCGTCCCATGGGGACCCTCTCTTCGTGCCGAGCAGAGGGACGAGCCGCGATCCGGGAAGCTCGAAATCCGGGAGCATTGTGTCGAAGAAGCTGTTGATCGCCCTGTTGGCCGGCGTCCTCGCCGTCAGTGTCGGAGTCGTAGTCGGAGTCTTCGCCCTCGCGGGGCACGACAAGTCGGTAACCCTCGTCATCGGCGGCAAGGCGCAAACCGTCAGTACGTCGGAGAGTACGGTCGGGGCGGTCCTGGCAGCGCAGGACATCGCAATCGGCCCGTATGACGTGGTGGCGCCCGCGCCGGCGACCACGATCAAGGACGGCACGCGCATCGCCGTCTCCTACGGCCGAGAGCTGACCTTGGTGGTCGACGGGCACGCCCACACCTACTGGACCACAGCGAGCACCGTCAGCTCGGCGATGGGCGAGATCGGTGCACGGGTGTCCGCTGGCGCTGACTTCTCGACGAGCCGCTCGGCGTTCATCAGCAGGCAAGGGCTCGTGGTCTCCATCAACACCCCGAAGCAGGTCACGCTCACGGTCGGCCCCAACAAGGCAAAGACCGTCACCACAACCGCGCTCACCGTCGGCAAGGCGCTCAGAGCCCTCGGGGTGCACCTCGACGCTAACGACCGGGTGTCGCCGAAGTTGGCCACCCCGCTGACGAAGAACAGCAAGATCGTCGTCACCCGAGTCTTCAGCATCACGCATGTGTCCAGCGCGTCGATCCGATATCCGACGATCGTCAAACAGGACAGCACGTTGACCCAGGGGAATGTCCGGGTCGAGCAGGCCGGCACCGCTGGCACCGCCCGGGTGACCTACCGCATCAGCGGCGTCAACGGCAAGGTCACCTCCAAGCGGATCGTGAAGCGTGTCGTCGTCCGCGCACCGGTCAGCCGGATCGAGATCCACGGCACGAAGCCGGTGTACGTACCTCCGGCCCCCACCCCGACGCCGACTCCAGCTCCCGCTCCGGCCCCCTCCGCGCCCAGCGTCAGCGGTTCCTCCGTATGGGACCGGATCGCCGCGTGCGAGTCGGGTGGCAACTGGTCCATCAACACCGGCAACGGCTACTAGACTGATATGGGGAGTATTCCTGTCAAGTGGCCAGGCTGAGGTTCCCCCGTTTGGAGCAATCCGGGGGGATGTCTGCATGGGGCCGGCGGGAGGGTCTCGGGTGAGAGGCATGTCTCGACACGCGGTCAGGCTGATATGCGCGGGTTGGTTACCGCATGACCGTTGTTCGTCGGGAGCGTTCCGCTTGTCTAGG
>JBBQKY010000145.1:0-6609 GCA_038327385.1 Propionibacteriales bacterium
CGCGGAGCCGGAAGCTCCCGATGCGTTGGGTGCCGTGGCCTGTTGTGCGCCGGCCTTGTAGAGCGTGACCTCTTGACCGGTGCGGCTCACGTCCGTGCAGTCGATAAGGCCACAGGACGTGCCGTAGGCATCCACCGTGGCCACGCCCTTGGCATACAGACCGTTGTCTGATGTCAGCACCAGCGCCCACCGGTGCACGGTTCCATCGCACGTGCCTGGGAGGAAATCATCGAAGTAGGCAGTGATCTTGACTCGGCGCCAGATCTGGGTGAGCTGACCGTAGATGTCGATGAAGTCGCCGTTCTTGCAGGAATACGTGCCAGTGATCTTGGCGGTGCCGTCCGAGAACGCTTTGCCTGTCGGGTCAACAGTCACTTGGAGGCGCGGAGGTGGCGGCCCCTTGTCCAGCGAGAGGACTAGTTTGCCCCCCTTCACGTTGGTGTCGGAGAACGCCATGATCGTGTAGGTGGAGCCGGCGCTGGCGTCGACGCCGAGGGTGGTGGGGCCGCAACTGATCATGGTTCTACCCGACGGCGGGCCATTGAAGACCATGAGGCCGGCGGAGAAGTCTGACCCTGACGTGTCGAGGATGACTGATCCGTCGGTCGACGATGCATAGGTGAACCAGACGCTCGCGTTCGTGCGGGGTGCCCCGCAGAACCGGTTGACCTTGGCATCCAGCGTGCCGGTCGTAGCTTTGGTCGTGTCTTCCTTGAACGTGTCGCCGAGGGACAGCGATATCGCTCCGCCGGGCATGTCGTTGGCGGGCGGCGCGGCGAACGCGGCACCCGCCGAGAGGGGTACCAGCGCGGCTGCAGCCACGACGGCGCTCACAAGATGGGCAGTCCTCATGTGGTGCTTCCCTTTCTGCATAGGCTCACGCACTGCCGGGAGAGGCCGTGCCATGGCCCGTTCTACATCTACTGAGACGCCACGTGCACACCATTGGTTGCCGACTTCACCAACAATTCATCGCCACGACGCTGATGTAGCGGCCGCCGGGAGGGAGCGCCGACCCCCTCGGCTCCGGACCGCCGCGCTACAGCGTCTCCGCGTACTCGTGCAGCAGCTGGTGCAGCCGCTCCTCGTCGCGATCAGCGACGGGGATCAACAGCTCCTGCACGATGTCGGTCAGCTGCGCCACACGCATCGACAGCTCGCGCTGCTCCTGCATGTCGGCTTCCAGGTCCGCCACCCGGCGGGCCAGGTTGGCCCCCTTCGAGACGACGTCCAGCTTGGCGCGCACAGACGAGGCGCCACCGGTCACTCCGCTTCGCACCCTGCTCAGTCCGGCTCTTGCGTTCACCGTTTCCACACCGCCTTCAGTCGACACAGATGCGGGTCCTCGCCCTGGTACGGCGACAACCCGACGCCTTCCACCCGCTCCACAACCTCGCCGCCGGCTCGGGTGATCTCGGCGCAGATCTCGGCCGGCCGGAGGTACTGGCAGTAGTGCGGCTCGAACGCCCGCGGCCGGCCGCTGTCCAGGGGGGTGCGAAACTCGACGAACGCCTCGCCGCCTCCGCGCAGCACCGTGTCAGCGAAGTGCCAGAAGTTGCGTCGCGCATCGGGTTCGAGGCTGTGCAGGAGGAACCGCGCGTAGACGGTCCGCGGTCCCGGCGTCTCGCGAGCCGTCAGGGCTGCCTTGACCAGGGTGTCGCGCACGTCGTAGAAGTTCACCAGCGAGAACGTCGCCGGCGAGCTGCTCCTTGCCGCCTTGGCGCGGCACCTGCCCATCGCCGCCTTGCTGTATTCCAGGCCGGTCACCTGAAGACCCTGCTCGGACAACCAGAACGTGTCTCGTCCGTTGCCGCACCCCACGTCGAGGACGGGACGCTCGGGACGCAGCTGCGGAAGCACCCACTCGGCGAACGGAGAGCGGTCATCGCTGATCCGGTATCCGAGGCCGCCTTCGTACAACCGGTCCCAGTACCGACGGTGGCGCATCGACGAGCCGTACCAACCGAGGAAGCGCCGCTTCAGTGACGGCGGTATCCGGTACCGGAAGCCCGGATCCGGGACCTCCCAGTCCGGGCCGTACGACGCCTCCAACAGCACCCGGGGATCTCTTGGCGCCGGAAACGAACGTCTCTCGAAGGTCACCGTCCCCAGCGGCAGGAGAGCGTCGCGCGGAACCGGCGCACGCACGCTTGACGACTCGTAGAGGATGTCGCCGATGTAGAAGCACGCGTAGACGTCGATGGCCATCTGACCCCCGCCGGGGAGCATCACGATGACCGTGACGAAGCTCCCGGTCTTCGTCAGCACCCGCATGCCTCGGCGCTGCAGGGCGCGGGACACCCGGAACATCTCGCGAGCCACGTCGACGGGGTTCTCGTAGGAGCTCAGGTAGGCGACGTCCAGGTCGTTGTCATGGGGGATCACCTTGCCCGCACGGACGGCCCCGAGCAACGAGCCGAAAGCGATCCATGCCGGCAGTGCGCAGTCGGTGCTGAGGGTATCGAGGATCTCTTCGGCGCCGTCGAGGACCGGCTCGAGGCTGGCCGGGTCGCGAGACGACATCGGCTTCTGCACGAAGCCCCACTTGTCGATGACGCGGGGGTTGCCCGACTTGTCGGCGAAGCGAAGGCGACCTGTGCCGCTGCCGAAGGCCTGCTCCGCCGAGAGCAGCACGGCTCCGGTGGCATGTTCCAGGACGTCGACACGCGTCGTACCGTCCAGGTGCGACCGGAGCAGCTGCGGCCACGGGACCCGCCGCTGTCCGCCGGCAACGTTCGTGTGCTCGGGGGGCGAGAACGACCAGACGCGGTCACCCTCGAACAGCACGTCGACAGTGCCAGTGACACCGACCGGGATCGTCAGACCAGCGTCGTCCACCGCCGTGGAACCATATGATGTCGCAGCGGCCGGCTCGTGCGGCTTCGGGCTCACTGACCCGCCACCAGAGCGTCGATCTCGTGCGCCAGCCGGAAGTCACGAGACGTGACGCCGCCGAGGAAGTGCGTCGACAGCCGGAAGGTGGCCGTCGTCCAGCGGATGTCGATGTCAGGGTGGTGGTCGAGCCGGTCGGCTACTACGGCCACCGAGTCGACGAGACGGATGCCGTCCGCGAACGCCGGGCACTCGACCGAGCGCACCAGGCAGCCGCCCTCGTATACCCAGCCCTCGAGCTTCTCCTGCACTAGGAGACGTGCGATCTCAACCGCCGCCAGAACCTCAGGGGCGGCGGTCCTCCGCGGCTTGCCGGTCACACCTCTTCGCGGCTCGCCCGGTCCCCGCGAGTGAAGATCTTGGAGCCGAGCCAGGTGATGGGGTCGTACTTGCGGTCCGCGACGCGCTCCTTCATCGGGATGATCGCGTTGTCGGTGATCTTGATGTTCTCCGGACAGACCTCCGTGCAGCACTTCGTGATGTTGCACATCCCTATCCCAGCGGCATCCTGTGCCAACTGGCGACGGTCGTGGGTGTCGAGCGGGTGCATGTCGAGCTCGGCGTAGCGCAGGAAGAAGCGCGGGCCCGAGAAGGCCTGCTTGTTATCCTCGTGGTCGCGGACGACATGGCAGACGTTCTGGCACAGGAAGCACTCGATGCACTTGCGGAACTCCTGCCCACGCTCGACGTCCTGCTGCATCATCCGGCGCTTGCCGTCTGCGTCCCGCGGCGTCGGGGCGAACGCCGGGATCTGCTTGGCCTTCTCGTAGTTGTAGGAGACGTCGGTCACCAAGTCGCGGATGACGGGGAAGGCGCGCACCGGGGTGACCGTCACGGTCTCGCCCTGCTCGAAGTCGGACAGCCGGCTCATGCACATCAGCCGAGGCTTGCCGTTCACCTCGGCACTGCACGACCCGCACTTGCCCGCTTTGCAGTTCCACCGTACGGCGAGGTCGCCCGCCTGGGTCGCCTGGATGCGGTGGATGGCGTCGAGGACGACCTCGCCCTCCTCGACGGCGACCGTGTAGTCGCCGAGCTCCCCGCCGGACGCGTCGCCGCGCCAGAGGCGCATCTTCAGGTCGTAGGCCATCAGTGCTCCTCGAAGAGCGTCTTGAGGTCGTCGGGCATCACCGGCAACGGCTGATGCTTGAGATTCACCTCGCCGGCTGAGCTGAGTGACAGCACCAGGTTCCGGCTGCCCCAGTGCGGGTCCGGGCCTGGGAAGTCGTTGCGCGTGTGGCCACCACGGGACTCCTGCCGCTCCAGTGCCGCCGTCGCGACGCACTCCGAGACGAGCAGCATGTTGCGAAGGTCGATCGCCAGGTGCCAGCCTGGGTTGTACTGGCGGTGCCCCTCGACCGACAGGTGGCTGGCCCGCTCCTTGAGCTCCACGAGCTTCCCGAGGGACTCGCTCAGCTCGTCACCCTCGCGGATGATGCCGACGAGCCGCTGCATGACGTCCTGCAGGTCCTTCTGAATCGTGTACGGGTTCTCGCCGCCGTCGGTGGAGAACGGGGCAAGCGCCTGCTCAGCCGCGGCGGCGACCTCGGCCTCGTCGACCGCCGGGAGCCGGCCGGCCACGCGGCGCGCGTGGTAGGCCGCGTTGAGCCCACAGCGCCTGCCGAAGACGAGCAGGTCCGACAGCGAGTTCCCGCCGAGACGGTTGGAGCCGTGCATCCCACCGGCCACCTCCCCAGCGGCGTACAGGCCCTCGACCAGGCTCTCGCCGGTGTCGGCATCGACCTCCACGCCGCCCATGACGTAGTGGCAGGTCGGCGCGATCTCCATCGGCTCGGCGGTGATGTCGACGTCCGCCAGCTCCTTGAACTGGTGGTACATGGACGGCAGCCGCCGGCGGATGAACTCCGGGCTGCGTCGGGAGGCGATGTCGAGGAAGACGCCACCATGCGGTGACCCGCGCCCCGCTTTGATCTCGGCGTTGATGGCCCGCGCCACCTCGTCCCTGGGCAACAGCTCGGGAGGCCGCCGGTTGTTCTTCTTGTCCTCGTACCAGCGGTCACCCTCCTCCTCGCTGTCGGCGGTCTCCGACTTGAAGAACTCGGGGATGTGGTCGAACATGAACCGCCGGCCCTCGGAGTTGCGCAGCACCCCGCCGTCGCCGCGCACCGACTCGGTCACCAGCAGGCCCTTCACCGAGGGCGGCCACACCATCCCCGTCGGGTGGAACTGGACGAACTCCATGTTGATGAGCGTCGCGCCGGTGCGCAGTGCGAGGGCGTGCCCGTCGCCGGTGTACTCCCAGGAGTTGCTCGTCACCTGGTACGACTTGCCGATCCCGCCGGTAGCCAACACGATGCTCGGCGTGCGGAACACGATGAACCGGCCGGTCTCCCGCCAGTAGCCGAACGCCCCGGCAACCCGGTTGCCGTCCTTGAAGATCTCGGTCACCGTGCATTCCATGAACACGTCGATACCCAGGGCGACCGCCCGCTGCTGCAGGGTGCGGATCATCTCCAGGCCGGTGCGGTCCCCGACGTGGGCCAGCCGGGCGTATCGATGGCCGCCGAAGTCCCGTTGCGAGATGAGGCCGTCAGGTGTGCGGTCGAACAGCGCACCCCACTCCTCCAGCTCGAGCACCCGCTCTGGTGACTCCTGCGCGTGCAGCTGCGCCATCCGCCAGTTGTTGAGCATCTTGCCGCCGCGCATGGTGTCGCGGTAGTGCACCCGCCAGTTGTCCTCGGGCCACACGTTTCCCATCGAGGCGGCTATCCCACCTTCGGCCATCACCGTGTGGGCCTTGCCGAGAAGGGACTTGCAGACGATGGCCGTCTTGGCGCCGGCATCGTGGGCTGCGATGGCGGCCCGCAAGCCGGCTCCGCCGGCGCCGATGACGACCACGTCGTACTCGTGGTTCTCGAAGCCGTACGGGGTGGTCCGCTCGTCGCTCGACATGACGTTGCCGGTCATTGGGTGCCGCGACGCGTCGGGACCGGTCGCACCGATCGCGGTGGCGCCGTGCTGCTGTCCCGCTGAGCTCTCTGTCATCTAGAAGAACCTCGGATCGCTGAACGCGCCACTGGCAAGGAAGTAGATGTAGAGGTCGGTGAGCGCGACGGAGAACAGGGAGAGCCAGGCGTACTTGGCGTGGTCCTTGTTGAGCTTGGACACCGCGGTCCACATGCGGTAGCGCACGGGGTGCTTGGAGAAGTGCCGGAGCCGGCCGCCGACCGCGTGACGGCATGAGTGGCACGACAGCGTGTAGAGCCAGATCAGCACGATGTTGACCAGCATGATGAGCGACCCCACACCGACGTGGAAGAAGTGGCCGTCCCCGTCCCGGAAGGCGATCACGGTGTCGTACGTCAGAACGAGCGAGACGAGGATCGCGGCGTACCAGAAGTAGCGGTGGATGTTCTGCAGGATCAGCGGGAACCGGGTCTCACCGAAGTACCCCTTGTGCGGCTCGGCCACTCCGCACGACGGCGGTGACAGCCAGAAGGCGCGGTAGTAGGCCTTGCGGTAGTAGTAGCAGGTGAACCGGAATCCCAGCGGGAAGATCAGGACCAGCAAGGCAGGCGACAGCTGCCACCAAGAGAACGGCTCCCCGAAGTCGGACGCGCCTGAGGTGCACGAGTCCGTCAGACAGGGCGAGTAGAAGGGCGAGAGGTAGGGCGCGGAGTAGTAGTTGCTGCCACTGAAGGCGCGCCAGGTCGCGTAGATGATGAAAGCGAGGAAGACGACGAACGTGGTGAGCGG
>JBBQKY010000146.1:0-6504 GCA_038327385.1 Propionibacteriales bacterium
CGGGATGCGCAGTCGTGTCGCGGCCCTGCTGAACCGCTGGCTGTACGACGCGTCGCTCGTCGTGCCCTACGGCCTGACGGCCCGGGCATCGGTGGACGACGTTCCTGGCACCGTCTTGCGGCTGGCGGACGGTCGGGTGCCCGTCGTGGTCGCCGACGAGGAGGTTGCCGACCCCGTTCCGACCGTTGAGCTCGCCGGCGCAGCGACGCCGGTACGCCGGTCGGCGGCCGGGCCCGCGTGCTTGGCCGAGCCCGAGCGGGTCACCGAGCCCGAGCCCGGGCGGGCCAGCGAGCCTGAGCGGGCCGGCGAAGTCGAGCCGGCAACGGCCCGCGTGGCGGTGCGGGCGGCGGTGCCCTCGGCGCCGCGCCGACTCGCAGCCGTGGTCTCGGCGTTGCGCTCACCGAGCAGCCGGCGCCAGCAGATCAGCGCCAATGCAGCGCCGCACGAGGAGACAACGCCCGAGCCCGTCACAGTCGGCGCGCTCGCGTTGTCCGAGCCACTGGCGCAGGAGGTGGACCCGCTTCCGGAGCTGCCCGAGCTTCGCCGCCGGGCTCCTGAGGACCTGCCGCGACAAGCGTCGTACCCGCCGCGCTCGGCCAACGTCGAGCTGGTCATGGACGCCACGGCGGACCTCAGTGCGGGAGCCATGCGCAGGATCAGGCAGCGGCCCTCGGCCGTGCGCAGCCAGCCGCTGGAGACGGCGGCTGGCGCAGTCGCGGTGGCCACGGCGCCCGCGCCGCAGCCAGCTCCAGCGGCAGTCGCGATCGGGGAGCGGATCCAGCAGGCACGTGAGCGGTTGGACACCTCGGTCGACGACCTCGCCGAGCGAACCCGGATCCGTCCATACGTCATCGAGTCGATCGAGGTGGGAGACTTCGCGCCCTGCGGGGGAGACTTCTATGCCCGCGGACATCTGCGCATGCTGTGCGGTGCGCTCGGCATCGACCCGGCGCCGTTGCTGGCGTCGTACGACGAGCATCTCGCCGTCGCGCCGGTGAGTCCTCGGGCCGTCTTCGACGCGGAGCTCTCCACCGGGGTGGTCCGCCCGACCGGGCGCGGGTCGCACTGGGGTGCCTTGGTTGCCGCCGTCCTCGTGCTGCTGCTTGCCTGGGCAGCAGCCCGTCTCTTCATCACCGACCAGCCTCAGCTGAGGACCGCACCAGGTCCGGCTGGCGCTGCAGCGGCCTTCGCGGCCCATCCCGGCACGCCGGATATCCGCAGCCTGCAGGTAGCGCCCCCGGAGCCGACGCGGGTGATGCTGCGCGCGAGCGGGGGCTCCTCGCGTGTCGTCGTCTGGGACCGAGCGATGAAGGTCGTCTACCAGGGGTACCTCCAGGACGGGCAGGCCAAGACGGTCAGCGGTCGCGGGCCGCTGCGCGTGATGGCCGTGGACGGCGGGGTTGTCGCGCTGTCGGCCGCCGGCCACCCGCGGGCGGCCATGGGTGCGCCGGGGCAGCCTATCTTCATCCATGTGAGGTGAGCCTGGCCGCCACCCAGGCATACTGGACCATCGCATGAACACTCCTGCCACGGTCGCGCTCGTCACGCTGGGCTGTGCCCGCAACGAGGTCGACTCCGAGGAGCTGGCGGCCCGGTTGGCGGCCGGCGGGTTCCGGCTCGTCGACGACCCGGACGCCGCCGAGACCGTGGTCGTGAACACCTGCGGCTTCGTGGCGGCTGCCAAGAAGGATTCGGTCGACACGCTGCTGGCGGCGGCAGACCTGAAGTCCGCAGGAAAGGCCAAGACGGTCGTTGCCGTCGGCTGCCTTGCCGAGCGCTACGGCCGGGACCTCGCCGAGTCCCTGCCCGAAGCCGACGCCGTGCTCGGCTTCGACGACTATCCCGAGATCGCGGACCGCCTGCACAGCATCGTCGCCGGCCACCATCATCGGTCTCACGTGCCGCGAGACCGGCGAGTGCTTCTTCCCTTGGCCCCTGCGGCGCGGACCGGCGCCGCTGCGCACTCCGTCCCCGGCCACGCCCAGCCGGCTAGCCGCGTCGAGTCGCCTGCGGACCTGGCGGAGGGTCGCGCGCCGGCGAGCGGACCCAGAACCATCCGGCGCCGGCTGGAGTCCGGTCCGGTGGCACCACTCAAGCTCGCCTCGGGCTGTGACCGACGGTGCTCCTTCTGCGCCATCCCGAGCTTCCGGGGCTCGTTTCTGTCCCGCCCGCCGGCGGAGGTGCTGAGCGAGGCGCGATGGCTGGCGTCCACGGGCGTCCGCGAGCTGTTCCTGGTGAGTGAGAACTCCACGTCGTACGGCAAGGATCTCGGTGACATCAGGCTGCTGGAGGCACTGCTGCCTCAGCTGGCGGCCGTCGACGGAGTACGACGGGTGCGCGTCTCGTACTTGCAGCCTGCCGAGATGCGACCGAGCCTCGTCGACGCCATTGCCTCGACCGCTGGCGTCGCCGCCTACTTCGACCTGTCGTTCCAGCACGCCTCCGGCCCACTGCTCAGAGCGATGCGCCGCTTCGGGGACGCGGATCGGTTCCTCGCCCTGCTGGCGCAGGTCCGGGCGGCGGCCCCCCAGGCGGGCGTCCGGAGCAACTTCATCGTCGGCTTCCCGGGCGAGTCGGAGGCCGATGTCGAGCTGCTGGGCGACTTCCTCGTCGCTGCCCGCCTCGACGCCATCGGGGTGTTCGGCTACTCCGACGAGGACGGCACGGCGGCGACCCAGCTGCCGGGTCACCTCGACGCCGACGAGATCAGCGCGCGGGTCGAGCAGGTGTCGCGGCTGGCCGAGGAGGTCACTGCTCAGCGCGCCGAGGACAGGGTGGGGGAGCGGGTCGACGTCCTGGTCGAGTCCCGCAGCGGGGCTGGCGGTTCCGGCCGGCCCGAAGCACAGGGTCCTGACGTCGACGGCTCGACGTCGCTGCCGTGCCTCGGCCCGGCGGTTGCCGTCGGTGACGTCGTAGCCGCCCGCGTGGTGGCGTCGGAGGGTGTCGACCTCGTCGCCCAGCCGCAGACTCCGTAGGGTTGGTAGCTATGCCGGCTGAGCGCTCCGCCTCGCACGAGGTTGCGGGCCGGGCGCCGAGCATCTACAACGCCGCCAACGCCTTGACGATGGTCCGCATCCTGCTCGTTCCCGTCCTCGGCGTGCTCCTGGTGGCCCACGGTGGCAATCACGTCTCGCTCCGGATCTGGGCGTTCGTGGTGTTCTTCGCGGCGATGGCGACCGACCGGATGGACGGCGACGTGGCAAGGAAGCACAACCTGGTGACCGACGTCGGCAAGGTCATGGACCCGATCGCCGACAAGGCGCTGACGGGGATGGCCCTGGTCGGCCTCTCGCTGATCGGCGAGCTCTGGTGGTGGGTGACCATCCTGGTTCTCGGCCGTGAGCTCCTGGTCACCGGCCTGCGGCTCGTCGTGATCCGGTACGGCGTCATAGCGGCAAGCCGGGGCGGGAAGATCAAGACGACCTTGCAGGCCTTCGCCCTGATGGGACTGATCCTGCCGTTCCGCCGGTTGCCGGGAGGGTGGCACTTTGTCGGTGTGGTGCTGTGGTGGGGGGCCGTCGTCGTGATGGCCGCTGCTGTCGTCGTCACCCTCGTCACGGGAGCCGACTACGTACGACGGGCCGCTCAGCTTCGCAGGGCCGGGCTGGCGACGGCCAAGACCGCTCGGTGAGTCTCGACGAAGCAGACGGGGCAGCGCTGAAGACCGCCGCCAGGTGTCTGGACCTGTTGAGGGACGGCGGCGACACGCTTGCCACCGCGGAGTCGCTGACAGCAGGGTTGATCTGCGCCACGCTGGCCGGAGTCGCCGGGGCCTCGGAGGTCCTTCGTGGCGGGGTCGCGGTGTATGCGACCGATGTCAAGGTGTCCGTGCTCGGGCTGGATGCGGAGCTGATCTCGGAGTACGGCGTGATCTCGTCCGAGTGCGCCCGGGCAATGGCGACGGCGGCGGTCGGGCTGTTCGGTGCGACCTGGGCGGTGTCGGCGACCGGCGTGGCCGGTCCGGCCCGGCAGGAGAACCGAGCTGTCGGAACGGCGTACGTCGCAGTGGCCGGCCCCGGCGTCCTGCAGGTGCGTCAGCTAGCGCTGCCAGGAGATCGCGATCGGATCCGCCGGGCCTGCCTCACCGAAGCCCTCGGCTTGCTGGCGTCGACGGCTACCGGTCACCGTCGGCATCAGCGCGGAACTTAGCGACCCGCCATCCGAGCGGTTGCCGTGCCAGTGCCGCATAGCCGCAATCGCGGGCTGCGGCGGCTCGGCGGGTAGCCTTGAGCGACGAGGCACCGATTGCCCGTATCCGAAGGAGGAGCGACCCATGATCTTGGTCCGCGAGATGCTGGGCGACGTCCTTCGCCAAGAACGCCTTCGTCAGGGTCGCACGTTGCGAGACGTGTCCGCCAACGCCCGAGTCA
This sequence comes from Propionibacteriales bacterium, assembly GCA_038327385.1. Lineage (GTDB taxonomy): Bacteria > Actinomycetota > Actinomycetes > Propionibacteriales > Nocardioidaceae > JAWWPG01. The sequence goes on from JBBQKY010000146.1 coordinate 4,371, forward strand.
GCCTCGGGTACATATCCGAGATCGAGCGCGGGCACAAGGAGGCATCCTCGGAGTGCCTCGCGGCCATCTGTTCAGCTCTCGAGGTCCCGCTCTCGGTGGTGCTGTCAGACGTGAGTGGTGAGCTCGCGCGTGAGGAAGCCGCCCGCTCTCGGGTCGCGTCGCTGCCGAGCTCCTCGCGCCTGGCAGGCGTCCAGGACATGGCTGCCTGACCTCGCACCGGTTGACGCCGCTCGTCCCCAGTCGGCCCGCCGGACGGCCGCTCGACATGCCAGGATGTGTGCGTGCCCAGCGACACCTTCCCGCGTCTTGCCGCGCGCACCCTGAACTTCAAGCTGGGAGTGCCCAGCGGCTTCGTGGTGAGCCCGGACGGCAGCCGCGTGGTCTTCCTCCGCTCCGACAGCGGAGTCTCCCGCAGGCACTCGTTGTGGGTGTACGACGTCGCGACCGGCTCCGAGCGCACCGTTGCCGACCCGGCGAGCCTGCTCGGCACCGACAGTGAGGATCTGACTGCCGAGGAGCGCGCCCGGCGCGAGCGGATGCGGGTCGGAACGTCCGGGATCGTCGCGTTCAGCACCGACGAGGCGGTGACGGTCGCGGCGTTCGCGCTGTCCTCGCGGCTGTTCGTCGCGGACCTGACCGGATCCTCCCCGGCCCACGAGGTGCCTGTCGACGCGCCCGTCGTCGACCCGCGGCTCGACCCGACGGGTCGAGCCATTGCCTACGTCGGTGGCCGCGCCCTCCACGTCGTCGACCAGTCCGGTGTCGACCGAGTGCTGGCGGGACCGGAACCCGGCGAGCCTGTCGAGGTCTGCTGGGGCCTTGCCGAGTTCATCGCGGCGGAGGAGCTCGACCGTACCCGCGGTTTCTGGTGGGCACCGGATGGTCAGTCCCTGCTCGTCGAGCGCTACGACGAGACTGCCGTCCTGGTCTGGCACATCGCGGACCCCCTGCACCCCGAGGTGGAGCCGGTGCGGCAGCGCTACCCGCAGGCCGGCACGACGAATGCCGCGGTGTCCCTTCACCATGTGTGGCTCGACGGACGACGGACCGCCCTCGACTGGACGTCGACGACGGAGCTCGACGGCTTCGTGCTCGAGTACCTCGCGGAGGTCCATTGGAACGGTGCGTCGCCGCTGCTCGCCCTGCTGACCCGTGACCAACGACGGCTCGAGTTCCGCGAGGCCGACGTGGACACCGGCGCAACGACAGTGGTCCGGAGTCTCGAGGACGACGCGTGGGTCGAGCTGCTGCCGGGAACTCCGCGCCGCACCACCGACGGGCGGCTTCTCCACGGACTCGACGAGGGCGACACGCGACGGCTCGCCCTGGACGGTGAGCCGTTCACACCGGCAGGTCTGCAGGTCCGACAGGTGCTGTCGGTCGACGACAGCTCGGTGGTCGCTCTCGTGGTGCCGCGGATCGCCTCGACATCCGTAGCCCGATTGGGCTTCGACGGCACGGTGACGCTCCTCAGCGACCCGGCAGGAGTCGCCACGGCGGCCGTTGCCGGTGACACTCTGGTGACCCAGCTCCGCACTGTCGCGGATTTCGGGACGCATACCTCGGTCGTGAGCCGGGGGCGCGCCGGCGGGACCATCGGCAGTCTTGCCGAACGTCCTCCGCTGGAGCTCCACCGCGTCAGCCTGCAGGTCGGTGCGCGCGGCTACCCCACGACGGTGCTGTTCCCGGCCACCCATGTGCTGGGCTCCCGCCGGCTTCCGGTCCTGATGGACCCGTACGGCGGACCGCACGGGCAGCGGGTCGTGAACTCCGCCCATGCCTACCTCTCCTCCCAGTGGCTGGCCGACCAGGGCTTCTTGGTGATCGTGGCCGACGGCCGCGGGATGGACGGGCGGGGGCCGGCCTGGGACCGACTGGTGCGCCACGACTTCATCGGCACGATCGACGACCAGGCGGAGGTCTTCGACGAGGTCGCCAAGCGCTACCCCCACGACATCGACCGCAGCAAGGTGGCCATCCGAGGCTGGTCATTCGGTGGCTACATCGCAGCCGCCGGGGTGCTGAGACGGCCGGACGTCTTCACGGCGGCCATCGCCGGCGCCCCGGTGACCGACCAGCGGCTCTACGACACCTGCTACTCCGAGCGGTACCTGGGTCACCCGGAGGCCAACCG
>JBBQKY010000147.1:0-6445 GCA_038327385.1 Propionibacteriales bacterium
GGTCGGACGTGGCCTCCAGAGCGGCGCGCACATGGGCGACGAGCGCCTCGACGACGTCGCGAGCCGGCCGACGCTGCGCCGTCACCGGGTCGAGCAGCTCCCGCGACAGCCCGTCTCGCGACGCTCGCCAGTGCGCGGCGCGCAGCATCTCGGGGCGCCAGGGTGTCGGGGCGGCGGCCGGCGACACAGGGGACCCCTCGGCCAGTGTCGTGACGAGGGCGCGCGTCAGCAGCGCAAGGAGTACGACGTCGTCCGGCTCGGTCATCGCGTCGAACACTCGCACCTCGACGGTGGGATACGTCTGCGAGAGGCGGGCGTCGAAGTAGAGCATCCCCATGTCGAGGGCCGCTCCGCTCTCGACGAGCGCCGCAGTGGCCGCCCGGTAGCCGTCCGGGTCACCGAAGGGGTCCGATGGGCCGGCGCTCGGCCACCGTCCCCAGACCTGGGACCGCCAGCTCGCGTAACCGGTGTCCCGACCGTGCCAGTACGGCGAGTTGACGCTCATCGCCCGCAGCACCGGCAGCCACGGCCGGAGTCCGTCGATGACCCGGACGCCCTCCGCATCATCGGCCACGTCGACGTGGACATGCGTGCCACAGACCGAGCCCTGCCGTCCGATCTCCCCGAACTCGTTGACGATGCGCTGATAGCGCGGCTTGGGGGTCACTTCGTCCTCGCCGATCGCCAGCACCGGCGTCCCGACCGCCACCAGCGCGGCGCCGACCGCCGCCGCTGACGCAGCCGCCACTCGACGGCAGGTCACCAGCGCCTCGCGAAGCTCCGTCGCGGTCAGGAACGGCGGCGTCCCGGTCTCAAGCTGCTGCAGGAACAGCTCCTGCTCCAGACCCGACTCGTCACGTGACTCGTCGGCCCCGGGCGAGTCGCGCAGCCGGTCGCGGTGGGCGGCCAGTGCGGCGGCGGACACCGCGCGCAGCCCGCCCGTCTCCGGGTCGACGAGCATCAGCTCCTCCTCGACCCCCATCTTGCGCTGCGTCATGGCTCACCTCTGCGGGCTCGGCGGGGACGACGGTCCGCTGACCCTTATCTGCGTGCCGTCCGGCAGACGGAACGACATCTCGCGGCGCCCCCACGCCTCGTCGGTCGGCTCCGCTACGACGAAGAGCCCCAGCGCTTCGACGCGGTCGCGGACGCGGTCGACCGAGATCCCGACCTCGAACAGCATCTCAGCGGCCGCCTCGGCCGGCGACCCCTGGACAACCCGCAGGCCGGGGCTGCCCGACCAGGACTCGACCGCGAGGAACGAAAGCGTCGGCGGACCCGGCACTTCCCACGCCACCTGCAGCGCCAGCACGCTCGTCAGCAGGCGCACCGTCTCTGCGAGGTCCGCTACCACGAGCGTCGGCGTGACGCCGAAGACCTCCGGGTCCACGGGACGAGCCGCGCATGCCATCACGACGGTCTGCGCCACGCGGGCGTCGTACACCCTCGGCAGTCTCGCCCGCTCTCTCATCCCGGCTGCACGCGCGACGCCGATCGACGCGACGTTGCAGGAGTCCACCCACGCTTCGAGCTTGTCCACGCCGTCCTGTGCGAGCAGGAAGGGCACGACCGCGCGGGCAGCCTCGCTCATGATCCCCTGTCGCCAGTACGACGATGCAAGGCTCCACCCGACTCCACGGATGGCTGTCCCCTGGTCGGCGAACACGCCGATCGTGCCGACGGCCGGCGACTGCGTGGCCGCTGCCTGCTGCGGATGGGCGGCGGCGGCGCGCAGCCGGACTGCCCACGACATGCCGCCGTTCGCCATCACCTGATGCCCGAGGCGAGTCTCGGTCTCAGCAAGGGAAGCCGACGCGCGCGCATCCGTGTCGTAGCGGTGGACCGCCGGATCGCTCAGCATCGCGTGCAGGTCCGGCGCATCACCTACCGGGTCGAGCGGGGTGAGGTCGAGACGATCGGTGCGGAGCGGCTCGATGCGCAGCGGCGGCCGTGTGTCGTTCACGTCATCGTCCTGGCAGCTCACTAGCATGTCTCTGGGGCCGGTGGCTCGCTCGTCAGACGAACTGCGGGTACGTCGGTGGCGGAAGCTGGCCGTCGCTCGAGTCGCGCGCCGCCTCGTAGCCGGCGGCGATCTCGACCAGGGCGGCCTCGCTGCCCGCCGTACCCCAGAACGTCACAGCGACCGGCAGCCCGTGGACGAGGGACGCGGGAACGGTGACCAACGGGTATCCCGCCATGGCGGCGGGCTGCGTGCATGATCCCCAGTGGTGCTCCGGGTTGATGAGGTCGATCGGGATCGCCGGGTTGTAGGAGGGCGACATCAGGGCGTCGAGCTGATGCTCTCGCAGGACCGCGTCGATCCCGTCGTCGCGCCCGTGCTCGAGGCAGGCCGCTCTGGCGTCGAGGTACTCACGCGAGTCGAGGGCCGGCGCGCCGAGGGCCTGCTCGAAGAACGACTGCCCGAAGTAGACGAGCTCCTCCTTCGCGTGCTCCCGGTTGAACTCGACGACCTCCTCCAACGTGCGTGGAGCACCCTCGGGCCGAGTGGCCAGATACTCGGCGAGTCCGGCTTTCATCTCGCTCAGCAGCACGACCAGCTCGTCGTCGAACCCGTAGTCGACCATCGAGACGATGTCGGTGGCATCCACGATCGTGGCTCCCTGCGCAGCGAGCAGCTCGACGGCGCGCTCCGCAGCTGCGTCAGCCGGCGTGCTGTAGCCCCAGAAGTCGCGGCGAGGCAGCCCGATCCGCTTGCCGGCAAGGTGCCCCGGCTCGGCGTGCCCCGCATAGTCCACGCCGTCCCCCGCCAGCACACCTAGCACCTGAGCCGCCTCGCGCACCGTCATCGCCAGCGGGCCGGCGGTGTCCTGCGACACGGAGATCGGGACGATCCCGGCGCCCGGGACAAGGCCGACGGTCGGTTTGATCCCGACGCACCCGTTGTAGGCGGCCGGGCAGATGATCGACCCGTCCGTCTCGGTGCCAATGGCGTACGGCGCGAGCCGGGCCGCCACTGCCGCACCACTTCCGGAGCTCGAGCCGCCTGACGACCGGTTGAGCGCATAGGGGTTGCGGGTCAGGCCCCCATAGGCGCTCCAACCGGAGGTCGAGCTCTGGTCACGGAGGTTCGCCCACTCGCTGAGGTTCGTCTTGCCGACCACCACCATGCCGGCGTCCCGCAGCCGTCGTACCAGCGGAGCGTCGGTGTCGGGCGGTGTCTCGGCAAGCGCCAGCGATCCCGCGGTCGTGAGCAGGCCAGCGGTTTCGATGTTGTCCTTGACCAGGATCGGCCTACCGTGCAGCGGACCGCGAGACCGTCCGGCCGCAAGCTCGGCGTCGCGGGCAGCGGCATCGCCGAGCGCGTGCGGGTTGAGGGTGCAGACGCTGTTCACCAGCGGGTCGACATCACCGATGCGCGCCAAGGCGTACTCGACGGCTTCCTGCGCGGAGCCCGGCGCATCAGTCATGCGGACACCCTGGCACACCACCGAGCGGCCTCGTCACTTCGGCTGCTCGCAGCGGGGAGGGGCTCCGCCGCAGCCGATGTGACTGCGCGTCAGAACACTTCAGGTCGCCTCGGTGCACCGAAATCCAGGTGACAGGCGATCGTCGGAGGCGCTTAGGTTCTGCTCATGCCCAGCACGCCGGACGCCCATGCTTGCATCGTGGCCAGGCCGTTGCGTCCGGACGACGCGCCGGCGGTGTTCGAGCTGACCGCGGCGGCAGAGCTCCACGACTCGGGGCGCGTGCTCGTCGAGCTGGACGACATCCTCGGAGACTGGGCGCGCCCGTCGTACCACCAGCCCTCGCAGAGCGTCGGTCTCTTCGAAGGCGCTCGACTTGTCGGCTACGCCGAGGTGGACCGTCAGCGGCTGGAAGGCTACGTCGACCCCGCTCGCCGCGGGCGCGGATTCGGCACCAGGCTTGTCACCTGGGGCGTTGAGACCGCGAAGAAGCTCGGGTACGAGCGCCTCGGACAGTCACTTCCGGTGACGAACACGGCGGCGATCGAGCTGTTGCGCAGCCACGGAAGCGACGTGCTCTACACGTCCTGGATCCTGGAGCTCCCCGCTGGCGCGACGATCACGGACACTGCCCTGCCGCCCGACCATCGGCTGCGTTGCTTCGACAGCGCTCAGGATGCGCGTGATGTGTTCCAGACGATAGAGGACGCCTTCAACGAGTGGCCGAATCGGGAGACGTCGACGTTTGCGGACTGGGAAGCCGCGACCCTCGCGCGGGCCGACTTCGAGCCGTGGCAGATCACCGTCGCCGTCGAGGATGTCGGCGGGGTCGATCGGGTCGTCGGCGCCTGCAAGGTCACCGCCACCGACTCGCAAGGATGGGTCGACTCGATCGCCGTACGACGTGATGCCCGGGGGCAGGGGCTCGGCCGCGCGTTGCTGGCCGGCGCCTTTGCCGCGGCGCGGGAGCACGGTGCCACCACGGCGCGCCTCAACACCGACTCTCGAACGGGTGCGCTCGGCCTCTACGAGCACGTCGGCATGGTGGTCGTCGAGACCTTCGAGCACCACGCCATCCGGCTCGGCTGAGTTGCTGGCGACTCATGTCCCGTCGTCCGGTTCCGGCGAGCCGTCGAGCTCGGAGCGACGTAACGCGGAGATTTGGCCGCGTTGTCGGCTCGCTGCTAATCTTTCAGGTCGCGCCTTGTCAGCAACGGCGCGATCCCGACCGACGACTGTGGAGAGCACTCACCCGTGGCGAACATCAAGTCCCAGATCAAGCGCAACAAGCAGAATGACGCTGCGCACGAGCGCAACAAGTCGGTCAAGTCGGCCCTGAAGACCTCCATCCGTCGCTTCCATGAAGCCGTCGACGCCGGCGAGACCGACAAGGCGCACGATCTCGCCCGCGCCGCGAGCCGCAAGCTCGACCAGGCGGCATCGGCAGGCGTGATCCACAAGAACCAGGCGGCGAACAAGAAGTCCGCGATCGCCTCCGCGGCCGCCGCTCTCTGACCCGTCAGCCGGATCGCCGCCTCGCCCGACCGGTGGCCTTCTTGGGGGCGTTAGCGGATCGCACGGGCGCGCAGCACGGAGATCACCAACCGCTCGCATGCCCACATCCGGTCACCCGCCGCGCCTTTCACATCGCCGTCCGCCGTCGCCGCCGCCTGGATGGCGACCGCGAGGCCGCGCGGCGACCAGCTCCGTGACTGCACCGCCAGCGACCTTAGCTTCCAGGGCGGTACGCCGACCTCCCGGGCCAGGTCACCCTCGCGGAGCCCGCGCGGTGCCGACGAGTAGCGCGCCAGCGCCCGCAGGCCCGCCGCCACCGCGCTGGTGACCAGCACCGGGTCCACCCGCCCGGCGAACGCCCACCGCAGCTGTTCGAGCGCCTCGCTCGACTTCCCGTCGATCGCCGCATCGGCAACCGCGAAGCCCTTGACCTCGGCGCGCCCGCCGAAGTAGCGACGGACCATCTCCGCCGTCACCGGCTCACCGTCGGCGACAGCCGCCAGCTGGTCCGCGGCCCCGGCGAGCGCCCGGAGGTCCTCGCCCACCGCGTCGACGAGCGCGGCAGCCGCCGACTCGCTGACGGACGCCTTGTGGTGACGGAACTCGCCAACGACCCAGCTCGGGAGATCCCACTTCTTCAGCGGCTGAGCCTTGACCTCGCCCACTCCGGCCGCGCGCAACCTGTCGAGCAGCGCCTTGCCCTTCACTCCGCCGTTGTGCCGCAGCACCAGGGCGACGTCGCCGGCTGGCTGGTCGACGTACGACATCAGCGAGTCGACCGCCTCCGGTGGCAGGTCCTCGAGGCCCTGGACGACGACACACCGCAGGCTGGCGAAAAGCGACGGGCTGGTGATCTCCGCGAGCGCTCCCGCCCCCAGACCTGCCGCGGGGAGCTCCGACACATCCGCGTCGTGGTCGGCGCGGCAGATGGCGCGGCGGACCCGCTCGATGGCCCGGTCGGCGATGAACTCGTCGCTGCCGGTGACCAACGTCGTTGTGCCGAGGAAGTCATCAGCCACCGTCGCCATGATCGCCCAGCATGCCACTAGCCGGCGACAGCGCTTCGGTAATATCTGCTGGCGGGCGCTCACGCCGGTCTGACACCCTGGCGCCGTGAACTGGCGAGAACGCGCGTCCCGGCTGCGGCTGGACACCACACCGTTGCGCGAGTCCCGCGACTTCCGGCTGCTGTTCTGCGGCGGCACGGTCTTCTACCTCGGCGGCATGGTGTCGTACGTCGCCGTGCCCTATCAGCTGTACCACCTGACAGGCTCGAACTTCGCCGTCGGAGCCCTCGGCATCGTCGAGCTCGTTCCCCTCGTCGTCTTCGGCCTGTACGGCGGTGCGCTGGCCGACCACGCCGACCGGAGGCTGCTACTGGTGGCGACCGGGGCGGCCCAGGCCGTGCTCACTGCGGCCCTGCTGGTCAACGCGTTCGTGCCCGACCCGCGGGTGTGGCTGATCTATCTCATCGGAGGGTTGCTGGCGGCGGCCCAGTCGCTGCA
>JBBQKY010000148.1:0-6433 GCA_038327385.1 Propionibacteriales bacterium
GGAGTTCCGCTCTCCGGCAAGCTCGTCGACTGGTACCCGCTTGCGCTGCTCGGCGACGAAGCGAAGTTCGACGAGTACACGGCGTGGGCGCTGGAGTTGATGGACCAAGTCTCAGCCGCCGTCGCCAGGGTCCACAGCCGCCAGATCGTCATCGGCGACCTGCACCCCGGGAACATCCTGGTGCGTCCCGACGGTGGGGTCGTCCTGATCGACCTGGAGATCGCCTCAGACGTCGGGGACGGCCTGAGATCCCCGTTGGGTGACCCCGGTTTCTCCGCACCCGGTGACCGCATCGGGTTCGCCATCGACGACTACGCGCTAGCCTGCTTGCAGCTCTCGATCTTCATGCCCCTCACCGAGCTGATAAGCCTGGACGACGGCAAGGCGGAGCAGTTCGCCGCCGAGATCGAGAAGGCGTTCCCCGTTCCCCGGGAGTATGTCCAGAGGGCCGTCCGCGTCATCAACGGGAGCCCGGCGCAGGCCGAGGCCGAGTACCTGACGCCCTCGTCGGCGGTGCGGTTCGACGGGGAGCCGGCGAGCTGGCCGGCGCTGCGGGACTCCATGGCGACGGCAATCCTGTCGAGCGCGACCCCGGAGCGCGACGATCGGCTGTTTCCGGGTGACATCGCGCAGTTCGAGTCGGGCGGGCTCAACTTCGCCTACGGTGCTGCGGGCGTGCTCTACGCCCTGCATGCGACGGGAGCCGGACGGCATCTAGATCATGAGAACTGGCTGGTCCGGCGGGCGACCGACCCAGGCCTCGGCACTCGGCTCGGCTTCTACGACGGGCTCCACGGCGTCGCCTACGCCCTCGACAGCCTCGGGCGGCGAGCTGACGCCCTCGACGTCCTCAGCATCTGCATTGACGAGCTGGCCGGCAAGTGGCAGGGCATGAGCCCCCATATGTTCAGCGGGCTCTCGGGCATCGGGCTCAACCTTGCTCACTTCGCCGAGCGCACCGGCGACAGCTTCTTGTGGCAATCCGCCGCCGAGGTCGCCGAGGTCCTGGCCGACGAGCTCGGAGACGACGAGGACGTGCCAGCGGTGAGCGGCGGGACGCATCCGTACGCTGGGCTGTTCCGTGGCTCATCCGGTCCGGCGCTGTTTTTCCTGCGGCTCTACGAGCATTTCGGCGAGCGGCAGCTCCTCGACCTCGCTGCGACCGCACTACGCCAGGATCTTCGGCGCTGTGTGCTGCGCGATGACGGCGCACTTGAGGTCAACGAGGGCTACCGGACGATGCCCTACCTGCACGACGGCACGGTAGGGATCGGCATGGTGCTCGACGACTACCTCGCCGTCCGAGCCGATGACGAGTTTGCTGCCGCATCGGCTGCCGTCCGGGTCGCTGCCCTGTCGCCGTTCTACATCGAGCCAGGACTGTTCTCCGGCCGGGCCGGCATGATCTTGTACCTGTCGCGACCCGGGCCCAGTTCGTTGCCGGACGACCGCGACGTCGTAGCGGCCCATATCCAGCGCCTCGCCTGGCACGCTGTCCGGTACGAGGGCAATGTCGCCTTCCCGGGAGACCAGCTGCTGCGACTGTCGATGGACCTCGCTACCGGCACAGCCGGCGTGCTGTTCGCCGTGGGCGCCGCCCAGCACGACCGGGTCGTCTCCCTCCCATTCCTCGGTCCGCATCCGCGGGACCGCTCAACACCGGACGAAAGGAGGTGAGTGAAATGGCACTTCTCGACCTGCAGGGTATGGAGATCGATGAGGACAGCACAGCGCAGCGACGCAGCCGGCACAGCCGGCACCGTCGTCGCTGCGGCGGCGGCAGTCGTCTCAGCCTGGTTTCTTGCGGCTAGTTCAAAACGGCTGGTGGTTGCCCCGACAAACGAGTTTCGGGGCAACCACCGTCTCTGCGAGGAGGTGTCGTGAGCACGCCAGGGCAGCGTGACCGTCCCGACCACCGGTCAGCCACCAGGTTGTTGCTACGCGTGAGCAGGCACGGCGGCCCCTGGATCGCGGTGCTGTGCCTGAACGTCGCCGTGCTCACAGCGGCCGAGGCTGCCCTTCCAGCCGTCCTGGGGCGGACCATCGACACCGTCCTCGGTCGAGTCCCTCCCGGTCACTGGCTTCTGCTGAGCGCCCTGGTCATCGCCGTGCTGGTCCTGTCCGACGTCGTCGACCTAGTCGGGGAGACGGGCGCGACGGCGCGCTCGGCCTCCTGGTTGCGCCATACCACCGTCCGTCACCTCCTGTCCGCGCGGCTACCTCGCCTCGACTCCTTTGCGCCAGGTGACCTCGTCACGAGGATCGTGGCCAACACCGTCGACGCCGGGGCGGTTGGCCCTGACGTCATCGCCGGGCTCTCGTCGCTCGTCCTTGCGGTGGCGGGTGTGGTCGCGCTTGGCCTCATCGACCCGTGGCTGTGCGTGACCTTCCTGGCGGGTACGCCGGTCCTGACGCTGATCGTCGTGGCGTTCGCCAAGGACGCGTCCGATCTCATGGACCGGTACCTCGAGACCCAGGGCGAGATCGTGGGCCGCCTCGTCGAGGCGCTCGCCGGGGCGCGGACGATCGCGGCGGCCGGCACCACCGAGCGGGAGACGCGCCGGGTGCTGACCCCGCTTCCCGACCTCCATCGTTACGGCAAGGGGATGTGGCGAGCTCAGGGCAGGCTGACGTCCCAGGACACGGTCGTCGTGGCGCTGCTCGAGATCGCCGTCCTGGGCGTCGCCGGGTTCGAGCTCTCGCGCGGCCGCATCGGTCCCGGGGAGCTCTTCGCCGCGAGCCAGTACGTGCTTCTGGCGTCGACCTTCAGCACGGCGCTCTCCTCGGTGAGCCGGCTGGTCCGGGCCCGCTCGGCCGCAGCGCGGGTCGACGACGTCCTGAGCCTCGACACCGTCGCGTACGGCGACCGGGCACTGCCGCCAGGTCCCGGCCGGCTCGACTTCCGGCACGTGAGGGTCCGCTCCGGAGGGCAGGTGCTCCTGGCGGACCTTGACCTTGTAGTGCCGGGAGGCTCGTTGCTGGCTGTCGTTGGGCGAAGCGGATCGGGGAAGTCGCAGTTCGCGCGTCTCGCCGGGCGACTGCTCGACCCCGACGAAGGAGAGGTGCTGCTGGACGGCGTACCACTGCCGCAGATCGAGCGGACCAGTCTTCGCCGTGCTATCGGCTACGGCTTCGAACGACCCGTTCTGATAGGCGCCACGCTCTCCGACGCCATCGCGTTCGGGACGCACGTCCCAAGCGACCAGGAGGTGTTGGCCGCGGCACGATCGGCCCACGCGCAGGACTTCATCGACCGGATGCCGAACCGGATGTGGACGCCGCTCGCCGACGCCCCGATGTCTGGCGGTGAGGCCCAGCGTGTGGGTCTCGCACGGACCTTCGCCCATGCCGACCGGGTCATCATCCTGGACGACGTGGCGGCGAGCCTCGACACAGTGACCGAGCACGAGATAAGCCGGGCCCTGACCAGCGCGATGTCGGATCTTACCCGGATCCTCGTGGCACACCGAGCGTCGACCGCGGCGCGGAGCGACATCGTGCTCTGGCTGGAGGACGGGCGAATGCGTGAGCTGGCGCCGCACCACGAGCTTTGGCGTGACCCCGCCTACCGGGCGCTCTTCGAGCCAGCGGCCGACCACTCGGGGGAGCTGGCTGCCGTCGCCTCAGGCAGGACCAGCGTCGCATGACCCTCTCGACGTCCTCCGAGACCCGAACCTCCCGCGCCGTGCTGACGGACTCGGTCCACCGCCGCAGACCTCAGTTCCGCCGTCTCGCCGCCTGGTCGACGTTGGAGGCGCTGCCCGCCCTGTTGTCCGGCCTGCTCGTCGCGCGAGCTGTCAACAGCTTCGTGGCGAGAGACCTGCAGGCCGGCTTCGGGTGGCTCGCCGTCTTCGCCGTCAGCGTCGTCATCGGAGCGTGGGGCACCAGCCAGACGATGCGCCTGCTCGCCGCCGTCGTGGAACCGTTCCGTGACGACCTCGTGACGGGCGTCGTCAAGGGTGCGATGCGGCGCTCCGCGGCACCCAGCGCGTCACCACACACAGCGGACGTGGCCCGGCTGAGCGAGCAGGTCGAGACCGCGCGGGAGGCCTACGCGGGCGTCCTGATGGTGGTCCAGCAGTTCATCGTCGTGACTCTCGCCGCGCTGGTCGGCCTGCTGACGTTGTCACCTCTCGCCTTGGTGTTCGTCATCCCGCCCGTCCTGATTGCCGTGGGGGTGTTCGTCGTTGCGCTCCGAATGATGGCCGACTCGCAGCGCGCCTCGCTCTTCGCGGACGAGCGTTTCGCGGAGGACGCATCGACCCTGGCGAGCGGTCTGCGCGATGTGGTCGCCTGCGGTGCCGAGGACCAGGTCGCCGCGTCGGTGGGACAGCACATCGACGCCCATGCCAGCGCGACGAGGGCGTTGGGGCGCCTCGAGGCAGTGGGCACGCTGGCGATTGCGGCCGGCAGCTGGCTGCCCCTCCTGCTCATCCTGGGCTTCGGCTCCTGGCTCGTCGACCATGGGGCCTCCGCCGGTGTCATCGTCGGGGCTGCGACGTACGTCCTGCAGGGTCTGCAGCCCGCACTGGAGGCACTCGTCAATGGTCTGAGCGGCCCCGGTCTCTGGCTCATGGTCACCTTGCGTCGCATCGTCGCGAGCATGGACGCCGCCGAAGAGACAGCAGAGACCGGTTCGGACGGCAGCCTGATCGGTCCGGACCGCACGCTGCGGCTCAGCTCGGTGTCCTTCGCCTACAGCGAGTGGGCCGCGCCGGTGGTCGACCGGCTGGATCTTACCGTGCCGATGGGGGACCACCTGGCAGTCGTGGGCCCGAGCGGTGTCGGCAAGTCCACCCTTGCCGGCCTCATGTCGGGCCTGCTGGAGCCACAGACGGGCACGGTCCGGCTCGGCGAGGTCCGCGTCGGCGCTCTCTCGCGGGCGGCGCTGACACGGGAGCGGGTGCTCATCCCGCAGGAAGCGTACGTGTTCGCCGGAACGGTACGTGACAACCTGACCTACCTGCGCGAGAACGCGCCTGCCGGCGAACTCGAGCACGCCGTCACGGCGCTGGGCGGCACAAGCCTGGTCGAGCGGCTCGGTGGCTACGACGCCACTCCGGACCTCGTGAGCATGTCGTCGGGAGAGCGTCAGCTGATTGCACTGGTGCGCGCCTACCTCTCCCCGGCGCCGTTGGTGATCCTGGACGAGGCGACGTGCCACCTGGACCCGCAGGCGGAGGCGGTCGTCGAGGAAGCCTTCCATGAGCGGCCGGGGACGCTCGTGGTGATCGCGCATCGGATGAGCTCCGCAGCCCGCGCCAATCGGATTCTGGTGCTGGACGGCACGACGAGCTCGGTGGGCAGCGGCGACGAGCTGCTCGCAAGCTCGCCGCTTTACCGTGACCTCGTCGGCCATTGGCAGGGACTGGGCACGTCCCCTCACATGACGGATGACAGCGCGGCTAGCCGGTCCTGGTGGTCAGCGAGACGTCCGCGGCGTCATGTTCGAGGTTTCCTGTGGCAAAGGCGTCGAGCAGGGTGAGCGCGATGCCGCCGACCACCTTCGTTTGTCCCTCGGTGAGGGTGACCTCGTGACGGATGCCAGGCGGGCGACTGCCAGGAGTGACGATGCCGAGAGGCACTGTTGCGTTCAGCGATCGGGCGCGGGCGTGAGACTGGTCCGAATGACCTCGTCTTCGACCTCCGTGTTCGCTGGTTTCCGGTTTCCTCGTGAGGTGCTCTCGGTGGCCGTGCGGTGGTATCTGCGGTATGGCTTGTCCTACCGCGACGTCGAGGAGTTGGTGGCCGAGCGTGGGGTGGATGTCGATCACGTCACGATGTATCGGTGGGTTCAACGGTTCACACCCGCGTTCGTCGAGGCGGCACGGACCTGCCGTCACGTGCCGGGTGACCGCTGGTTCGTCGACGAGACCTATGTCAAGGTCAACGGACGGTGGACCTATCTGTACCGGGCGGTCGATCAGTACGGGCAGGGGCACTGTTGCATTGAGCGATCCCGCGAACGTGTCGCCGCAAATCTTGCGGCTCGGCGGCACTTAACCTCCCGCCGGGCGTCCCCTTGGGCCGACTTCGAGGGCCTGGCGGCGACTTCGGGACACGTCGCGAGGCAGCCGACAGGAAATCTGCTGTCTCGGCGGCACTGTTGCATTGAGCGATCCCGCGAGAGTCCCGCCGCCAATCTTGCGGGCCGCCGGCGCCCGACCTCCCGCAGGCGTCCCTTTGTGCCATTGCGACGGCCTGCGATGCCCTCTGGGACACGTCGCGAGGCAGCCGACAGGAAGATCTGCCGTGCCCCCTTCACACGATGGCTCAATGCAACAGTGCCCTCAAGGTAGTCCACGTCGACGACTCGTCTGATCCTGACGCGTCGGTGGGTGCGTCGTTGCTGGATGAGATCGTCCGCGACGGCGCCCGGCAGATGCTGGCGGCGGCGATGCTCGCGGAGGTAGACGCGTATGTGGCGGGTCTG
>JBBQKY010000149.1:0-6301 GCA_038327385.1 Propionibacteriales bacterium
GATGGCGGTCGCGCTCGTGCTGTCGCCGTTCCACGTGGTGACGTTCAACCTCATCGGCAGCGTCAACCCGAGCACGATCGCCGCGAACATCGCGCTGAACTTCGCGGACTCGAGCGGCACGGCGGTCAACGTGCTGGTGGCAACCGGCCTCGTCCTCTTCGTGATCACGTTCGCTGTCAACTTCATCGCCCGGGCGATTGTGACCCGCAAGAGCTCGTCTGGAGTGAGCTGAGATGGCGCACGCAGCGGGGCCAGGCACGCGGCCGGACGACCTGGACATCGAGGCGCTCGAACGCCAGCTGCACTCTCCCCGCTTACCCAGGTTCGCAACCCCGGCCCTCGGCACTGTCGGCATTGCCCTCGCTGCCCTGCTCTACCTCGGACTCGGCCAGGGCCTAGCAGTCTCGATCGTCGTGGGTTGGCTGGTCTTCGTCGTCGGGCTCTTCGTCATGTCCCGCCTCGTCGAGGGCAGCCGTAAGAGCAGGGACCGGCTCGCGACGTCACTGGTGACATCCGCATTCGTGGTGGCACTCCTGCCGCTGGCCAGCCTGCTGTGGCAGGTGATCAGCAAGGGCGCTCCGGTGGTCAGCTCAACCTTCCTGAGCGCGTCGATGCGCAACGTGGTCGGGGAGGGCGGCGGCATCTATCACGCGATCTTCGGCACGTTGCTCGTCACCGGGATGGCGACCGTGCTCTCGGTGCCTATCGGGTTGCTCACCGCCATCTACCTCGTCGAGTACGGCACCGGACGGCTGTCGCGGTCGATCACCTTCCTCGTCGACGTGATGACCGGCATCCCGTCGATCGTGGCCGGGCTCTTCGCCTACGCGTTGTTCGCCATCTTCTTCGGGGAAGGCGTCCGGATGGGTTTGGGTGGCGCCGTCGCGCTGTCAGTCCTGATGATCCCCTTGGTGGTGCGCTCGGGGGAGGAGATACTCAAGCTCGTCCCGGCTGACCTGCGGGAGGCGTCGTACGCCCTGGGTGTCCCGAAGTGGCGCACCATCGCCAAAATCGTCCTCCCCACGGCATTAGCCGGCATCGTGACCGGCGTGACGATCGCGACCGCCCGCGTCATCGGGGAGACCGCGCCGCTGCTGATCATCTGCGGATCCACGGACTCGACGAACTTCAACCTCTTCGGGGGTCGCATCATGACGCTGCCCGTCTACATCTACGGTCAGTACAAGAACCCCGGCATCCCGCCGGAGTTCAGCGTGGACCGGGCGTGGGGAGCCGCGTTCGTGCTCACGGTCATCGTCATGCTGCTGAGCCTCATCGCCCGGCTTGTCTCACACTTCTTCTCACCCAAGAAAGCGTGAATCATGACTCACAGCGTGCTGGACAGGCGAAGGACGTCCGTGGCGAAGAGCATCGAGGTCAGCGACCTCAATATCTACTACGGGTCGTTCCTCGCGGTCGAGGGAGTCACGCTCCCGATCGCGGCGCGCTCGGTGACCGCTCTCATCGGGCCGTCCGGATGTGGCAAGTCGACCTTCCTGCGCTCCCTGAACCGCATGCACGAGGTAATCCCCGGCGCGCGTGTCACCGGCAAGATCATTATCGACGGCCGCGACCTCTACGACTCCGACGTCGACCCGGTGGAGGTACGGCGCAACATCGGCATGGTCTTCCAGCGCCCCAACCCGTTCCCCACGATGACGATCTCCGAGAACGTGATCGCGGGTGTCCGGCTCAACGGCAAGCGCATCAGCAAGCCGGATGCTGCCGAGCTCGTGGAGCGGTCGCTGCGAGGCGCGAACCTGTGGGAAGAGGTCAAGGACCGCCTCAACAAGCCCGGCGGCAGCCTGTCCGGCGGTCAGCAGCAGCGGCTCTGCATCGCCCGCGCCATCGCCGTCGAGCCGCAGGTGCTGCTGATGGACGAGCCCTGCTCGGCGCTGGACCCGATCTCGACGAGTGCGGTGGAGGACCTCATCCACGAGCTCAAGGAGAACTACACGATCGCCATCGTCACCCACAACATGCAGCAGGCCTCCCGCGTCTCCGACACGACGGCGTTCTTCAACATCGCCGGCGTCGGCAGTCCCGGGCGCCTCATCGAGTACGGCACGACGACCAAGATGTTCTCCAACCCGGACAACCCCGCCACCGAGGCCTATATCTCCGGTCGGTTCGGCTGACCCCTCGCGCCAGCTCAGGATCCGACGTACAGGCTGCTCCAGCGACCTAGGTGCCGGTCCTTTGCGGGCATCCCGAGAGAGCGGCGTCAGCCGTACCCGAGGTCGTGGAGCGTCTCGTCGTCGGTGCCGAAGTGGTGCGCGATCTCGTGTACGACGGTGATGCGGACCTGGTCACGGACCTGTGCCTCGCTGGAGCTGATCCACAGGATCGGCCGGCGAAAGATCGTGATGCGGTCGGGCAGCGCCATCGCATACGAGTAGCCGCGCTCGGTCAGGGGCACGCCCTGGTAGAGCCCGAGGAGGTTCTCACCTCGCGGCGGGTCGTCCTCGATGAAGATCGCAACGTTGTCCATGAGCTTCGCGAGCTCAGGCGGAAGGGAGTCGAGCGCCTCGGCGACCAGCTCCTCGAACGCCTCGCGGGACACGTCGATCATGCGCTCAGAATACGGGCCAAGGCCCCACCTGCTGTTGGCCGAAGTCTCGGCGGGCCATATGATTAGCCGGTCCCCGACGGCTTCCTCAGAGGTGCCCGGGCCTTGGCCCCCATCGTCTAGTGGCCTAGGACGCCGCCCTTTCACGGCGGTAGCACGGGTTCGAATCCCGTTGGGGGTACCTCGTGCGCTAAGGTTTGCGCGCGACAACGCTGGCCCCGTAGCGCAGCTGGTTAGCGCGCCGCCCTGTCACGGCGGAGGTCGCGGGTTCGAGTCCCGTCGGGGTCGCTTGACGCCTCACTGGTTGGTGCCGGTGAGGCGTTTGCTGTGCGGCTAGAGCCTCGCCTCGCCTCGGTAGGATGTGCGCATGCCCAGCGTGCCCCGCGTGCGCGCCGATTCGCTGATCCGGACGCTTGGGCCACGCGACCCGCACGAGGAGCACCGCGGCGCCTCTCCGCTCGAGCTGTTCACCGACCTGTGTTTCGTGGTGGCCGTCTCCCAAGCCGCCGCAGCGCTGCACCACACCATCTCCGCCGGTCACGCGGGGAACGGCTCGGTGCACTTCGTCATGGCGTTCTTCGCAATCTTCTGGACCTGGCTCAACTTCACCTGGTTCGGCTCGGCGTACGACAACGACGATCTCGCCTACCGCCTGCTGACGATCCTGCAGATCATCGGCTCGCTGGTGCTGGCGGCAGGGATCCCGCGGATGTTCGCCGACGATTTCTCGCTCACGGTCACCGGTTACGTCATCATGCGGATCGCGCTGGTGGTCCAGTGGCTGCGCGTCTCGCGAGCCGATGCCGAACGTCGTACGACGGCTCGCCGCTACGCGCTGGGTGTCGTGCTCATCCAGATCGCCTGGGTCGGCTACCTGTGGGTGCCGCACAGCCTTGGTCTGCTGGTGTTCTTCGTCCTGGCGCCATGCGAGCTCGTGGTGCCCGTGTGGGCTGAGCGCGCGGGCCTCACGCCATGGCACCCGCACCACATCGTCGAGCGGTACTCATTGTTCTTCATCATCGTGCTGGGGGAGGTGATCTTGTCGTCGACCGTGGCCATCCAACGGGCTCTCG
This sequence comes from Propionibacteriales bacterium, assembly GCA_038327385.1. Taxonomy (GTDB): domain Bacteria; phylum Actinomycetota; class Actinomycetes; order Propionibacteriales; family Nocardioidaceae; genus JAWWPG01. The sequence continues at coordinate 3,643 of JBBQKY010000149.1, forward strand.
ACGCGCACCGGGCCGAAGGCCAGCTGATCGCGCTGATCGCCGGCGGCGTGCCGCTGGTCTTCAGCCTCTGGTGGCTTTACTTCAGCCGGGAGGACACCGGCGTAGTGGAAGGCCGCAGCATGGCGTTCAACATGTTCTGGGGCTTCGGGCACTACTTCGTATTCGCGTCTGCCGCGGCGATCGGGGCCGGTCTCGCAGCCCGCATCGACTTGTACGTCGACCACTCGTCGTCATCCGACCTCCTGACGGCCGGATCGGTGACAGTACCGACCGCCATACTGATCGCCGCGATCTACGTCTTCCATCTGAGCCAGCACGACCGGTCGCCTCTCGCGATCGGTACGTTCGCCGGAGCCGTGGTGGTCGTCCTGTTCGGGACGTTCACGCCGGTTCCTGAGCTCGTGGCCGGACTGGCAGCCGCCGCCCTGGTCGTCGGGACGGTCCTCAGCCCGAGAGCTCAGCCGTTACACTGGGTCCGCCCGGGGAGCCTGGGTGCGAACGACGGCGGCTCCCGAGCCGCCCGAGGCCAGGTAGCTCAGTCGGTACGAGCGTCCGCCTGAAAAGCGGAAGGTCGGCGGTTCGAACCCGCCCCTGGCCACCTCCGCGCCAACGAACTGCGGGCGCCAAGGCAAGCGACGGGCGTTAGGGTCGGCGGCATGGTCGTTCACCGTCTCGACCGTGACGAGGCACGCCACATCGCGATCCACGCGCAGCTTCTCGACGTGCCGCGCCCGACCGACCTGATAGCCGTGGTCGAACGCCTCTCGTTCCTGCAGATCGACCCGACCGCCGCGGTCGCCCCCAGCGCCGACCTCGTCCTGTGGAGCCGGCTCGGCTCGTCGTACCGGCCCGCCGACCTGACGAAAGCCATCGAGCACGACCGCAGCCTGTGCGAGACCGTCGCGTTCGTCCGACCGGTCCGCGACCTGCCGGCCGTCATCGCCGAGTACCGCGGTCAAGAGCTGGATCCAGGCTATGCACGGTGGCTCGAGGCGAACGAGCCCTTCCGCCGCGACATCCTCGCCCGGCTGGAGGAGCGCGGCCCGTTGCTCTCTCGAGACATCCCCGACACGAGCGTTGTGCCGTGGCCGTCGTCGGGGTGGACCAACAACCGCAACATCACAAAGATGCTCGAACGCCTCGCCAGGACGGGGGAGGTCGTGATCTCAGGCCGCAAGGGGCGCCAGCGATACTGGGACCTCCCCGAGCGCGTCTACCCGGCCGGCCTGCCGACGGTGGACCTCGAGACGGCGCGCCGCTTCCGCGAGGAGCGCCGTCTCGAGGCGCTTGGCATCACCCGGTCCACGGGCCCCGTCCTTCCCGGCGAGCAGGCGTACGCCGGCATCGCCGGGGAAGAGGCCGTCGTCGACGGCGTGGAGGGCACGTGGCGGGTGCATCCGGCATACCTTGGGTTGGCGTTCAAGGGCCGCACGGCCCTGCTGTCGCCGTTCGATCGGCTCATCCATGACCGAGCCCGCGCCCAGCAGCTCTTCGGCTTCGAGTACATCCTCGAGATGTACAAGCCCAAGGACAAGCGGCGCTGGGGCTACTTTGCGCTGCCGGTGCTCCACGACGACCGGCTCGTGGGCAAGCTCGACGCCACGGCCGACCGCAAGGCAGGCAGGCTCATCGTGCACGCGATCCACGAGGACGTCCGGTTCACGAAGAAAATGACGGCGGCCGTACGCCGCGAGATCGCCGACCTAGCGACCTGGCTCGGCCTCGAGGTCACCGGCGCAACTGACGCGCTGTCCTGATCGAGAGCTCACCTTGCTTCGTCGTGACAGGCTCTACAGGTGTGGGCCGTTAGGCGCTTTGCTGCCGGTGGTGCCACCGAGCGCTTCGGTGCACTTGGCTAGGTCCTGCTGGAGCCGGTGTTGGTTCTGAGGCGTAAGCGACGCAATCATGCGCTGCTCGATCTGAGCGACCGTGCGGCTCGCTTCGTTGAGGAGGTGCTGCCCGGTCGCGGTCAGCTCGGCGGGACGGGCCCGGCCTTGACTGGCGGTCGTGGGCCGGGTGAGGAGTCCGCGCTCCTGAAGTCCGCGCAGTACCAGGTTCATGGACTGCCGGGTCACGAACGCGCCGCGGGCAAGCTCGGCGTTGGACAAGCCAGGCCGTTGGTCGAGCAGCTCCAGGCAGGCGTATTGGGGGACAGACAGGTTTACGGGTCGCAGCGCGGCGTCCATCGCACCGCGCAGTGCGATAGCTGCCTGCTTCAGCGTGTAGCCCACCGACGTTTCCAGATCGACCCTAGCCTCTTGCGCCATGTCAGCATTCTGACATAGTCTCGTCTATGTCAGAACCCTGACATATCTCGAGGAGGCTTCATGACCGTCACCGGACCAGACTTCATCGCTTTGCAGGTACGCGACGTCGAGCGCGCAGCCAGCTTCTACGAGACGCAGCTGGGGCTACAGCGGGCACCCGTAAGCCCGCCCGGAGCCGTTGTCTTCGCCACCACACCGACATCGTTCGCCGTGCGAGAGCCGCTGCCGGGTCTCGACCTCGACGCCGTTCACCCCCGCCCCGGAGCCGGCGTCGCGCTGTGGCTGCACGCCACCGACGCCCAGGGTCTGCATGACGCCCTGGTAGCCGCCGAGGTCTCGATCGTTACCCCGCCTGCTGATGGACCTTTCGGACGCACCTTCACATTCGCCGA
>JBBQKY010000150.1:0-6299 GCA_038327385.1 Propionibacteriales bacterium
CCCGTCGACATGGCCCTGGACGAGATGGCCGCCGAGCCGGTCCAGTGGCGTCATGGCGCGTTCCAGGTTCACCCGACTGCCCGGGGTCAGCCCGCCCAGCGACGTTCGATCCAGGGTCTCGGCCATCACGTCTGCCGTGAACGCGTCCGGTTCCCGTGCGACCACGGTCAGGCAGCAACCGTCGACCGCGATCGACTGACCATGCTGGACATCGGTCGTGACCAGGGCTCCGCGGACCGTGATCCGGGCAGACCCGGCTTCGCGTTCCAGCGCGAGCACTTCACCCAGCTCCTCGACGATGCCGGTGAACATCAGCGCGGCCCCCTCAGGGTTAGTCGTACGTCGGAGCCGAGCCTCGTGACGTCGTCCAGGTCGAGCCGAAGCGCGTCACCAAGAGTGGTGATGCCCAGGTCGGCGACCGCCGCCGTTCCGGCGCCGAGGAGGAGGGGAGCCACGTACGCGACCACCTCGTCGACGAGTCCGGCGCGTAGGAACGCCGCCCCCAGCGTGGGTCCGCCCTCGAGCCACACATGACGGCTGCCTGCGGTGAAGAGCGTGCGCAGCGCGCCGGCTGGATCACGGGTCCGTAACCTGACCGTGGCAGCCGCGTCGTCGAGTACCCGGCTTCCGGGGTCCACCTCGCGCAGCCCCATGACCGCGCGGCGAGGCTGGAGATCTCGGGCCAGCGCCCGGTCCGACGCGTCGCGGACGGTGAGTCGGGGGTCGTCCTTGGCAACCGTGCCGGTGCCTACGAGGATGGTGTCGCAGTCGGCGCGCAGCCGATGCACGTCGGCGCGGGCGTCGCTGCCGGAGACCCACTGCGCGGTGCCGTCGACGGCCGCCGACCTGCCGTCGAGGGTGGCAGCGAACTTCCAGGTGACGAACGGCCGCAGATGGGTCATCGCGAACGTCCAATGAGGGTTGAGTGCCTGGGCGGCGGGCTCGAGCAGACCGCCCTCGACGTCGACACCCGAAGCGCGCAGTGCCTGCACACCACCGGCCGCCTCGGGGTTGGGGTCACGCTGGGCGTAGACAACCCGGCGTATCCCGGCCGCGACGATGGCGTCCGTGCACGGTCCGGTGCGACCGGTGTGGTTGCACGGCTCGAGCGTGACGACCAACGCTGCACCCCGGGCACCCTCGCCCGCCATAGCGAGCGCGGCAGCCTCCGCGTGCCGGGTGCCGGCGCCGCGGTGAACCGCCTCAGCGACAACGGAGCCGGCCGGGGACAACACGACGGCACCCACCCGCGGGTTCGGGTCTTTGCGGAGGTCGACCTCGCCGGCAAGCACCAGCGCGCGACGCAGAGCGTCGGTCTCGGGCTGGCTCGCCATGGCTGCTTCCTCGGTCCGGTCGCGGACCCGAGGCGGCAGGGAGGACGTCAGCCGCGGTCAGCGCCGACCGCCCGGAGGCGATGAAGCGCGACCGACAGGCTCGTGCATCCTCCCATCCGGACTTTCACCGTCGGTCCCGGAGTTTCACCGAGTCAACCGGCCGCTGGCTGCGGACGGGTCGCGGACTGTCACCGCCGGTTCGGAGTTACACCGACCCCGGAGCACGCGAGTGTGGTCACTCGTACGAGCGCCATGCTACTCCGCGCCGGCGAGGTCTCTCAGCCGGGAGACCATGGCGTCCGGGTCGTCGGCACCGAACACGGCAGACCCGGCGACGAACATGTCGGCGCCGGCATCCGCGCAACGTTCGATCGTGTCGAGCGAGACGCCACCGTCGACCTGCAGCCAGATCTGCGACCCGGCGGCGGCGATGAGCTCCCGGGTCCGGCGGATCTTCGGCAGGCAGAAATCGAGGAAGGCCTGGCCGCCGAAGCCCGGCTCGACGGTCATCACCAGCACCATGTCGAGCTCGCCCAGCAGGTCGGCGTACGGCTCGATCGGGGTAGCCGGTCGCAGTGCCATTCCGGCCCGGGCACCGTGCCCACGGAGCTCGCGGGCGAGCCGCACCGGCGCCCGGCACGCCTCGATGTGGAACGTCACGCTCGCCGCGCCAGCCTCGACGTACCCCAGCGCCCACCTGTCGGGGTCCTCGATCATCAGATGGCAGTCGAGCGGCTGCGTCACGACCCGGGCCAGCGACTCCACGACCTGCTGCCCGAGCGTCAGGTTCGGCACGAAGTGGTTGTCCATCACGTCGACGTGCAGCCAGTCGGCGCCGGGTACGCTCGCCGCCGCTGCCTCCAGGTTGGCGAAGTCGGCGGCCAGCATGCTCGGCGCGATCTGGATCGTCATCGCTGCGACTGTACTCAGTCGTAGAACTCCGCGATGTCACGCTCTGCCTGGGCGACCAGCTCTGGTGAGTACGCCGCGAGCTCACCCGGAGCGTAGGTGACACTGTCGATCCGGCCGTCGAAGGGGAAGTCCCGATGTCTTTGGTGAACGCCCCACGACACCGGCCCGCCGCGGTTGGTGCCGACATCGATGCCGCTGAAGGGCGCCATGCCGATCAGCATGGCCATCGGCTCGAGGCCACCACGGGTGGTGCCGTCGACCTGGACGGTTATCGCCCACCGGAAGTCGGGCAGCCATCGCGCGTCCCAGCGCACCACATGGCGGCCCCCACCGATCCGGCCGGCGGAGAACTCATGCAGACGCCCGTACTCGTTGTAGGCGCCGCGGACCTCGCAGTCCTCGACGTACAGGAGATAGCCGCCACCCTGGTCGCCATGGGCCACAAGCACGCCTTGGTCGCCCGGTGAGTAGTGGAACGCGACGTCGACGGTGAAGGAGCGCAGGTTGACGAGCTTCGACGAGCGGTACCGCTCGAGCTTCGGGGTGCCTGGGAGCAACCGGAGCGGCCGCTCCAGCTCCGTCTCGGCAGGGCGGCGCACGGCGGACAGGGTGCGCCCGTCGGCGAGCGGGAAGACGGTGTTCGCCCACGCCGCCTGCTCCCATGCGTCGGCCAGCTCCTTCAGCCGGGCCGGCTCGGCGTCGGCGAGGTTGTGCAGCTCAGTCGGGTCGGACCGCACGTCGTACAGCTCCCACTCAGAGTCGTCGAAGTCCGCACCCGGGCGATGGTTGGTGACGATCTTCCAGCCGCGGCTGTAGTAGCCGCGGTTGCCACCGAACTCGGCGTACTGCTCAGGGTGGGTGCTCTCGGCGCTCTCGGACTCCAGCACAGGCACGAAGCTGAACCCGTCGACCGACTTCGCCGCTAGTCCGTTGCGGACCTCGGGTGAGGTGACGCCGGCGAGCTCGAGAAGGGTGGGGAGCAGGTCCGTGACGTACTGGTACTGATGACGGAGCCCGTTGTCGTCGGTGCGCCGTAGCCGGCCGGCCGGCCACGAGAGCAGGAACGGCACCCGCACTCCCCCGGCGAACGTCTGGCCCTTGTAGAAGCGGAACGGGGTGTTCGAGGCCATCCCCCACCCGCGCGGGTAGTGGATCATCGTCTGCGGCCCCCCGAGCAGGTCGAGGTCCCGGTCGACGTCGGGGTTCCAGTCCGCGGGCAGCCCCGCCACGTGGACGAACCGGCTGAAGTAGCTGCGGGTCCCCTCCCTGCCGCCTTCCGCCGTACCGCCGTTGTCCGAGGTGAAGATCACGATCGTGTTGTCGAGCTCGCCGTACGACGCGATCGTGTCCAGGACCCTCCCGAGGCTCTGGTCGACGGTGTCGACCATCGCCGCGTAGACCTCCATGTGACGTGCGAAGAGCCGCTGCTGCTCGGCCGGCAGGGACTCCCACGACGGCACGTCGAAGCCCGGCTCGGCGTTGCGTGGCGGCAGCGGGACGTCGGGGCCGACGATGCCCTGGCCGACCTGCTTGGCATGCCGGCGACGTCGCACCTCGTCCCAGCCCTGCGCATAGCGGCCACGGTACTTCTGGAGGTCGACGGGCTTGGCGCCGAGGGGTCCGTGCATTGCGTGGTGCGCGAAGTAGAAGAAGAACGGCTTGCGGGAGTCGTTCGCGCGCAACGCCTTGATCATCGCCACCGCGTTGTCGGTCAGGTCGTCGGTCAGGTAGTAGCCGTCGGGTACGTCGACCAGGTCGAGCGGGCTGTTGTCGCGGATGAGCCGGTTCGGGTGGAAGAAGCTGTTGCAGCCCTCCAACGTGCCGTAGTAGCGGTCGAAGCCACGCTGCAGGGGCCAGGTGTGCTTGCTGGCTGCGTCGTTCATCAGGGCGTCCCTGGTGAGATGCCACTTGCCGATGGCGAACGTCGCATAGCCGGCGCCCCGGAGGATCTCCGGGAGCGCCAGCACGTCCTCGTCGAGCTCCAGGCGCAGGTTCGGGAGCCCGGGGTCGGAGTTCGCCACGCTGGCGTAGCCCGCCCGGCGCGGGTTGAGGCCGGTCAGGGCAGCTGCCCGAGCCGGGGAGCAGACCGGGGTGGTGTGGTAGTTCGTCAGCCGGAAACCGCCAGCGGCCAGCCGGTCCAGGTTCGGCGTGGCGATCTCGCTGCCGAACGGGCCGATGTCGCTGTAGCCCATGTCGTCGAGAAGCACGACGACGATGTTGGGGCTGCCCTCCGGCGCCCGCCGCTCCCGCGGCCAGGCACGCTGGGTCTCGGGGACGGTGCGCCCGACCCTGCCCGGCCACCTCTCGTACCCGCGGGCCGGCTCGGGGATGGCGGATGTCACTTGGTGCCTCCGAACAGGGCGCTGTTGAACTCGGTGTCGAACTCGGGCGACACGTCGAGCTTCGGGATGAGCCCGAGCTGATGGTAGGCGTCAGCCTGGTTCTGCTGCCACTTGTACACGGTGGCGTCGATCGGCACCGGAGTGTAGTGCTGCCGCTGGACGATCGCCGTGGTGAGGCTCGCCGGCAGGCCGGTCACGTCGGCATACTTCTGCGCCCACTCTGCCTGGTGGGTGTTGGCCCAGAGCTGCGCCTTGTTCAGGCGCTGGATGAAGTCGAGCACCAGCTTGTTCTTGGCGGGGTCTGCCAGCGCGCTGTCCGTCGCGATCACGAAGGACAGACCTGATGTGATCCCGACACCGTCGCCGATCACGCGTGCGCCGGCTGCCTGAAGCTGCGCAAGCTGCGGGTCGAGGCGGCGATGGCGTCGACGTCACCGGACTGGAAGGCGCTGACGGCGTCGGCGGGGTCGAGGTTGACCGGCGTGATGTCGTCGTACGACAGGCCCGCCTTCTGCAGGGCCTGGAGCACCGTGTACTGCAGGATCGTGCCTTCGAAGATCGCGACCTTCTTGCCTTTGAGCTGGGACATGGACGTGATCGGCGAGCCCTTCGGGACCGCGATCTTGACCGTCGACTCCTTTGCCGGGTCGAACGACCTTCCGGCGGCGACGACCTTGATCCGTGCCTTGGCCACCTGCGCGAAGATCGGCGGGGTGTCGGGCATCTGGCCGACATCGAGCGAGCCGCTGGCCTCGATGAGCTGCGGCCCTGCGGGGAACAGCTGCCAGCTCAGCTTGTAACCCATGCCCTGGTCCTGTCCGGACGCCTGCAGGAGCGCTTTGTTCAGCTCGACCGAGCCGAGCTGCCCGACGCGCAAGGTGGTCGGGTTCGCCGCCGTACTGTCTGTGCTGCAGGCGCTGAGCAGTGCGATCGCCAACGAGGCAATGGCGACGACAACCAGCCGCGCGAGCGGGCGCCGGCTTTGGCGAGGTGCGGGTGCTTCGAGCATGGTTCGGCCTTTCCGAATGTGTGGAGTGAAGCGCGTGGGTCAGCGGTCGTCGTCGGCGACGCCCAGCTCCTGGAGCAGCCGGTCGCGTACGACCAGGAAGTGGGGGTCCTTGCGCCGGTTCTCCGGCGGGAGGTCGATCGGCAGCTCGAGCGAGAGGACGCCGTCGGTGAGGACGGCGACACGATCGGCGAGGATGATCGCCTCGTCGACGTCGTGCGTCACCAGCAGCGCGGCGGGAAAGTGCTTGCGACACAGCGCGCGCAGGAGCGCGTGCATCTTGAGCCGGGTCAGTGCGTCCAGCGCTCCGAAGGGCTCATCGAGGAGCAGCAGGTCCGGCTCGCGGACGAGTGCCCTGGCGAGAGCGGCTCGCTGGGCCTCGCCACCCGACAGCGTCTTGGGCCACGCATCCAGCTGGTCGGCGAGGCCCACCTCGCTCAGTGCCTTCACCGCCTGCGACCGTGCCTCGCGACCGCCCAGTCCCAGCGAGACGTTCGCGCCCACCCGCGCCCACGGCAGCAGGCGAGCGTCCTGGAAGACGACAGCGGTGTTGGCCGGTGACCGGACGGCGCCACGGTACCCGTCGTCGAGCCCGGCGAGGATGCGAAGCAGCGTGCTCTTGCCCGATCCGCTGCGGCCCAGCAGCGCGACGAACTCTCCCCTGCCGATGCTCAGGCTGACGTCGCGGAGTACCCCTCGGCCGTC
>JBBQKY010000151.1:0-6290 GCA_038327385.1 Propionibacteriales bacterium
CTCAGCGGCACGCGCGCGGCCTCCGCATGACCAGCTCTACATGATCCAAGGGACTCCGGGCGTCTCTGTTGACGTGAGCCTCGACGGCCACGTCGTTGCGCGAGACATCGGCGTCAAGGAGATCGTCGGCCCGTTGAACATCACGCCGGGGCGACACGTGGTGAAGTTCGACAGTGGCACGTGGGTGGTCCCCTCCTCGTTCGACATCTCCAAGCCCAGCACAGATGTCGTCCTGCATCTGCCGGCAGGGCCCTCCGCGAGACCCCTGGTCACCGTGTTCAACAACGATGTTCAGCCTGTTGCACCTGCGAAGGGCAGGTTGGTCATCGCTCACACCGCCGTGGTGCCCCCGGCTGACGTGCGGGTCAACGGGCAGGTGCTCTTCTCCAACATCGCCAACGGCGAGTTCGTCGGTGCGGACGTGCCAGCTCAGACCTACTCAGCCGACATCGTGCCGACTGGCCAAGATCAGGCCCAGCCGTTGTTCGGTCCGGTCGACATCTCCGTGAAGGCCGGCGCTTTGACGCGGGTTTTCGCAATCGGTCAGCCTACGAACGGCGGCATGGACGCCATCTTGCAGGTGTTGTCGCTGAGGTCGTCGGGTTCTTCGCAGCCGAGCCACGTCGACACCGGGTCGGCCGGACTCGTGGCAACACGTCCCGCGGCGGCGGGCCATTCAGAGGGCGCCGAGCAACTGCTGGCCGGGTTAGCGGGACTGATCATGATCTTGGTGCTGCGGCGTCGCGTTGTCGCCTGAAGCCGCGGCCAGGCGTCGACGACCGTCGACGTCGATTGTCTATTGTTCAGGAGTGGTCTTGCTGTGCACGGCCATAGCCTGTGGAGCTGCCTACGCAGGCTGGGGGTCGGCGGCGTCAGGTACGGGGGACCCCGAGACGCGGTTGCACGCCTCGGAGCCGCATTTCCCAGGACGCATGCCGGCTTCCCGTAGTGCCAAGAATCACGCAACGCATCCGGTGGGTTCACCGGTCGCGCCGGCCCAGACCGCCAGTCCGGCCGCATCAGACATCGAGTCCGAGCGACCAGTCGACATCACATTGCCCAGCGGCGCCCAGATGCGCGTGCTGCCTGCGGCTACGGATACCTCAGGAGTCCTGCAGGTGCCGGCCGACATTGGCCTAGCTGGCTGGTGGGACGGCAGCTCTCGGATTGGCGACCCGTTCGGATCGATCGTCGTCGCGGCCCACGTGGACTCCTTCACCCAGGGAATCGGCAAGTTCGCAGAGCTGCTTGCCATGCACCCAGGTGATGCAGTGCTGATGGACTCGGCCCATCTCCGGCAGAAGTTCGTCGTGGTCTCGGCTCACCTCGAGCCAAAGACGTCGCTGGCTACGGATGCACGTGTGTTCGCTCCTGCTGGCGACGGAAGGCTCGTGCTGCTCACGTGTGGTGGCACCTACGATCCCGACCTCGGCGGCTACCAGGACAACATGGTCGTTGTCGCAACCCCGCAGGGAGCTCCCACCCGGCTGCCGTGAGCACGCCCGGGCCGGGCACTCGACGTCGCTAACGCGCGAGGCTCGTCAGCCAGCGCATGCTTTCGCGACCTTGCCGGCTGACCGCTCAGAAACAGGCGTCGAAGCCGGACCATCGCCCGTGCGGAGCTGGCTCTCAGCCGGAGCTGTCAGACCGTCACTCGTTCGGCTGGCGACCGCGGAGCCGATCGACGGTTCGCGCGAGGAGGCGACTCCGCCGAATACCGGAGCCGACCTGGCTGCGGACCTTGGCGACAAGCTGTTGCTCTTGTGGGGCGGTCTTCTGCAGCCGGGCGATCCGCGCCCGCTGGCGCGCCGCCACTCGTTGCTCCTTGCCATGCTCCTTCTGCAGCTCCTCCAGCTGCACCACCACCTTCTTGCGGACGAGAGTCACCGTCGTGATCGTCTCCGCCATGCCCATCAGGCCTCGCGACGCGGCATCGAGAAGCTCGGTATCCGAGGCCGCACCCGGGTCGACAGCTTCGGGCGGTGGTGAGTCTGCCGGCAGGAGGTCAGCGAGGTCCCCGACCACTTGGACACCCATTCCCTCCAGCTCGGCGTTGACCTTCTGGGCGCGGGCCGCCACCCAGTCCTGTTGCGCCTGTGACAATGCGAAGATCGGCTCCTCAGTGGCCCGAGCCGCCAGCGCCCCGCCAACACCTCCTCGGTATCCGATCGACCGCTGGAACCTGTCGATGTCGCCCGCGCGCTCATTCAGCCGGCGCATGAGCTCCGCGGAATGGGCGCCGAGCGACGAGTTGCTCCACGACGCCGGCTGTTTGAGTCCCACCATGTCGACACCGATGACGCTCCCGAACCGTCGGGCCACGGCTTCGCGATCCCCTCCGGACGGCGGGACGGTCACGATCGATATGCGCTCCACCGGGACGTACCGCTGCCACCTGGCCACGAGCGCCACCAAGTCGTGTCTCCGCCAGAACCACTCGTGCATGTGCAGGGCGTCCGAAGGGCCGGCCTCCGCGGACTCCTCGCTGTCGCCGACCGGATCCGGCGCCGGTCCGTCCGTGCAGACCGCCGCCGCGAATTCCGACCAGGTGTGTGTCTTCCCGTTCTTGATGGTGGTCTGCCAGTGCGACGGTATCGACCGGGCCGGGTCTCGCGCCGTCACCATCACGTGCGCCTCAGCCGGCGAGACCGCCTTTACGAGCTGTCTGATGTGCTTCGCGTCGATCTGGGCGAGCAGCTCGTTGGAGACGAGCACGTCACCGGAGTGGCGGCGCATATGGCGGGCCAGGGTCGGCCAGGTGCGGGTGAAGTCCGCTCCCTTCGCCTCCCGGCCGAAGAGGTCCCTGATCGCCTGGTATCTCAGGTCCCCTGGCGGCCACAGCACCCCGGAAGCGGCCAGATGGTCGGTGTTCAGCTCGCACAGCTGCTGCACGTAGGTCGTCGCCGACTTCATCGTGCCGATGTGGAGGTACACCCGTCGTGCCATGTGCGCAGGTTAGCGGGTCTGAGCCAGCTCCCTCCACCACTCGACGCGGGTCGGCCTGCCGTCGTAGTCGCGTCGCTGGTTGACGCCGCTGGGGCTCGGCAGGACGAAGACGGGAGTCTCGCCGATCCGCCAGTCAGCCGGGCCCAGCCCGGGCACGGCGAGCCCCAGCCCGCGGGCGGCAGCCTGTCCGGCCGTCTTGCTGGTGAACGCCAGCCACCTCGGCTGGTACACCTGCACGGTCGCCACCAGCGACGCAACGTCGAACCGGCGCCCGCGGTGTTGGCTCTGGGCCTCGACCTGCAGCAGGTCGGTCAGCCCGTAGCCGTACGACGGCAGCGTCGCGTCCTCCTCCGGAGGGAGTCGCCGCTGGGTGAACCCGGCTTCGTGCAGGAGGCGCCAGAAGCTGTTGCCCGGGCCGGCGTAGTGGTGCCCGCGGGCGGCAGCGCACTCGCCGACCGCCGTACCGCAGAAGACGACTGACAGCTGAGGCGCCAGGATGGCCGGCAGCACCTGCATGGGCATGGGCATGGGCATGGGCCGATGCTACGGGCGGCCGTCCCGCCTACGGCACGATGTGTCCGCTGAGCCATAGCCCGAGGACGCCGACGACAACACAAGCCGGCACGGTGAGCAGACCGAGCAGGGTGAACCGGCGAAGCGACGGCACCAGATCCTGCTCGCGCAGCACCCGGCGCCACAGCAAGGTGGCGAGCGACCCCGGGTAGGTCAGGTTCGGCCCGACGTTGACGCCGATCAACACGGCGAGCACGCTGAGCGACCCCGCTGACGCCGCGGCCGGAAGCAGGATCAGGACGGCAGGCAGGTTGTTCACCGCATTGGCCAGGACGGCGGCGACGGCCGCTGCCACCAGCAGCGCGAGCAGCGTGTGACCACCGGGAATCAACCTCTCAGCCGCGTCGCCCAAGCCGTTCTCCACGGCGGACCTGACCACCACGGCAAGCCCGATCACGAAGCAGAGAAAGGGCGCACCTACCGCTCTCATAAGGGCGACCGGACCCGCTTGGCGCGTTGCCAGCGTGTGTGTGCCGAGCACCACGGCACCGGCGAGGGCCGCCCAGTACGCTTCGACGCCCACGATCGACGTGACAACGAAGCCGACAAGGGTCAGTGCCAGCACTCCAATGGCGAACCTTGGGGTGGTTGTGGCGGTTGGCGCCGGTGCCGTGGTCGGACGCACCAGGTCTGCACGGAAGAAGGCTCGGAACACGGCGTACTCGACCCCGAGGACCAGCAGTCCCGGCAGCAGCATCAGAGCGGCGAAGTGCACGAGGGTGAACCCGGCAGCACTGAGCGCCAGCAGGTTGGTCAGGTTGCCAGTCGGGAGGAACAGCGACCCGGAGTTCGCCACATGGCCCGTCGCGTAGACGTAAGGCCGCGGCGAGACGTCGAGCAGCGCCGCTGCGGACAGCACGACGGGGGTCAGGAGCACGACCGTGGCATCGAGGCTGAGAACGCTCGTGACCACCGCAGCAACGGCGAACACGGAGAGCAGGAGGCGACCTTGGCCTCCGCGCGACCTCGCGATCCACGACCCAACCGCGTCGAAGAGCCCCTCGCTTCCACAGCAGGTGCCGAGCAGCAGCACGGCGGCGAGGAAGACGAGCACCGGCGCGAGGTGGCTGAGCTCATCGGTGGCCTGCTCCCAACTGACCACTCCTGACACGAGCGCGACGCCTGCGCAGGCGAGTGCGACGACCGACTCGGGCAGCAGGCGCGGTCTGGTGATCGAGACGACGAGTACGACAGCCAGCAGCACCAGCGACACAGCCAGCCCGAGCACGACGCCCGAACCTACACCGGCCGCGCGTCCCTCGTTCTCTCGGACCTTGGACGTCTGCCAGAGTCGACCGCATGGCCGAGACCTTCGACACTGACATCGAGGCGGCGGGCCTTTGCGCCTACCTCGACGCCTCACCGTCACCGTTCCACGCATGTGCCCAGGCCGCCGAGCGGCTCGCTGCGCAGGGCTTCACAGAGGTTGCCGAGGTGTCCTCGTGGCCGCGTGAGCGGGGCAGCTACTACACCCTGCGCGGCGGATCCTTGGTCGCTTGGAGCACCGAGTACGCCGACAGTGCCACTACCGCCTTTCGGGTCGTGGGAGCGCACACCGACAGTCCCAACCTGCGCGTGAAGCCGCACCCCGACGTCTCGCGAGCCGGTTGGCGGCTGCTCGGCGTCGAGGTCTACGGTGGCCCGCTGCTGAACTCGTGGCTGGACCGCGACCTGGGCCTGTCCGGGCGGGTCGTCGTCCGAGACGGAGCCGGCACCGCGCAGCACCTGCTGGCCATCAACGACCCGATCCTGCGGGTAGCCCAGCTCGCTGTCCACCTCGATCGCGACGTCGACGAGGCGGGGGTGAAGCTGAACCCGCAGCTGCACCTGGCCCCGATCTGGGGGGTCGGCCACGAGCCTGGCGATTTCGCCGCGATGGTCGCGGACACCCTGGAGTGCGAGCGCACCGACGTCCTCGGCTGGGACCTGATGACCCACGACCTCACTCCGTCCCGGCGGATCGGCCAGGACCGCGAGCTGATCGCGGCACCTCGGCTCGACAACCTGGCGACCTGCTACGCGGGTGTGCGCGCGATGCTCGCCGCGACGCGATCACCGCCGGGAGCCCCCCGTATCCCCGTTCTCGTCCTCTTCGACCACGAGGAGAACGGCAGCATGTCGGAGCGTGGCGCCTTCTCGACGCTGTTGCCAGCCGCGCTGGAGCGCATAGTGGCGACCCTCGGCGGCGGCCGGGAGGACTACCTACGCGCCATGGCCGCGTCCGTCATCGCGTCCGGGGACATGGCCCACGCGACCCACCCCAACTACGTCGAGCGGCACGAGCCGCAGCATCACATCGCCGTGAACGCGGGTCCGGTGCTGAAGATCAACAACCGCCTGCGGTACGCCACCGATGCCAGTGGCACGGCGGCGTTCGTGTTGGCGTGCGAGCAGGCCGACGTACCCGTCCAGCAGTTCGTGACGCGATCGGACGTGCCGTGCGGGTCCACCGTCGGCCCGATCACCGCTGCCCTCACCGGCGCGACGACCGTTGACTTCGGCGCGGCGACGCTGTCGATGCACTCGGCGCGGGAGCTCTGCGGAGCCCACGACCCGGCGATGTACGCCGCTGCCCTCACCGCCTTCCTCTCCCCAGCCTGACCATCCGACACTTCCCGCCCGACCATCCGAGGGCGGATTCAACCGGTCGACGCAACACGTGATGGTTCGGACGGTGTTGACAGTAGCCGGTTGAGCTCTTCGGCGGGGGTGTGCCAGCCGAGTGTTTTGCGGGGTCGGTTGTTGAGCTGGGCGGCGACGTAGTCGAGGTA
>JBBQKY010000152.1:0-6273 GCA_038327385.1 Propionibacteriales bacterium
GCCGGTGTGAAAGGTGGTCGGTGTCTGAACGACGGCGGTCTGGCCAGGGATCACGGGCCAGCTCCCGACGACCTCGCTCCGCCCGGACTTGTCTTTCGCGATGGCGGTGTAGTTGCCGGTGACGAAGGTCTGGGACTTGTAGGTGCAGGTCAGGTTGACCTCGTCCCACGAGTCGTGGCTCGTCACGCTCAGCTGCACGGCCAGCGTCGCGTTAGCCACGGTGACTGTGGGGGCGGTGGCAGTCGGTTGGCGAGACGAGTGGTCGGTCGCCGTGAAGGCGATGACGCCAGCCAGCGCGAGCACGCACGCGGCCACGATCCCGGCGGCGACCCGACTGAGAATGCGTCGCCTGTGCCGCTGGCGCCCGATGCGCTGAAGCAAGCTGGGCAGCAGATCTTCTGGGAAGGCTGGATCGCTGTTGTCCTGCCCCGGCTCCTGTGCCGGGGCAGCCGTGGTCAGTGTCGCGAGGAGCTCCCCGTAGTCGTCCGCCGCCGGAGCGGCGACCGCTTTGAAGGCTTCGATAGGGGCGAGGTCGAGAAGATCGGGTACCGCCCAGAGCGCGGCAACCCGCTGCATGCAGGCATCACAAGACTCCAGATGGGCTTCGAAAAGCTCACGGTCAGCGGCGGACAGCGAGCCGACGACATAGGCGCCGTCGATGGTCTCGAACGGGTCCTCCGTCATCTTGCACCCCCCAGCTCTTCCACGGCCAGCTTGAACGCGTGTAGTGCGTAATGTGTACGAGACTTGATGGTGCCGGTCGGCACGCCGAGCTTCAACGCGGCTTCCGCCACCGACGATCCCCGGATGTAGGTCTCGAGGAGCACTTGGCGGTGATCCTCGGATAGCCGGCTGAGCGCGGCCATCACGAGCGTGCGGTTGGCAAGGTGCTCGACGCCGTCAGAAACAGCGGACTCCGGCGGTCGGTCGGTGACAACCTCGCGTCTGGACCGGCTCGAGCGCCATTCGTCTATGACGATCCGGCGGGCGACCGTGAACAGCCAGGCCCGCGCGGAGCCGGTTGACTGGCTGAGCACATCAGGCGTGCGCCACGCGCGCAACAGTGTCTCCTGGACGATGTCCTGGGCTCGGGCCGCGTCTCCGGCAGTGAGGCCGACGACGTAGCTCCACAGGACCCGCGCGTGCTGGTCGTGCAGTATCCGCATCAGCTCGTCGTCGTTCATCCCCCCTCGGCCCTCATGCGCGACAGCCTGTAACGCTCGAGGCCGACTGTGACCCGACGGCTCGCTCGGTGGCGCTCGCCGTCCAGCACGGCGCGCACGCTCGTGTTCGCTGCTCATGCGATCGCGCGTCCGAGTGCCGGCGCACCGACCGGCTGCAGATCCCATGCGGCCGGGCAGCGCTTTGGCAACGTCATCAGCCCTTCACGATGAGGACACCCGCCATGTCGGCGTGATAGCTGCACCCGAACGGGTATTTGCCGGGCTTGGTGGGCGCGGTGAAGTGCCCGATGCCTCCGTTGGCTGTGATGTTACCCGTGTCGAACAGCTGAGTCGCCTGGTCGGTGAGCGTGTGCGCCACGCTGTCGTCGTTCGTGACCGTGACCTTCTCGCCGGGCGAAACGGTCATCTCGCCAGAGAACTTGAAGCTGTTGATGACGATGCCGGCGCCGGCCGGGGCCGGCGACGATGGGCTTGACGTCGATGGGCTTGACGGCGGCGACGCCGAGGACGGTGCGGACTGCCGAGGGGATGAAGGGGGGCTCGAGTCGCTCCCCGACGAGCTACACCCAGCGACGACGGTGGACAGGACAGCGGCTGTGGCAACCAGCATCAAAGGTTTCATGAAGCGATATACGACGGCAGTCACCGTACGGTTCAGTGGACGCTGGCAGAGCCTTAGCTCGCAGGGTGCGTGCTGAATCGACGACGGCTTCCGCCAGGTGGTCCAGTGCGCCGCTTCAGCCGTTTAGGGCCCCGCCTCGAGCGAGCTTGCTGACGGCCTTGGCCGGACCCAGCACCGACAGTGTCGGCTCGGCGCTCAAGACGTCCTGGGCGACATCGTGCACGTCGTCGAGCGTGACGGCATTGATCAGGGACATCGACTCGTCGATGCTTATCAGCCCGCCAGGAACCAGCTCGGCCTTGCCGATGCGCGACATCCGTGCGCTCGAGTCTTCGAGGCCCATGACCATGCTGCCGCGGAGCTGGCCCTTGCCACGCTCGAACTCGTCGACGCTCAGCCCGTCGCTCGACACCTTCACCAGCTCTTCGCGGCAGATGGCCAACACGTCGGGGAGCTTGCGGGGGATGCAGGCGCCGCCGATGGCGAGATAGCCGGTATCCACGTGCTGGCTGCCGAACGAGTAGATCGTGTAGGCGAGGCCCCGGCGCTCCCGCACCTCCTGGAACAGCCGGCTCGACGTGCCACCGCCTAGTGCCGAGTTCAGGATCCCTAGGGCGAAGCGTTTCGGATGGTTTCGCGGCAAGGCGGGCACGCCCATCACGAACGTCGTCTGCTCAGCGGGCCGCTCGATCACCACCGTGGAGGCCGGATTGACTCTTTGGGCACCCGCTGGTCGTACGGCGCTCGGCATCCCGGCCTCGTCACCCAGCGCATCCGCGGTAACAAAGGCGGCCTTGACGAGCTTGACGAGCCCCGCGTGGTCGACGCTGCCGGCAGCCGCGAAGACCAGTCTGTCCGCGGTGTAGCGCCGGCGGTAGTAGCCGCTGATCTGCTGACGGGTCAGCGCGTTGATGGAGTCGGGCGTTCCGGTGATGGCCCGCCCCAGGGGGGTGTCGCCGTACAGCGCCGACACGAACGCGTCATGCACGACCTCGTCGTGGTCGTCGTCGTGCATCGCGATCTCCTCGAGGATCACGTTGCGCTCGGACTCGACCTCGGCCGCCGGCAGGAGCGACGAGGTGACCATGTCGCACAGCACATCGACGGCCAGCGGCACATCCGCGTCGAGCACCCGTGCGTGGTAGCACGTGTACTCCTTGCCGGTAAAGGCGTTGAGCTCCCCACCGACCGCATCGAGCTCGGCGGAGATGTCGAGCGCCGTACGACGACGGGTGCCCTTGAACAGCAGGTGCTCGAGAAAGTGCGTGGCTCCCGCGAGCGAGCGTGACTCGTCGCGGGAGCCGACTCCGGTCCACAGCCCGAGGGTCGTCGACCGGGCTCCCGGCATCGCCTCGGTGACGACCCGCAGCCCGCCCGGGAGCACCGTGCGACGGATGACCGAGGCCACCTGTCCGTCGTCGCCGGTCTCCCTCAGCAGGGTGCGGGTCGAGCCGGCTGGCTGGTCCAGCGCCGAGAGGTACCGCACGGTCAGGCGTCGACGGGCTGGCTCTGGTCCTGCTGCTGCGGGGCTTGGTCGCCGGCCGGGCCTTGGTCGTCCTCGACGACGGGAACGAGGCTCAGCTTGCCCCGGTCGTCGATCTCCCCGATCTCGACCTGCAGCTTCTGCCCGACCGAGACGACGTCCTCGACGTTCTCGACGCGCTTGCCGCCGGCCAGGGCGCGCAGCTTCGAGATGTGCAGCAGTCCGTCCTTGCCGGGGAGCAGCGAGACGAATGCACCGAAGTTGGTCGTCTTGACGACTGTCCCGAGGTAGCGCTCACCGATCTCGGGCATCTGCGGGTTGGCGATCGCGTTGATCGTCGCCCGCGCCGCCTCGGCGGCCACGCTGTTGTCCGCCCCGACGTAGATCGTGCCGTCGTCCTCGATGCTGATCTGCGCACCGGTGTCGTCCTGGATCTGGTTGATGATCTTGCCCTTGGGACCGATCACCTCACCGATCTTGTCGATCGGGACGTGCATCGTCAGGATCCGCGGGGCGGTCGGGGCCATCTCGTCGGGAGCGTCGATCGCCTCCGCCATCACGTCGAGGATCGTCATGCGGGCGTCGCGTGCTTGCTCGAGAGCGGAGCCCAACACGGAAGCCGGGATGCCGTCGAGCTTGGTGTCGAGCTGCAGGGCCGTGACGAACTCGCGCGTTCCGGCGACCTTGAAGTCCATGTCGCCGAAGGCGTCCTCGGCGCCGAGGATGTCGGTCAGCGTGAAGTACTTCTGCTCGCCGTCGACGTCTCCGGAGATGAGGCCCATGGCGATGCCGGCGACCGACGCGCGCAGCGGCACGCCGGCGTTGAGCAGACCCATCGTCGAGGCGCAGACCGAGCCCATCGAGGTCGAGCCGTTGGAGCTGAGAGCCTCGGATACCTGACGGATCGCGTAGGGGAACTCCTCGCGAGTCGGCAGGACAGGGATCAGCGCTCGGCCGGCGAGTGCGCCATGACCGATCTCACGGCGCTTCGGGGAGCCGACCCGGCCCGTCTCACCAGTCGAGTAAGGCGGGAAGTTGTAGTTGTGCATGTAGCGCCGGCTCTTCTCCGGCGACAAGGTGTCGAGCTTCTGCTCCAGCGACAGCATGTTGAGGGTGGTGATCCCGAGAATCTGGGTCTCACCCCGCTCGAAGAGCGCTGAGCCATGCACGCGCGGCACCATGCCGACCTCGGCGCTCAGTGTACGGATGTCGGCGAGCCCACGGCCGTCGATGCGGACGCTCTCCCGGAGCACCCGCTGGCGGACGAGCTTCTTGGTGAGCGCGCGGAACGCCGCGCCCAGCTCCTTCTCGCGGCCGTCGAACGTCTGGCCGAGAGTCGTGAGGACGGCTCCCTTGACTGCGTCGAGGCGCTCCTCACGTTCCTGCTTGCCGGCGATGGCCAGCGCCTCGGCCAGGTCCCCGCTCGCGGCGGCCTCGACGGCCTCGAACGCGTCGTCCTGGTAGTCGAGGAAGCGCGGGAACTGGGTGACCGGCTTGGCGGCCACATCCGCCAGCTGCTGCTGCGCCTCACAGAGCTGCTTGATGAAGACCTTGGACGCCTCGAGACCCTGGGAGACGATCTCCTCGGTGGGAGCCTGCGACCCGGCGCGGACCTTCTCCCACGTGGCTTCGGTGGACTCGGCCTCGACC
Source organism: Propionibacteriales bacterium (assembly GCA_038327385.1). Classification (GTDB taxonomy): domain Bacteria; phylum Actinomycetota; class Actinomycetes; order Propionibacteriales; family Nocardioidaceae; genus JAWWPG01. The sequence goes on from JBBQKY010000152.1 coordinate 4,940, forward strand.
ATCATGATCGCGACGTCGCCACTGTCGGTGACCCGGCCGGCGACGACCATGTCGAAGACCGACTCCTTGGTCTGGCTGTACGTCGGGAAGGCCACCCACTGGCCGTCGATGAGGGCGACTCGGGTGGCGCCGACGGGACCACTGAACGGCAAGCCGCTCAGCTGCGTCGACATGGACGCCGCGTTGATGGCCAGCACGTCGTACGGCGAGTCGGGGTGCAGCGCCATCACGGTGATGACGACCTGGACCTCGTTGCGCAGGCCGGACACGAACGACGGCCGCAGTGGCCGGTCGATGAGGCGACAGGTGAGGATCGCGTCCTCGGACGGACGGCCTTCGCGGCGGAAGAACGAGCCGGGGATCCGGCCCGCGGCGTACATCCGCTCCTCGACGTCGACGGTCAGGGGGAAGAAGTCGAACTGTTCCTTGGGGTGCTTGCCGGCGGTGGTTGCCGACAACAGCATGGTCTCCTCGTCGAGGTAGGCGACGGCGGAGCCGGCGGCCTGCATGGCAAGCTGGCCGGTCTCGAATCGGATGGTGCGGGTGCCGTGCCTGCCGTTGTCGATAACGGTCTGGACGGACTGGGGTTCGTTACCCATGAGGGGTCAAGCCTTTCGTTTGCGTGACGTCACGCGACGAACGCCATCGGCGTGCGGGCCGTGTCGGCGGCGCACTCGGCGCTCGGCTCACGGCTCACGGCTGCCCGCAGAGCGGGAAGCCACGCTGACTTCGGAGGCCGGTCTTCGATCGAGGCCCGCGGGACAAGCTCATCCCGAAGGTCACTACCGAGGACCGGTGCCTCGCGGTTGGCTCTGCTGTCCGGCGAGGGCGCGTGACGTCACTGGTGTCGATGTCGCCGTGTGCGACACCGCTTCAGTTGGGTGTTGATCTCTATTCAGTTAGCGGGATCTCGTCGTCGTACCGGCCCGTCAGGCGCGAGGCGGACAGTTCGATTGGTGGCCGCCCTGAGGCTCAGGTTGGCTGCGCTAGCGGCGCAGGCCCAGCCGCTCGATGATGCTTCGATAGCGAGAGATCTCGGTTTGCTGCAGGTAGTTGAGCAACCGACGTCGCTGACCGACGAGTAGCAGCAGGCCACGACGACTGTGATGGTCGTGCTTGTGCATTTTGAGATGGTCGGTAAGGTCGGCGATCCGCTTGGTGAGCAGCGCTACCTGAACCTCCGGTGACCCGGTATCCCCGTCGCTGGTGGCATAGGTGTCGATGATTTCCTTCTTAGCCGCAGCGTCCAGTGACACGCGAGCTCCCTTCGGGTTTTCCGTTGCGCGGCGCGCCGGGGCCGGTTCACCCGGGCACTATCGATCCGCGGCCGACAT
>JBBQKY010000153.1:0-6272 GCA_038327385.1 Propionibacteriales bacterium
GCGTGATCGGTGCGAACCTCTGGGAGGTAGGGGCCGCCTTCCTCGCTGTTGGCGCGTTCGCCGGAGCAGCCCTGGTGATTGCGACGACGACGGCCGTCAAGAGGGCCATCAAAAGGATCGTCACGCCGCGCTAGCCAACTCGGCTGGACCCCGGCCTCCACCAAGCCCACGTAGGCTCGCATCGTGGGTCGGCAGCGGCGCTACTTCGCGCTCATGGGAACCTGCCTCGCCCTCATCATCCTCGCGTGGTTCGTGGTCAGGTTCTTCTCCACAGGAGCCGCCATCGCCATGAGCGTGGTTGCGATGTTCATCCCGCCGATAGCGGCCATCGTCGGCAATCGGGGCGACTCGCGGCGGCCGCGTGCACAACGTCGCCAATGGTGACCCGGGCGACCTTGCGCGCGTCACCCGTTCACCCCCTAGCATGGCGGTGACCTTCCGGCGCTGGACTGGAGCTTCTCGTGCGCTTGCGTTTCCGACCCGTGGACAGCACGTTCTACGACCTCATCTCGGAGTCGGCCACCAACCTCGTTGGCGGGACGGAGCTCCTCGCCGAGATGCTCTCCAGCACCTGTGACCGCAAGAGCCTGTCCAAGCGCATGCGCAAGGCCGAGCACGAGGCCGACGAGACGACGCACGCCATCATCCGCCGGGTGAACACCACGTTCGTCACACCGTTCGACCGCGAGGACATCTACCGTCTCGCCATCGGGCTCGACGACGTCATGGACTACATGGAGGAGGCCGTCGACCTCGTCAACCTGTACGAGGTCAAAGAGCTGCCCGCCGAGCTCGCCAACCAGGTCGAGGTCCTGCAGCGCTCGGCCGAGCTCACCGCCGAGAGCATGCCCAAGCTGCGGACCATGCGAGACCTCGACGAGTACTGGGTCGAGATCAACCGCCTGGAGAACGCCGGGGACAAGTCGTACCGGCGCATTCTCGCCAGCCTTTTCAACGGCTCGTACGACGCCTTGACGGTACTCAAGCTGAAGGACATCGTGGACGCTCTGGAGGCGGCAATCGACGCGTTCGAGTCGGTGGCGAACACCGTCGAGCAGATCGCCGTCAAGGAGTCCTGAGCGCTGTGCACCGCCGACTCGCGGCCGAGGACGGTCGCGCGCCCGCAGAGGGGCACTAGGCGTGGAGCTCGGGCTGGTGCTCGCCGTCGTGGCCGTCGCCCTCGCGTTCGACTACACCAACGGTTTCCACGACGCCGCCAACGCGATCGCCACCTCGATCTCCACCCGAGCCCTGACACCGCGCCTCGCTCTGACCCTCGCCGCCGTGATGAACTTCGCCGGCGCCTTCCTCGGCCAGGAGGTCGCCAACACGGTCAGTGCCGTCATCGACCCGCCGGACGGCAGCCGCGGGCTCGTGATCGTCATCGCCGGGCTGGTCGGCGCTATCACGTGGAACCTGCTCACGTGGTACTTCGGGCTGCCGTCATCCTCGTCGCACGCCCTCATCGGTGGTCTCGTCGGCGCAGCCCTCGCCTCCGGCAGCCTGGTGCACTGGACCGCGATCCGCGAGAAGGTGCTGATCCCGATGGTGGCCTCGCCGCTTGTCGGGTTCGGAGTCGCCTTCCTGCTCATGCTCGCGATCATGTGGATCTTCCGCCGACGAAAGCCAGGCCCGGTCAACCGCGGGTTCAAGCTCGCCCAGGTGTTCTCGGCATCGGCGATGGCGCTCGGCCACGGCCTCCAGGACGCCCAGAAGACCATGGGCGTGATCTTCCTCGCGCTGGTCACGTCCGGCCACGCGGAGAGCGGCCAGGGCCTGCCTTGGTGGGTCATCGTGTCGGCGGCCACGGCCATCTCGCTCGGAACCTACTCGGGCGGCTGGCGGATCATGCGGACGATGGGACGCGGGATCATCCACCTCGACCCGCCGCGCGCGTTCGCTGCCGAGGTGACCGCCGCGTCGATCCTGTACATCACCGCGTTCGTCTACAAGGCGCCGGTCTCGACCACCCACATCATCACGTCGGGAGTGATGGGCTCCGGCGCCACCAAACGCCGCTCCGCGGTCCGCTGGGGCGTCGCCCGGACCATCGTCACCGCCTGGGTGCTGACCTTCCCCGCGGCCGGGCTGGTCTCTGCCTTCGTCTACCTGGTGCTGCGGATCTTCCTGCCTTGACCCGCCGCCGACAACTGCGGGCTGGTCAGTCGGGCACGTCGGTCACTCCGGCTTCTCGACCGACAGCACCTTCCCCTGCGCGCGGTGTACGACGATCAGGCCGCCGGGAGGCAGCGGCGTCTTGTCGATCCCGAGCGCTGCGTACAGCTTCCGCAGCACCGGCCGGTGGGTGCAGATCGCCGTCCGCTTGGCGCTGCCCAACGCCTGTGCCGCCAGCTGCCCGAGCACGGCTTCAGAGACCTTCTCCTCCGACAGGCCAGGCTCGAGTCGGGTCTTGACGCCGTACGCGTCGACAAACGGCAGCATCGTGTCCACGCACCGCTTTGCGTCGCTCGTGACCACGCGGGTTACGCCGTACGCCGCGAGCACCGGCACCAGCCGCTCCGCGGTACGCCGACCTTCCGGCGCCAACGGCCGCTCGGAGTCCTTGCGCTTCCAGGTCTTGCGCTTCTGCGCCTCGGCATGCCGGACGACCAGCAGCACTGAGGAGTCGAAGGCGGAGACCGTCAGCTCCTCGAGCAGCTCCACGTCCCGGGGGTGGGTCAGCTTGCGGCGAGCATCCGACAGGGAAACCCACGCCACCGCGTCGATCTCGGAGTTCACCTCATAGGCCGAGACGTCGCCCGTCCCCCGCGGCTGAGCGATCCAGTACGACACGGTCTTGGGCTGGCCGCTGGAGATGGTGTAGTGGTCGTCGCGCAGCCGCGGGCCGATCCGGGCCTGCAGCCCGGTCTCCTCCTCCACCTCCCGCACCGCGGCCACGATCGGCTCTTCCTCGGGCTCCAGCTTGCCCTTCGGGAACGACCAGTCGTCCCACCGAGGACGGTGTACGACGAGGACCTCGGGCTCCTTCGCGCCGTCCCGCCAGACGACACAGCCTGCTGCTCGCACCGTCGTTACGGGAGCGGTGGCCATCCCCGCCGCCTACCGCCGGGCCGCGGCCACTGGCTCGCGGTTGTGCCGGTCCAGTCCCATCAGGGTGGTCTGCAGGTCGCTCAACGGCTCACCGGCGTCATCGACGTGGTGCCGGGTCCAGCTACCGTCCGCGCCGAGCCACCAGGACGCCGTACCGTCGTCGAAGCCGCGGTCGAGCAGCTCCCCGAGTGCCCTCACATGCGCCCGCGACGGGATCTTGACAAGCACCTCGACGCGGCGGTCCAAATTGCGATGCATCAGGTCGGCTGAGCCGATCCAGGCTTCCGGATCACCGCCGTTCTCGAACCAGTAGACCCGGCTGTGCTCGAGGAACCGGCCGAGGATGCTGCGCACGGTGACCAGCTCGGACAAACCCGCGACCTCCGGGCGCAGCGCGCAGATGCCGCGGATCCACAGGTCGACCGAGACCCCGGCCTGCGAGGCGCGGTAGATGGCGTCGATGAGCCCCTCGTCGACCAGCGCGTTGAGCTTGAACCTGATCCGGGCTGGTCGGCCGGCCTCATGGTGGGCGATCTCCCGGTCCACCAGCTCCAGCAGGCCCGACCGGACCGTCCCCGGCGCCACCAGCAGCTTGGCGTAGTCGCGTTTGAGTGCGAACCCCGACAGGTCGTTGAACAGGTTCGCGATGTCCGCGGTGATGGCCGGGTCCTTGGTGAGCAGACCGATGTCCTCGTACATACGAGCGGTCTTGGGGTTGTAGTTGCCCGTCCCGATGTGGGCGTAGCGCCGAATGCCCTCAAGCTCGTCGCGCACCACGAGCGCCAGCTTGCAGTGCGTCTTCAGGCCCACCACGCCGTACACCACATGGCAGCCGGCCTGCTCCAGCTTGCGCGCCCAGCGGATGTTGGCCTGCTCGTCGAAGCGCGCCTTGATCTCCACCACGACCAGGACCTGCTTGCCCGCCTCGGCGGCGTCGACGAGCGCGTCGATGATGGGCGAGTCGCCCGACGTCCGGTAGAGCATCTGCTTGATCGCCAGCACGTGCGGGTCGGCGGCAGCCTGCTCGAGGAACCGCTGGACGCTGGTAGCGAACGAGTCGTAGGGATGGTGCAGGAGCACGTCGCGCCGGGTCAGGGCGCTGAAGATGTCGACCGGGCTGGACGACTCCACCTCGGCCAGGTGCGCGTGTGTGTGCGGCACGAACGCCGGGTACTTCAGCTCGGGCCGGTCCAGGTCGGCGATGCCGTACAAGCCCGTCAGGTCCAGCGGTCCGGGCAGGTGGACCACCTCGCGCTCGGAGATGTCGAGCTCCGAGACCAGCAGCTCCAGCACGTGCGAGTCGATCGACTCCTCGACCTCCAGGCGAACCGGCGAGCCGAAGCGCCGGCGCTGCAGCTCCTTCTCGAGGGCCTTGAGCAGGTTCTCGGCGTCGTCCTCCTCGAGCTCGAGGTCCTCGTTGCGGGTCACCCGGAAGGTGTGGTGCTGCACCACATCCATGCCAGGGAAGAGGTAGTCGAGATGCGCGGCGATCACATCCTCCAGCGGCACGAACCGCTGGCCGCCAAGCGTCACGAAGCGCGGGAAGATCGGCGGCACCTTGACCCGGGCGAAGTGCTCCTTGCCGGTGTCGGGGTTGCAAAGTAGGACCGCCAGGTTGAGCGACAGCCCCGAGATGTAGGGGAAGGGGTGGGCGGGGTCCACGGCCAGCGGCGTCAGCACCGGCCACACGCGCTCGGTGAACAACTTTTTCATCTGCTCCTGCTCGCCGGCGTCGAGCTCCTTCCAGCGCAGCAGGTAGATGCCGTTGTCGCTGAGCTCGCCGAGGATCTGCTTGTGCAGCACCCGCGCGTGACGCTGCATCAGCTCGCCGGACTCGCGCCAGATCGACTCGAGCAGCTCGCGGGGCATCTTCTGGCTGGCGGCGCGGACGGCGACCCCTGCCTCGATCCGTCGCTTGAGACCGGCCACTCGGACCATGAAGAACTCGTCGAGGTTGCTGGCGAAGATCGCCAGGAAGCGGGTCCGCTCGAGAAGCGGGAGCTTAGGGTCCTCGGCCAGCTCCAGGACCCGGCTGTTGAAGTGCAGCCAGGAGATCTCGCGGTCCAGGAAGCGGTCGGCCGGCAGGTCGTGGATGTCCGGCTGGTACGGCGGCTCGACGTCGAACGTGTCGATGGGGGTGGTCAGCTGCCCCCCGTTCCGTGACCCCACATCCGCCAAGCCCCCATCCGCCGAGCCCGCGGTGGAGGCGGGCAGGGTGGTGGTCCGGCTGGTGGCGTCGGCCGGGGCGTGCGGCTCCGTTGACATGCCGCCTATGGTGTCACCTCCGAGTGAACGGCGCGTTACGTCGTACGACCTCCCCGACCATCCGGCCCTTTCGGTGGGCCATCCGACCCTTTCGGTGGACCATCCGACCCTTTTGGTGGAGCATCCGTCAGTGCCGGCTGGCGTACATGACGTCGACGGTGGTGGTCACGAATCCCAATCGCTGATACAGGTGGGTCGCCGCGGTGTTGTCACCGTCGACGTACAGAATGACCGCATCAAGCCCGGCGTCGCGCAGGTGCTGGAGTCCGGTCAGAGTGAGCGCCTTGCCGAGGCCAAGACCTTGCGCCGCAGGGTGCACACCAACGGCGTACACCTCGCCGACGGACGAGACGGCGCCCTCATCGCCGGGGTACACCTTGGTCCAGTGCGAGCCGAGCAGCGCCCCGTCCCGCTCGGCGAGGAAGAAGCCGCCGGGGTCGAACCACGGCTGCGCCATTCGATGGTGAAGGTCCGTCACGGTCAGCCTGCCCTGCTCGGGGTGCGAGGCGAACGCCGCGGCATTGAGCGCAACCCACGCCTCGTCGTCGCGGCCGGGCTCGAAAGTGCGCACCGTCACGTCGTCGGGGTACGACGCTGCCGGCAGCGCCGGCGAGAGGTCGCGGCGCATCTGCCACAAGTCTCGGACGCGCCTGAAGCCGCGGGCCGCCGCAAGCGCCTGGGCACCCTCGGTGTCGCCGTGCGCCCAGACCCGGAGACTGGTCGTCGGAGGCTCGCCGCCCTCTCCCGCCTCTCCCGCCGCTCCCGCAGCACCCAGCAGGTGGTCGAGCATTGTGTCGCCGAAACCTCGCCGGCGACTCGTCGGATGTACGACGAGGTGGCCACTCGGCCCCTCAGCATCCTGCGTGAGGTGCCCGTACGCCACGACCAGCGACTGCCCCTGCTCGCGGCCCAGCACGTGTCGCGCGCCGGTCGCCGCCCCGAACGCGAGCTCGGTG
>JBBQKY010000154.1:0-6121 GCA_038327385.1 Propionibacteriales bacterium
GTGCAGGACGCCAACGTCGCGACCCGAGGCAGTGAGAACGCCGTCTCGAAGTTCATCTGAGAAGGAAACCCGCATGACACAGGGCACGGTTAAGTGGTTCAACGCCGAAAAGGGCTTCGGATTCATCGAGCAGGATGGCGATGGTCCCGACGTCTTCGTTCACTACTCGGCGATCGACACCACGGGATACAAGACTTTGGACGACGGCCAGCGCGTCGAGTTCAACACCACCCAGGGACCCAAGGGGCCCCAGGCGGAGAACGTTCGCGCCGTCTGATCTGACACGCTCCACGGGCAGGGTCGCAGCTTCGGCTGCGGCCCTGTTTCGCAGTGAGGTCGGACATTTGTGGCGGACTCGCGCCGATCAGGCAACGGGTCTCGACAGGCGTACGGCAATGTCGCTAAAGTGCCAGCGTATGACGCGGTTTCCGGGGGAGATCGTCGCCTGCGCTCTCGAAGGGTTCATCATCATGGGGCGGTCTCGTCATCGTCTCGGAAGGGACTCACCATGGCGAACTTGAGCCGCCTGCCCTCCCCCGTCATCGAGCACTGGGAATGGCAGTACGACGGGGTATGTCGAAGCGTCGACCCTGATGTCTTCTTCCCGCCCGACTCCGAGCGTGGCCCAGTCCGTCAGCGCCGTGAGACACAGGCGAAACAATACTGCCGCGACTGCCCCGTTCTGCAGCGTTGCCGCGACCACGCACTCAGAGTGCACGAGCCGTACGGCGTGTGGGGTGGCCTCACCCCCCGCGAGCGGGAGCGCATACTCCACGAGCTCCGGGAGCCCAGCCAGGTCGCCGGCTGACCCCTCGCTGCAGGGGCTCGCCGGTTCGGCCGCAACTTCCGCGCATATGCGCGGTTTCGGGTGATCCTGAGCCAACCTCAGCCGTAACTTCCGCGCATATGCGCAGATCGGGCCGTCGTGCCCGCCGCTTCGGCCGCAACTTCCGCGCATATGCGCGATCAGGTACTGACGTCGAAGGGGGCCACTCCGGCCGTCTCAGGACCAGAACACCGCGTCAACCACCTGTGCGGCGCGGCGGGCGACTCGTCGGTAGTGGTCCGTCAGGCGTCCGACGCCCCCGTTGCCGTACCCGCACAGCCACGCGATCCCGCTCTGGTCCCGGGAGGCGCTCGGCAGCGTGTCCGACTGCCGGCCACGCACGATCATCGAGGCGTTGCGGAGCTGCGTCGCGAGGCGCCACGACTCAGCGAGGACCCATGCCTCGTCCGGCTCGAGGAGGCCGAGGTCAGCCGCTGCCGCGAGAGCCGCAAGTGTCTGCGTGGTCCGCAACGCCGGGTAGGCATCCCCGTGGCGCATCTGCAGCAGCTGCACCGTCCACTCGACGTCACTCAGACCGCCGGGCCCGAGCTTGACGTGCGTGTGGCGGTCCACGCCGCGCGGGAGCCGCTCCGCGTCCACGCGCGCCTTGATCCGCCGTACCTCGGCTATGCCGGCCCCCGAGAGGCCGCCAACCGGGTATCGCAGCGGGTTCACCAGCTTGATGAACCGGTCTGCGACCTCAAAGTCGCCAGCGAGCGGAGCGGCCCGCAGCAGCGCCTGCGACTCCCAGAGGTGCGACCATCGCGCGTAGTACGCGGCGTACGACGCCAGTGAGCGCACCAGCGGACCTTGGCGCCCTTCCGGCCGAAGCCCGGCATCGACCGACAGGCCCGGATCGGGTCCGGGAGTCGCCAGCAGGCGCTTGAGCTCGGCCGCAACGGCGGAGGCCCCCTCGTTGGCGGCTCGGTCGCTCTGACCCGCCGCCGGCTCGTAGACGAAAAGGACGTCGGCATCGCTGCCGTACGACATCTCGCGTCCGCCCAGGCGTCCCATCGCGATGACCGCGAGCCGCACCGGCACCGCCTCCGGCGACTGCTGCCGCACAGCCGTCGCCGCCGCAACCAGGCCGCCGCGCAGCGTCGCCTCGGTGACCGCACTGATCGCCTCACCCACCGCCGGGACGTCGATCAGGCCGAAGACGTCGGCCGCCGCCACGCGGAACGTCTCACGCCGGCGGAGCGCCCGCACCGCTCGGACCGCATCCTCGGCCGTCGGCTGGCGGGTGACAATGGCGGTCGCCTCGCTGGTCAGCGCGACGCCGGACCGCGGGTGGAGCTCGGTGTCGTCGGGCAGCATCGCCGCCGCCTCGGGCGCGCGCATCAGCAGATCGACGGCGTAACGGCTGGTCGCCAGCAAGCGGGCCACCCGCTCAGCAGCCGTTCCCTCGTCGCGCAGCATCCGCAGGTAGAAGGGCGATGAGCCTAGGGCGTCGCTGAGCCTCCGGAACGCCAGCAGCCCGAGATCGGGGTCGGGCGCATCCGCGAACCAGCCCAGCATCACCGGCAGCAGGGCTCGCTGGATCGCCGCGCTTCGCGAGACTCCGGCGGTCAGCGCCTCCAGGTGGCGGAGTGCGTCGGCGGGGTCGGCGTACCCCAGGGCGACAAGGCGCTGGCGCGCGGCATCGGTCGTCAGCCGGATCTGTTCACCGGGAAGCGCGGCAACCGCGCCGAGAAGCGGCCGGTAGAACAGCTTCTCGTGCAGCCGCATCACGTCACGGCTGTGCTGCTGCCATTGCGTCGTCAGATCTCCTATCGGATCCGCCATCAGCCCGAGTGAGCGGCCGAGCGTTCTCAGCTCGGCTTCCTCCGACGGCATGAGATGGGTTCGACGCAGGTGGCTCAGCTGGAGACGGTGCTCCAGGGTGCGCAGGAACCCGTAGGCGTCAGTGAGCCGCGCGCCGTCCTCGCGTCCGACGTACCCGTTGCGGGTGAGGGCATCGAGCGCCTGCCAGGTGTTGGCCTGCCGGACATCGGGATCGGACCTGCCGTGGACCAGCTGCAGCAGCTGGACCGCGAACTCGATGTCGCGCAGTCCGCCGGGACCGAGCTTGAGCTGGTGGTCCGCCTGCGCGGAGTGCAGCTGCTCAACGACCCGCCGGCGCATCGCCTGGACATCCGCGACGAAGTTGGCCCGGTCGGCGGCCGACCACACGAGCGGCGCGACCGATGATATGAACTGCTCGCCGAGCGCTCGGTCGCCGGCGATCGGTCTCGCCTTGAGGAGCGCCTGGAACTCCCAGGTCTTGGCCCACCGGCCGTAGTAGGCACTGTAGCCGCTCATGGTCCGCACCAGCTGCCCGGACTTGCCCTCGGGACGCAGGGCAGCGTCCACCGGCCACAGCGTGCCTTCGGTCGTGTGGTCGGAGCAGATCCGCATCATCGCGGCGGCCACCGACGTCGCCCCCCGCAACGCGGCCGTCTCGTCGTCCGGGCGCAGTGCCTCGGCCACGAAGAGCACGTCGACATCGCTGACGTAGTTCAGCTCCCGACCACCACATTTGCCCATTCCGATGACCGCCAGCCGGTACGGCGCTGGGCCGGTCCCGACCGTTGCCCCCGCCAGCGCCAGCGCCGCGTCGATCGTGCCGGCGGCCAGGTCCGCCAGCTCCCCGGCCGCGTCGTCGACCCGGAGGACGCCGGTGAGGTCTCTGGCCGCCAGCCTCACAAGCAGCCGGCGATAGGCCCGCCGTAGCTCGTCAGCGTCGGCAGCAGAACCCAACATGGCGGCGATCGCTGCGGCCGTCGGACGATCCTGGTCCAGGTCGGGGTCGGCGAGCTCGCGCCAGTCCTCGGGGTGGCGCGCGAAATGGTCACCAAGCGCTGCGCTGCCGCCCAACACACTCGCTAGCCGACGGGTCAGAGCCGGGTCGTCCTTCAGCGCGCGGTGCAGCTGCGGGGCACCCTGGCCGCTAGCCAGCACAAGCCGAGCGAGGGAGCGGACCGCGAGGTCCGGGTCAGCCGCCTTCGCCAGCTCGGTGACAAGGTCGCCGCCGATGACGCCGATCGTCTTCAGATCGCGAGCCGTCGCGCTGACGTTGCCAAAGCCCAGTCGGGCGAGATGTGCTTGGGGTGTCTCGCGGTCACGGCGCACGCTCACGGCGCCGACGCTGTGATCTTCGCGAACCGCTCGGCCAGCGGGCGCCAGGAGGCCCTCAGCTCCGCCTCCGCCTCCGCGATCTGCCGGGTGGCCGTGGCGATGACGTGCCGGTCCGGAGCCGGCTGGTCGGAAGCCGGCTGGTCGGACTTCTCGCCGGCGGCGCCCCACAACGCGAACAGCTCGGGGGAGACCTCTGGATGGAACTGCACACCCCAGGCCAGCGGCCCGAACCGCGCGGCCTGGACGCTGCCGTCCGGCGCGACCGCGAGCAGCGTCGCCCCTGGCGGCAGCGTGGTGACGATGTCGTCGTTCCATTGGACTGCCCGGTCGCCGGAGGCGACGCTACCCAGCAGAGGGTCGTCTAGACCCGCCTCGGTGAGACGGACGGCCGTCAGGCCGGTTGCCGTACCCGCCGGGTTGCGGATGACCTCGCCACCGAGCGCCACGGCCGCGAGCTGGTGACCGAGGCAGATGCCCAGGAACGGCTTCGAGTCTTCCGCGGCTTTGGCGATCAGCTCCTTCGTCGGAGTCAGCCAGGGACACCGGTCGTCGTCGTACGCCCCCATCGCGCCGCCAAGGACCAGCAGGCCGTCGTACCCCGAGAGGTCGAACGGCACTGCCGTGCCACGGTGCGCGAGGACGACGACGATCTCGATCCCGGCCGCCTCGAGCCACTCGCCCCACCACGCGGGCGGGGCGTCGTCCTCGTGCTGTACGACGAGAAGCCGGGGACGCATGCTTCGAGATTATCGGCCGTCGCCATTCGTCGGCGCTTCGGCGGGGTTCACCGCGACGCAGCGGCCCCAGACGAATGCCGACCCCGGGATTCGTCTGCGGTTGGGGCGGTAACCGCAGCGTGGCGACAGCAGACGAATCGGGGCGGAGCTACATGATCGGCAGCATCGAGGCGCGCTCGAAGTTCGAGACCTGGCGACGGTACTCGTCCCACTCGGCGCGCTTGTTGCGCAGGAAGAACTCGAAGACGTGCTCCCCCAGCGCCTCCGCGACGAGCTCGGAGCGCTCCATCACCGCCACGGCGTCGTACAGGCTCTGCGGCAGGAGCGCGATTCCCAGGGCCCGCCGTTCGGTCTCGGTCAGTGACCACACGTCGTCCTCGGAACCAGGCGGGAGCTCGTAACCCTCCTCGATCCCGCGCATGCCGGCCGCGAGCATCACGGCGAAGGCGAGGTACGGGTTGGCCGCGCTGTCCACCGACCGCAGCTCGACGCGGGTCGACTGGCCCTTAGTCGGTTTGTACATCGGCACCCGCACCAGCGCCGAGCGGTTGTTGTGCCCCCAGCAGACGTACGCCGGTGCCTCCCCACCACCGGCGAGACGCTTGTAGGAGTTGACCCACTGGTTGGTGACCGCGGTGATCTCGGCCGCGTGATGCAGCAGGCCGGCGATGAAGGCGCGGCCGGTCTTCGACAGGTGAAACTCCGCCCCCGCTTCGAAGAACGCGTTCCGGTCGCCCTCGAAGAGCGACAGGTGCGTGTGCATGCCCGAGCCGGGGTGCTCGGTGAACGGCTTCGGCATAAAGCTCGCGTAGACCCCCTGACCCAGCGCCAGCTCCTTGACCACGACACGGAACGTCATGATGTTGTCCGCCGTGGTGAGGGCGTCCGCGTACCGCAGGTCGATCTCCTGCTGCCCGGGGGCCCCCTCGTGGTGGCTGAACTCGACGCTGATGCCCATCGACTCCAGCATCGTGATCGCGTCGCGCCGGAAGTCCTGCCCCACCTCGTGGGAGGTGTGGTCGAAGTACCCGCTGTGGTCGACGGGCTCGGGCGGCGAGCCGTCGCGTGGGCGGTCCTTGAGCAGGAAGAACTCGATCTCTGGGTGGGTGTAGAAGGTGAACCCCTGCTCGGCCGCCTTGGCCAGCGTCCGCTGCAGGGCGAACCGCGGGTCGGCGTACGACTGGGAGCCGTCGGGCATCACGATCTCGCAGAACATCCGGGCAGTCGCGTGCCCGGGCTGCTTGCCGGGAAGGATCTGGAACGTCGCCGCGTCCGGTCGGGCGAGCATGTCGGCCTCGTACACCCGGGCGAACCCCTCGATGGCCGAGCCGTCGAAGCCGATCCCCTCGGTGAAGGCCCCCTCGAGCTCGGCGGGCGCGATGGCGACCGACTTGAGCGAGCCCAGCACGTCGGTGAACCACAACCTGACGAACCCGACGTC
>JBBQKY010000155.1:0-6107 GCA_038327385.1 Propionibacteriales bacterium
ACGCCGGAGGAAGCTCTCACCTCGATTCTGGAGTCCTTCTGCGCGGTTGGCGGTTGGTCGGTCGGCCAGGTCTGGGAGCCGGATGCGGAAGGCCGCCTGCTCGAGTGCAGTGCCGTCTGGCACCAGGTGAGCAGTGGGTACGAGGAGTTCCATCGCGCCAGCCAGAACGTCAGCTTCTCGCAGGGGATGCCCCTGCTAGGCGAGGTGTGGGTCGCCCCGGAGGTCTGCTGGGTAGCCGACATCGGGGAGCCGGCCAGCCGGTTTCGTCGTTATGTCAGCGCGGGCGCCCTCGGTCTCAAAACCGCCTTGCTCGTCCCCGTGACCGCCGACGGCCGAGTGATCGCGATCCTGGAGTTCCTGAGCGGCGAGAGGAAGCCGGACGACGCCGGATCGCGGAAGCTGCTGATGGTCGCCGCGGCTCACCTGGGGGCCACGATGACCAAGCGGCAGGCCGAGTTCGACCTGCGTCGCAGCGAGGCCCTCTTCAGGGCGGTCGCCGATACTGCCCACGACGCCATCATCACCATCGACACTCTGGGCCACGTGCAGTACGTAAACAGCGAGGCCAGTCGCATGTTCGGCCGCGACGCGGCAGAGCTCGTCGGCATGCCCGTCACCACCATCATCCCGGAGCAGCTGCACAAGGCTCACCGGAAGGGCTTTTGCCGCTTTCTGAAAACAGGGGAGGCGCACCTGATCGGGACGAGCGTGGTCGTCCCCGCCCGTAGACCGGACAACACCGAGTTTCCTGTGGAACTGTCACTCGCCACGTGGACGGTCAATGACATGCGCTTCTTCACGGCAATCGTCAGGGACGTGTCGGAGCGGCAACGCATCCATGCGGAGCTCGAGCGGGCTCTGGAATACGAGAGAGAGGCGGCGAACAAGCTGATCGAGCTGGACCGCCTTAAGAACACCATTCTGGACACCGTCTCGCATGATCTTCGGACTCCACTGGCGGCAATTCGAGCGGTCACCGACCTTCTTCAGCGGGACGCGCATTCGCAGCTCCTCACACCGGACCAACGACAGGAGCATCTCGACGGCTTGGAGGCGAGCGCTGAGAAGATGCGTCGGCTGCTGGATGACCTGCTGGACCTGGAGCGCTTGACGTCCGGGCAGGACCCCCTGGAGAAGTGGCGGGTCGACCTTGCGGAGGTCGTGCGTTCAGTCGTGAGCGAGAACATCGGAGCGCTGGACGGACATCCGATCGACCTCGATCTCGCCACCGTCTGGGCCGAGGTCGACGTGACGAAGGTCGAGCGAATCGTCGAGAACCTGCTGCTCAATGCCGCTCGCCACACCCCCCTGGGAACGCGCGTGAGAGCGTCCCTGCGCGTGGAGTGTGGCGCGGCGCTCCTGCAAGTGGAGGACGCCGGCCCCGGGGTGCCCGAGGAGATGCGCGACGCGGTCTTCGAGCGATTCAGACGAGTGCCCGGCCGACACAGCGTCGGGCTTGGCCTCGGCCTGTCCCTAGTGGCGCGGCTCGCCGAGCTGCACGGCGGCCGGGCATGGGTGGACAGCAGCAGCGGGGGAGGTGCCTCCTTCCAGGTGGTGCTACCGCTGAACGGGACCCCCCAGCGTGTCTGAGCCGGAGATCTCGTTGCTGATATGTGACGACCATCAAATCCTGACCGACGCGCTTGCTGCCGTGGTGGCGAGCGAGCCTGGCGTCAGGATGGTCGCGAGCCCCGTCGACAATGGCGGGGACGCAGTCGCCCTCACCGTGAGCCATCGGCCGGACGTCGTCCTGATGGACATCGAGCTGCACGGGCCCGTCAGCGGCATCGAGGCGACACGACAGATCAGGAAGCTCTCACCGCAGACGAAGGTGCTCGTCGTCTCGGGGCACCGTCGCCCGACTGTCATGGTCGAGGCGATCGAGGCGGGGGCGGTCGGCTTCATCGACAAGGGAACGGCCATGGCCACGGTGTTGCAAGGGGTTCGCGACGTCGCCGCCGGGAAGATTCTCATCGACCCGGTCAGACTCGCGGCACTGATGCCTGCGCTGGCCGCCGAACGCCGCAGCCGCGCAGACACCTCCGATCGCTTCGCCCGCCTTACGCAGCGCGAGCACGAGATACTGGGAATGCTGGCGGAAGGGGTCCGCAACGACGCGATCGCGCGGCTGCTCTCCATCAGCGTTGCCACCGTCCGCACGCATACCTCGAACATCCTCGCCAAGCTGGGTGTGCACTCCCAGCTCGAAGCGGTCGCCCTCGTCGACAGGCATGACGACCCCTCCACCTGAGCGGCCGCGCTTGCGGTCGTCACGTGGACGCTTCCCTTTCGCCTAGTGCAAATGCCGTAGCCAAAGATAGATCTCGGAACGGCTGTCGCCCGACGCGGCGAGGGGGTACCTTAGCACCAGGGGAGTAGGGGGACGCAGCAGCCTTCCGCTACGCATTCGTATTTTTCGGGGGTCGCCGCATGTCTCGTGCCAAGTCGCGTTACGGAGCTCGGTCAGGGCTCGTCGGGCCAACCGCCCTCGGCCACCAGATCGGAACCTCGATCAGCGCATTCAAGGTCGGCAGCACGAGCCCGGTGAAGTCCCAGCTCAAGAACGCGAGTGGCTCCGTCGTCCAAGCGGCGACCGCGCCGGTCTCGCTCACTCCGCAGAAATAGTCACGAGGCATGAGGACGGCTATGTTCACCACCTACCGCCGGCACGCAGGTATCGGGAGCAGCAGTTCCGCCAAGGGCGGAACGCGAAAGCGTGTCTGCGGCAGATCCATGTCGCTGCTGCCGGCGATCTTCGGTGCCGTCCTCGTCGCGGGCACGATCGGCGTCATTCAGCCCGCGTCCGCGGTCACAGCGCCGACGGTGGTGTCGCTCACCTTCGACAACAACACCATCAGCCAGTACACGCTGGGCTACCAGCAGGCCCTGCAGCCGCACGGTGTGCCCGCCACCTTCTTCGTCAACAGCGGGCTGATCGGCACGTCGAAGAACCTGATGTCCTGGACGCAGCTGAGCGCGGTTGCCGCGGCGGGCAACGAGGTCGGCGGTAAGACCGTCGACGGCAAGGTCAACCTGAAGACCAGCACGGACAACCAGGCCAAGGTTGACGAGGTCTGCAACGATCGGCAGGCCCTGATCGGGCACGGCTTCGCTCCGAACAGCTTCGCCTACCCATTCGGCGCCTTCGACGCCAACGCCGAGAGCATCGTCAAGAACTGCGGATACGGCAACGCCCGCACCGCGGGAAGCCTCTCGCCGGGAGGCGCGACCTATGCCGAGACGGTGCCACCGAGGGACTTCTTCGCCCTGCGCGCCTATGCCCCCGGTGGCCAGATCACCCTGGCCAACCTGGAGTCCCTCGTCACCGGAGCAGCGGCCCACGGCGGCGGTTGGGACCCGATCGGGTTCGGCAAGGTCTGCTCTCAGGCACTGGACTCCGCCAACTACTCGACCTGCACCACCTCGTCCGGCTGGGTGGAGCTGGCCGACTTGAACTCCTTCATCGACTGGTTGCAGGCGGCCGGCCAGACCGGAGGCGCGCCGGACGGAACGGTCATCAAGACGGTGGGAGCCGCTGCGACCTCCGCGGACACCTCGCCGCCCACCACCACGATCACGTGCAACGGCGCGGCCTGCGCCACCACCACCTACACCGGAACGGTGACCGTCGCGCTGGCGGCGACGGATAAAGGATCCGGCGTAGCCTCCACGCACTACACCACCGACGGCAGCGACCCCACCCTATCGAGCCCGACCTACACCAAGCCGTTCTCGCTCACCAGCTCCCAGACGGTGAAGTATCGCTCGTGGGACAACGCCGGCCTTGTCGAAGGCACCAACACCACGACGATTCAGGTCCAACTGGCCCCGGACACCACGCCGCCCACCACCACGATCACGTGCAACGGCGCGGCCTGCGCGAACACCACGTACACCGGACCGGTCAGCGTGACGCTCACCGCCACCGACAACGCCGGCGGCTGGGGCGTGGACAAGACCTACTACACGACCGATGGCTCCACGCCGACGACCGCGAGCCCCGTGTACTCAGGACCGTTCACGCTCAGCCAGAACAGTACGGTGAGGTTCTTCTCAACCGACCTGGCTGGCAATGCCGAGCAGGCGCAGTCACAGCAGCTGCAGATCGCGCCGCCGAAGACGGTGGTCTCCCTGACCTTTGATGACCAGTACGTCAACCACTTCAAGTACCTGCGACCGCTTCTGCTCTCGCACAACATGCACGCGACCTTGTACGTCATCACCAGCGACTCCTACGGCCCGTACGCCTGCTGTATGTCCTGGTCGCAGCTGCGCACGATGCAGAACGACGGCGACGACATCGGTGGACACGGCCGGGAGCACCTGAACCTGACCGATCCGAACACCACCTACGACCAGAAGGTCGCCGACGTGTGCGGCGGCCGCCAGGACCTGATCGACAACGGCATCTCGGATCCGGCTTCCTACGCCTACCCGTTCGGCTCCTACAACGCCACCGCGGGGTCCATCGTCAGGAGCTGTGGGTTCCAAAGCGCCCGGCAGGGGGGCGGGATAGCGTCGACGACGACGGCCCCCAGCGCACCGTGGGCGGAGACGCTGCCGCCGAGGGATCCCTATGCGGTGCGCGCGATCGACGTTGATGCGCCCAACGCCAAGTCGCTCGCGGATCTCGAGAGCTACGTCACCGCTGCCGCTTCGCACGGTGGTGGATGGCTGCCGATCACGTTCCACCAGGTATGTGACCAAGCTGCGTCCGACTGGAGCAGCTGCATGTCCACGTTCGGGCCGACGGACGACACCGTCCTGGCGTCGTTCATGGACTGGCTGCAGAACGCCGGTCAACCCGGCGGCGCGCCGGCCGGAGCGGTCGTCGAGACCGTGCGTGAGGCGATGTCCGCGCCGGACAACACGAAGCCGACCACGACGGCGCTGTGCAACGGCGCGCCGTGTCAGAGCACGCCGTACGGCGGCTCGCTGCGCGCCAGCCTTACGGCGGCCGACCCGGGAGGTGTCGGGGTGCGAGCGACCTACTACACCACCGACGGGTCCACCCCAACCCAGTCCAGTCAGCTCTACTCGGAGCCGATCCTGCTGGTGACGACGACGACCCTGAAGTTCTTCTCCGTGGACAACGCGGGCAACGTGGAAGCGGTGCAGAGCGCCACGATCCAGGTGGGGTCGAACAGCGACCCGGTGATCGCGGCTGCAGGTGACATCGCCTGCGATCCGACGACGCCTGCCTATAACGGCGGCCACGGCACCAACAGCGACTGCCGCGCCGAGGGCACCTCGAACCTCCTGGTCGGGGCGGATGCGGTGCTGCCGTTGGGCGATGACCAGTACAACTGCGGCGGCTACGACGCATTCATGCAGGCCTACGACCCGACGTGGGGCCGGTTCAACTCGATCTCCCATCCGGTCCCAGGCGACAAGGAGTACGCCACCAGCGGCGGCACGGACTGCTCAGCCACGCCCGGCGCCGGGTACTACAAGTACTTCGGTAGCCGAGCCGGGGACCCCTCCGCGGGCTACTACAGCTACGACCTTGGGACGTGGCACGTCATCGCGTTGAACACCGCCCCCTGCGGCGACACCCCAGGCTTCTGTGCGGCGAACAGCGCCCAAGACACGTGGCTGAAGAACGACCTGGCCGCCAACGCCGCCACCGGATGCACGCTGGCCTACTACCAGAACTCGCGGTTCTCGTCCACGGCCTCGGGAGGCGACACCTTGACCCAGCAGCTCTGGCAGGACCTCTACTCCGGCGGCACCGATGTCGTCCTCAGCGGTGACTCCCACTGGTATGAGCGCTTCACGCCCATGGACGCCTCCGGCAACCCCGACCCCACCCTAGGAATCCGGGAGATCATCGCCGGCACCGGCGGGGCGGGCCTGGACACTCCGTCCACCCAGCTCAGTACCAGCGTGGTGCTCAACAACACCACGCACGGCGTACTGCAGATGACGCTGCAGGCGGGAAGCTACAGCTGGAAATTCCTCCACGACACAGACGGCACGCTCACCGATTCCGGTAACGCCACCTGTCACGGGGCTCCGGTGCCGGCGGTGACGTTGACGAGTCCGGCCGACGGCGCGACGGTGAAGTCCGCGACGCCGACGTTCTCCGGAGCCGCTGGTACCGCCTC
>JBBQKY010000156.1:0-6089 GCA_038327385.1 Propionibacteriales bacterium
CGTCGAACCAGGGCGAAGGTCGAACCAAACGCACAGGAGGTCCGTGGTACCTCATGCGAGCGCGGGCGCCGCCCGCGGCATGCTGAAGGAGGAACCATGGAATCGGGTCGCTGTCGATGGTCGGTAGGGATCGCCACAGTCGCTGTGCTGGGCCTGGCTTGGGTAACACCGGCACAGGCTGGCGGCGTTACGTCGTCGGCGAGCACCTATCGCCAAGTGAACCTCGTCTCGGATGTGGCGGGGATGGCCCAGGTCACCGACCCGAACCTGGTCAACCCCTGGGGGATGTCGTTCGCACCCACCGGGCCGCTATGGGTCTCCGACAACGGGACCGATGTGTCGACGCTTTACCAGGGCGGCGTTCATGGCAGCCCCGAGCAGGTCGACTCCTTGGTAGTGAGCATTCCAGGCGGCGCGCCGACCGGCCAGGTATTCAACCCGACCAGCGACTTCGTGGTGCACGCCTCCGACGGGTCAAGCGGCCCGGCGTTGTTCGTGTTCGTCGGCGAGAGCGGCCACCTGACCGGCTGGAACCCCAACGTGCCCTCGGGCAACCCCCCGTCGACGTCGGCCGAGAACGCCGTCGTCACCCGTGGTGGGATTTACAAGGGTCTCGCTCTCGGCATGCTCGACGCCCCGAGGCTCTACGCGGCCAACTTCTCGGGCGGGACCGTCGACATGTTCAACGGACAGTTCGATCGCGTCATCACCGCGGGCAACTTCGTGGACCCGAAGCTGCCGGTGGGATATGCCCCGTTCAACGTCGCGGTCCTCAACGGTTTGGTGTACGTCGCGTATGCCAAACAGGATGCGGACAAGGTCGACGAGGTCGCCGGACCGGGTCTCGGGCGACTCGACGTCTTCAGCCTCAGCGGCAAGCTCAAGGCCAGCATGGCCGACACGAGGAAGCTGAACGCTCCGTGGGGTATGACTATCGCACCCGCGGGCTTCGGGACGTTCAGCGGCGAGCTGCTCGTCGGCAACTTCGGCAACGGGCGCATCCACGCCTACGACCCCGACACGCTTGCCTTGGCGGGGACCCTCGCCGACGCCAAGAACAGACCCATCAGCATCGACGGTCTGTGGGCTCTCATGCCGGGGAACGGTGTCCAGAGCGGAAGAGACGAGGTCATCTTCACGGCAGGCCCAGACGGTGAGAAGCACGGGCTCCTGGGAAACATCGCCGTTAACGGCTGAGGGTCGGCGGCGGCGCCCTCCCGCCGATCGCCTGTGACAGCTCAGCGGACGTACCGCTCGAACCAGTCGAGCACCCGCCGTTGCAGGTCGACCTGGTGGCGGTATTCCCGGATACCGTGCGGCTCGCGTGGATACGACACGAGCTGGAGCGGCGCCTCCTGGCCGGTCAGCGCGCGATGGAAGGCGGTGGCTTGGCTCAGCGGGACACGTTCGTCCTCGGCACCATGCATGATGAGCAGCGGAGTCGTACGGCGCGACGCGTACGAGATCGGCGAGTGGGCGTCGGCGACGTGGGGTCCTGGCCCGTCCCAGCGGTTGTCCCCGCCGAGTGCCGCCTCGAAGGTGGGCATGTCGCTGGTGGCGGCTAGCATTCCCCAGTCACTGACCCCCGCGCCCATTACACCGAGCTTGAACCGGTTCGTCGCCGTCACCGCCCAGGCGGTGAGGAACCCACCTTGACTCCAGCCGCCGATGCCGAGGTGGTCGGGGTCGGCGACGCCGGCTTCGACGGCCGCATCGACGATCGACAGCACATCGCCCCACTCCGCTCCGCCCATGTCGCCTCGTGCCGCCGTCGCAAAAGCGTTGCCGTGGCCGTAGCCGCCGCGGTAGTTGGGCATAACCACGGCGTACCCGTTCGTGGCCAGCAGCTGACCCCAGTCGAGCGGTTGAGCGTGTGACCACAGGCCCGACCGCCCATACGGACCCCCGTGCACGAGCACAGCTGTCGGCCAAGGCCCGTCGCCCGCCCGTGGCGGACGGATGACCACCGCATCCAGAGGGGTATCGTCGGATGCCTTGCAGTACAGGGCTTCGACGCTGCCCAGCTCCACGTCATACTCGTCTGGGCGGTCGGACATGGGATGTAGCTGGCCGGGCCGTCCGGCGACCACACTTCCGACAAGCCCCTCGTCGAGATGGACGGCGGCGATCAGGGGGCCATCGGGGCCGTCGGTCACCGACAAGCCGGTTACCTCCCCAGACATGTCTTGGACGAGGGTGCGCTCACCCGTCGCTCTACTCACCCGTTCCAGGCGGGTGGCCAGACCATCGGCCACGACGAGCATCGTGTCTGTCCCGCTGGCCGCGTGGGCGAGACCAACCGTGCAGCATGGCTCATCCCGCCCGGTGCCGACCACACGGGGAGCGCCACCTTCAGCCGGCACCGCCCACACGGTCGAGGCGCTCTGCGGCTGCAGTTCGTGTGGCGCCGCATAGATGATCGTGGCGGAGCCGGACCATCCGACGTCACTTGCCCCTGGCGCCCTGCACACCGCCGAGCCGTCGTCCTCGCCCGGCACCAGCACATGCACACGAGTGCTCGAGTGGTCGTCCTGCAACGGGGAGTCCTGCGCGAGCAGGCTCAGCCGGGAGCCGTCCGGCGACCAGGCAACCTCGGTGAGGTGGAGGCTCGGCGCCCAACCCACTTCGGGCTCACCCCCGGAGACTTTGACGTACCACAACCGGTTCCACTGCCATCGCTCGCCGAACACGTCGGCGTCGTCGTGCTCTGAGTCGCGTCGTTCGTCCTCCTCGGTCGGCTCGTCCGGAGCCAGGAAGGCGATTCGACGACCGTCAGGTGACCACGCGAAAGCCGCAACTGATCGCTTCGGGACGACGAGCGGCACCGCCTCGCCTCCGTCGGTGTCCAAGACGTACAGCCCGTGGGTCCCGCGCTCCTCCCGGTCGGAGAGAAACGCGAGTTGCGACCCGTCCGGCGACCACCGCGGGAGCTTGTCGTCCGCACCATGGGTCCAGCGCCTGGGGCGTATCGCCTGGTCCCGGCGGGCAACCCAAAGCCCTGCTCGAGATGCTCGCCCACCTTGCCGTGTGGGGCTGCCGTCCAGGCAACGCGACGACCATCCGGTGAGATCTGCGGGTCGGAGGGCGACCACAGTGAGGAGACGAGCTCAGGCGTGAGTGAGATCGGCATCGACGGACCTTAGCGCACAGCGCCGTCGCGCGGTCACTCCTCCATCAAGGTGCTGATCCGGTCGAGCTGCCCGCCGTCGAGCTCCGGGGAGACGGCCTGAGCCGAGTCGGTGATCGACTGCGGCCGGGAAGCACCGGGGATCGGAATCACGTGGCCACCCAGCGACAGCTCCCATGCCAGCACCACTCGCTGCGGGCTGACCCCGAGCTCGGTGCCGATGTCCTTGAAGACCGAGTAGCTGTCCCCCACCGACTTGGCCCGATCACCGGTGCCGCCGAGTGGGCTCCAGGGCAGGAAGGTGACGCCGAGCTCGCCGCAGTGTTCGAGCTCGTCTCGTGAGCAGCGGAACCGCGGCGAGAAGGCGTTCTGCACACTGGCCAAGCCGTCCGGTCCGAGCACCTCGACCGCGATATCGATCTCCTCGACGTTGGCGTTGGAGATGCCGATCGCGCGGATCTTCCCCTCGTCCTGAAGCGTCTTGAAGTTGGCGATCGCGTCGGCGTAGACCATGGACCGGTCCGGGCGGTGCCATTGGTAGAGGTCGATGACCTCGCGATCAAGCGCCTTCAGCGATGCCTCGACGGCGCGACGCAGGTACTCGATCGAGCCGTCCCGGCCCCACGCGTCGCCGTGCCCGCGGGTGATGCCGCCCTTGGTGCCGACGACCACCTGCCCTGTCGAGCCGCCGTACGACGCCAACGCACGAGACACGATCTCCTCGTTGTGCCCCATCGTGTCCCAGCTCGGGGCATAGACGTCGGCGGTGTCGATGTAGGTCACGCCCGCGTCGAGGGCGGCGTGCACGGTCGCCACCCCCTGCTGCTCGCTGGGCTTCTCGTTGCGGCCCATAGAGAAAGGCATCGCACCTAGCCCAATCGGGTAGACCTCGAAGGGGCCGAGCTTTCGCGTCCGCATGCCCGCGATCCTGTCATTGCGGCGGATCGAGCCGACGACCCGGTTGCCAGGCGGGACGGCGAGGATGCGCGGCACCGGCAGTTTGGCGAAAGTGCGCGCTTGCCGTCGGAAACGCAGTAGCATCCCACGTGGGGTAAGAACGTTGGATTCCGGGGGAATGGTTCGAGGGGGGAAGGTTCGAGGTGGCTCGCTCGCTGGGACGTGTCGGCATTGTCTGTGCCGCGGTGACCGTCTGCCTGGGCTTGGCAGCGCCGTCCGGCATCACGGCGCAGGCCCGCACCACGGCACGGGCCGGTGCGTCGGCTGAGGCCGCACTGCGGCACTACCAGGCCGGCGTCCTCGACCCGCAGGCCGACCGGGGCCAGCACGTCCTGCTGCCGGATCCGTCCACGGCCCGACCCTCGAACCCGCTGCCGGCCTACATGCCCTTGCCGAAAAGCGTGGGCGGGATGTGGAAGTACGGCGTCCCCTTCGATGCCAAGTTCAATGCCATCCACGAGATCGCCAGCTCCAATGGGCGCAAGATACTGCTTGTGGCGGGATCGGGTAACAGTGCCGCCGATTTTGCGGCAGGGACATTCCGCAGCTTTGTCTGGATCCCCTCGACGGGTGTCCGGCGAGAGGTTCCGACCCCTAAGGACGTGTTCTGCTCCGGCCATGTCCTGCTGCCCGACGGGCGCGCGCTGGTCGTAGGCGGAACCGGTTCGTATGGCACGTTCACGGGGACCAAGACGCTCTACGCGTTCAACTTCACGACCGAGCACTACGACCAGCTGACCGATATGCAGGTGGGCCGGTGGTATCCGTCGGTCATCAACGGCGCGGACGGGCGAACGCTCCTCGTCTCCGGCCTGGGCACCGACGGCAAAGTCACCAACGTCGCCGAAGTGTTCGACTACCGAACGAACCAAACCACCGTGCTGGCCGGCTCGCGGACCTTCTCCCTCTACCCACGCATGTTCCTGGCCGCCGACGGCAGATACTTCTACACCGGTACACCAACCGGCGGGGGTGCCCCGCCCGGCTTCTGGGAACCTTTCACTAGCAATGCCTTACAGCAGGTGACAGGGCTAGCGGTGCCATCGCAGCGGACCGCGTCGACGAGCTGTTTCGTCGGCGACGTTCGAGATCAGAACGTGATGGTGATGGGCGGCGGCTGGCCGGCCACGGACTCGACCAGCGTCATCAAGCTCGATGACCCGCAGCCGGCTTACCGTGACGGTCCCCCGCTGTTGGCGTCCAAGGCATACCTGAGCTGTCTCAACCTTCCCGATGGAACGCTGTTCGAGGCCAACGGTGGCACCGCTAACACGATCGAGGGCGCCAGCACCGAGGCAGCCTTCCTGCCGAGCGTCTCGGGCCCGTGGACGAGTGCGAACCCCCTCCCGGACGGCGAGCACCGGGTCTACCATTCGCTGCTCTTCCTGTTGAACAACGGCAAAGTCGTGAGCATGACCTCGAACCCACAGGGGGAAGCGCGCAGCATTTCGCTGTTGATGTACTCCCCGCCGTACCTGTTCAAGGGCACCCGACCGGTCATCACGGACGCTTCCCGAGAGATGGCACATGGCGGAACCTATCCGGTTGGTACGACGGCGACCGGCGCCACGGTCGACCGCATCACCTTGACGGCGGCGTCATCGCCGACGCACGGCAGCGACAACAACCAGCGTTATGCGTCGCTTCCCTTGACGGACGGGCAGATCACCATCCCGGAGTCGCGCACCATTCTCCCGCCCGGTTGGTACCGCCTCTGGGCCGTCGACTCTCTCGGGCGGGTATCGGTGTGCACCTGGGTGCATCTGGACCTGTGATCGGCCCCTCAGTAGCCCGGGAAGACCCGACGGAGGTCGTCCAGCGTCACCTTGCCGGTGACCGCGACATCTCGGGGTGTGTACGCCGGCGAAAGCCGGCCCCCTATCAGCCGGATCGCTGCCTCCAGCTCGCCGTTGAAGGTCGCCGTGGGTTCGGTGGCCGCCGTGGAGAGGCTGACGTGGTCATCGATCTCGATGGTTACGTCGAAGTGCTGGATTTTCACAAGGGC
>JBBQKY010000157.1:0-6066 GCA_038327385.1 Propionibacteriales bacterium
ACATCGAAGGGTGGGCCGAGGACTCGGGCGAGGGACGCTGGACGATCGAGGCCGCCATCGACAACGCCGTTCCGATGCACGCCATCACGGCTGCGCTCTACACCCGCTTCCAGTCCCGCCAGGACGGGTCCCCGGCCATGAAGGCCGTAGCCGCAATGCGTAACCAGTTCGGTGGGCACGCCTTGCGAGCAGGTGGGGCGAAGCACGCCACCCCGTCGGCCGACATCGAGCAGCAGTAAGCCGGCGGTGTATGTCAGCCGGTTGTCCCTGAGTGACTTCCGGTCCTACGAGCAGGTCGAGCTCGACCTGAGCGCAGGGGTGTCCGCCTTCGTCGGTCCGAACGGCCAGGGCAAGACGAACCTCGTCGAGGCTGTCGACTATGTGGCCCGGCAGGCGTCGCACCGCGTCTCCAGCGATCAGCCGCTGGTACGCGCAGGGGCGTCGCAGGCCATCATCCGTGCCACGATCTGTCGGGGCGACCGGCAGGCCCTCGTCGAGCTCGAGGTCAACCCAGGCCGGTCCAACCGGGCCCGCCTGAACCGGGCAGCGGTGCCGAAGGCGCGCGAGGTCCTCGGAGTGCTGCGCACCGTGCTGTTCTCGCCGGACGACCTGGCGCTGGTCAAAGGCGACCCAGCAGCGCGACGCCGATTTCTCGACGACCTGCTGGTCTCGCGCCAGCCGCGGTTCGCGGGCGTGCGAAGTGACTACGACCGGGTGCTGAAGCAGCGCAACAGCCTGCTCAAGAGCGCTGGTGGCAGGAGCACCTTCCGCCGGAGTGAGAGCGCGCTGGCGACGTTGGAGGTATGGGACTCTCACCTCGCCAGAAGCGGGGCCGAGCTGCTCGCCGCACGCTTGTCCCTCGTCGAGGACCTGCGCCCTCATCTGGCGCGGCACTACGGGTCGGTCGCGGAGGGGCTCACCAAACCGGCAGGCGGAAACGTCGCCTCGGTCGCGTACCGCGCGTCCTGGACGCTGCCCGCGGATGTGCGCGACCGCCAGGACCTGATGCTGTTGATGCTCGCGGAGCTGGTCCGGCGCCGAGACGACGAACTGGACCGGGCGACGACGCTGGTAGGTCCGCACCGCGACGAACTGGTGCTGGGGCTGGGCGATCTCCCGGCGCGGGGGTATGCGAGTCACGGCGAGTCGTGGTCACTGGCGCTGGCGTTGCGGCTGGCCGCCATGGAGCTGCTGCGCGCCGACGGCGACGACCCGGTGCTGATCCTTGACGACGTCTTCGCCGAGCTCGACCACCTTCGGCGTGATCGGCTGGCGAAGATCGTGACGGGCGCGGAGCAGGTGCTGGTGACGACGGCCGTGCCCGCGGATCTTCCCGCCGGTCTGGTACGCCGCCGGTACGACGTGTTAGGTGGAGCTGTGACTCGCCATGCGTGACGACGAGCGGGAGCCCGGGGCCAGCGGGACGGAGCCCGCCGATGTCGACCAGAGTCCGCCAAGCGAGCCGCCGCACGACCCGACCGGACTGGACCTCGCCCGCCGGGTGGCAGCGCAGCTGCGGGGGGTTGCCGGTCGACGCCGCCCACCCAGCGCCCTTCGTCGACGCAGGTCGGGCAACGCCGCTGAGTTCTCCGGCGCCCACCCCGACGAGCGTGACCCCGCTCCGCTCGCCTCGACGATGCGACGGCTGGTGGACGACAGTGGATGGTCGACCGACGTCTCCGTCCACACGGTCCTCGGCCGATGGGCGCAGATCGTCGGCCCCGACGTGGCGCGGCACTGCACGCCGGACAGCTATGCCGACGGTGTCGTGACCGTCAGCGCCGACTCGACAGCGTGGGCGACGGAGCTGAGGCTGCTGGCCGCCACGGTGGTCGCGCGGATGAACTCCGAGCTCGGCGACGGGACCGTGGTGCGGATCCAGGTGAGGGGGCCGAGCGGACCCACCTGGCGCCGGGGACGCCGGTCCGTACGCGACGGCAGGGGGCCTCGCGACACCTACGGCTAGGCCCGCTGCGAGCCGGACAGGTTGCGGGACGAACTGGCTGCCCAGCCCGGCAGCGCCGGTTTTCGGGCCGGCCGCCGGTAGGGGGATATCGACGGAGGCACCGCAGCGGGTCTGGGCACGGGTGGAAGGCCGTTGGCGGGCTCTCCTGACGTCGTGCCCCCCGGTTTGTGTGCACGTCTTGCCGTCTCCGGGGCCAGAATCGCCTATACTCGACATGGAGAGAGTCGCGCGTGCGGAGTTGCACCTTCGCGGGAGCGGCTCTCGTGATGCGTGGGCACCTCGTCGGCGCCACCGGACCTGGAGGTCGGCTGCTTGAGCGTTTCCGAAGAATCCCGATGGGAGGACGCAGGCGACGCCGCTCCCGACGCGCTGGTCGCCGAGCAGGCGCTGGTCGCCTCCGCAGCGCCCTTTGCCGAGGACGCCGCCCGGCCGTCGTACGACGCATCCGACATCCAGCTACTCGAGGGCCTCGATGCCGTCCGCAAGCGGCCGGGCATGTACATCGGCTCCACCGGCGCCCGTGGCCTGCACCAGCTGGTGTGGGAGATCGTGGACAACTCGATCGACGAGGCGCTCGCGGGCTACTGCGACCGGATCGACGTGATACTGCTCGGCGACGGGGGGCTGCGCGTCGAGGACAACGGCAGGGGCATCCCGACCGGCGTCCACCCGGTGGAGAAGGTGTCCGCGGTGACTCTGGTGCTCACGGAGCTGCACGCCGGCGGCAAGTTCGGCGGCGGCGGGTACAAGGTGTCGGGCGGCCTGCACGGTGTGGGCAGCTCGGTTGTCAACGCGTTGAGCAGCCGGCTCGACGTCGAGGTCAGGAACGCCGGCTACCGCTGGACGCAGTCGTTCCGGTACGGCGTCCCCGACGCGGAGCTCGAGCGCCACGAGGAGACCGAGGACACCGGCACCACGATCACGTTCTGGCCGGCGGCAGACATCTTCGAGACCGTCGAGTTCTCCTTCGAGACCATCTCCTCGCGGTTCCGCGAGATGGCCTTCCTCAACAAGGGTCTCGAGATCGTCGTCCGTGACGAACGCGCCGCGGCCGAGCAGCTCGCCGATGCGGTGGCCGACGCCACTGTGGTGCAGCCTGCCGAAGAGGTGGCAGACGACACGCTCGTCGCCAGCAGCGGAGGCGGGATGGAGCGCCGCTTCTGCTACCAGGACGGGCTCGTCGACTTCGTCAAACACCTCAACTCGACGAAGGACCCCGTGCACCGCACCGTCATCGACTTCGAGGCGGTCAACGACGAGGTGGGTATGAGCCTCGAGGTCGCGATGCAGTGGAACACGAGCTACACCGAGTCGGTCCACACGTTCGCGAACACGATCAACACCCACGAGGGCGGCACTCACGAGGAGGGCTTCCGTTCGTCCCTGACCACGACGGTCAACAACTGGGCGGAGGAGTGGGGCCTGATCCGCAAGAAGGAGGACCGCTTCTCCGGCGACGATGTGCGCGAAGGTCTCACGGCCATCGTGTCGGTGAAGCTCGTGGTGCCCCAGTTCGAGGGCCAGACGAAGACCAAGCTCGGCAACACCGAGGCGAAGTCGTTCGTGCAGAGGGTCGTCAACGACCACCTGGGGCAGTGGTTCGAGAAGAACCCCGCGGAGGGCCGCGACATCGTGCGGAAGTCGATAGCGGCGTCGTCCGCCCGGATCGCCGCCCGCCGGGCACGTGAGCTGGCCCGCAGCCGTAAGGGCCTGCTTGGGGGAGGGGGCCTGCCGGGCAAGCTGTCGGACTGCCAGTCGACGCACCCCGACGAGTGCGAGATCTTCATCGTCGAGGGCGACTCTGCTGGTGGGTCGGCCAAGGGCGGCCGGGACCCGCGGGTGCAGGCGATCCTGCCTATCCGCGGCAAGATCCTCAACGTCGAGAAGGCCCGCATCGACCGTGTGCTGGCCAACACTGAGGTGCAGGCGATCATCTCCGCGCTCGGCACCGGCATCCACGAGGACTTCTCGATCGAGAAGCTGCGCTACCACAAAATCGTGATGATGGCCGACGCCGATGTGGACGGTCACCACATCCAGACGCTGCTGCTGACGCTGCTGTTCCGCTTCATGAAGCCGCTGATCGAGGGCGGGTACGTCTACCTTGCCCGCCCACCGCTGTACCGGCTCAAGTGGAACAACCCGCACGACCACGAGTACGTCTACTCCGACCGCGAGCGCGATGCGCTGATGGAGGCCGGCATCGCCAACGGGAAGAAGCTGCCCAAGGACGCCCCCATCCAGCGGTACAAGGGACTCGGTGAGATGAACGCCGACGAGCTGTGGGACACCACGATGGACCCTGACAACCGGCTGCTCATGCAGGTGACTCTCGACGACGCCGCTCAGGCCGACGAGATCTTCTCGATCCTGATGGGTGAGGACGTCGAGCAGCGTCGGGCGTTCATCCAGCGCAATGCCAAGGACGTCCGCTTCCTCGACATCTGATCGGCTCACTAGGCCACAGATGCAGTCCATAGCCATCTCTGATCACTCGAAAGGCGCTGCGGTGCACAGGAAGGCCCTACGGTGACCGACGACACGACCCTTCCCCCCGACGCCGGCGGCCGCATCGAGCCCGTGGAGCTGCAGACGGAGATGCAGCGTGCCTACATCGACTACGCCATGGCGGTCATCGTCGGCCGGGCCTTGCCCGACGTGCGCGACGGGCTCAAGCCGGTCCACCGCCGAGTGCTCTATGCGATGTACGACGGGGGCTACCGCCCCGACCGAGGGTTCTCGAAGTGCTCCCGCGTCGTCGGTGACGTCATGGGCCAGTACCACCCGCACGGCGACACGGCGATCTACGACACCCTGGTGCGGCTGAGCCAGCCCTGGGTGATGCGGGCGCCGCTGGTGTCCGGGCAGGGCAACTTCGGCTCGCCCGGGAACGATCGCGCAGCGGCGATGCGCTACTGCGTCACCGGTGACACCCGCGTGCGGACGTACGACAATGGAACCCCCCGAATCGACTCAATCGCCGCCGGTATGCGGCCGAGCTCCGAGCGTGACATCGACCTGAAAGTTATCGGCAAAAGTGGGGAGCCCGTCCATGCCAGCAAGGTCTTCCACTCCGGACCTCAGCACACTCTGAAGATGCGTACCCGCGAGGGTCACGAACTCACGGGATCTCACAATCATCCCGTCTTGACTTTGACGGCCGTCGCAGGCGTCCCAACGATGCTGTGGAAGATGCTGGCTGAGATAGCTGCGGGCGAACGCATTGTCGTACTCCGACCCGAGCCGGAGGAATGGGGTGCCGCCACACAGTACGAGCTCGATCTTGCCTCGCTTCTGGGTGCCTGGGTCAGCGAGGGCTTCGCAAGCAAGTCACGAGCCGGGTTCAACAACGTCGATGAGCAGTACTTCACGGCTGTTCTCAAAGCTTACGACTCAGTGGTGGGGGGCCCTAGGTACGTGTACTCGCGGACCATACGATCTGGCTCCGTTCTCCACGAACTGGACGTGCAAAACCTCACCGATTTCCAGTCTGGCGACCTAGCCGTTCTGGTGGGTATCAAGAGCGATCGCAAGCGCATACCAGAGCGCATCTGGCGCTCGACGCTTGAAGTCAAAGCCACCTTCCTTGCAAGCCTGTTCACCGGCGACGGCTCATGCTCGTCACTTCCGCGCGAAGCTGTACAGGTCAGCTACTCGACGCGCAGCGAAGGCCTGGCACAAGACGTCCTCCAGCTGTTGTTGGAGTTCGGTGTCTCGGCAAGACTGACACGCCACGCCACGGGCGAGTTCAAGGTGGTCATCAGCAACCGACGCGATGCACGGACTTTCGCCGTCCAAGTAGGATTCCTGGGATCTAAGCAAGAGAAGCTCAATGCGATTCTGGAAGGGCTTCCTGCCACGTCTCGAGCCATGAGCAGCGATGGAACACCTTTTCTGGCCGACTTCTTGCGAAGGAGCGGCGCCCGGGACTCTCGTGCGGCGCAATGGCTGCAGCGCCGCAACGTCGACCGCGTCGAGCGTTGGGAGCGTGACCGCGCGATAATTCGGAGCAGAATCACTCCCGGCGCAGCCGCGGTGGCGTGGCCGCTTGTCGATGGGCGGTTCTACTACGCAACCGTCCGCGACGTAGTGGACGCCGG
>JBBQKY010000158.1:0-6062 GCA_038327385.1 Propionibacteriales bacterium
CGGCGGGACTGCCTGGTCGCTACCGGGGGCTACTGCGGAGCAGTCCTCTTCGAGAACCTCGAGCTGCTGCGCACGCTGCGGGCCAACGGCTTCGACGTCTGCGAGTGCCCCGAGATCTTCGTCCAGCGGCGTCCCCCGTCCTCGCGGCACTTCGCCGGGCAGCGACTTCGCCAGGCCTACGACAGCCGGGCGCAACCGCTGCGGATGGCTGTGGAGCTCGCGGTGCTGCCCACCCTGCTAGCAGCGCTCAGCCGGCGTCGTGGGGTCGCTGCAGCCCTGCTGGCAACGAGTGCAGCTGTCGCGGAGGTAGGCCGGCGGCGCGGCTCGGGCCGCCGGGTGTTCGGGTGGGACAGCGCCCTGTGGGCGCCCGGCTGGGTGGTGGAGCGCGGGTTCTCCTCCTGGCTGGCGCTGCTCTCTCCGTGGTGGGGAGGGGTGCGGTACGGCGACGGCCGGCTCCTGACAGCAGCGCACCCCCCACGAGTGCTGGCGAGATCCGGGTGTCCTGAGACGATGTGCTCCTGCGTCACACCGTGGCGCCGTACTGAGGAGGTCGGTAGATGAAGCAGGACAGGCGCGGCATCCAGGTCATCTGCTGTCCCGGTGGACCGATGCTCGTCCGTGGCGCAGTCGAAGTCACTGACGATGAGGGGGTCGCCCACCAGACGACGCGGCCCGTCGTAGCCGTGTGTCGATGCGGCAAGTCGTCTCGCCAGCCATGGTGCGACGGGACGCACAAGCTCGTGGGTCCTCGAAGAGGCGTGCTACCCGAGTCGCTCAGCTCTTGAAGGCGTCCTTTACCTTCTCGCCGGCCTGCTTGAGGTTGCCCTTGGCCTGGTCGCCCTTGCCTTCGGCCTCCATCTGCTCGTCACCCTTGGCCTTGCCGACGGTCTCCTTCGCCTTTCCCTTGAGCTCTTCGGCCTTGTTGTCGATCTTGTCGCTGTCGCTCATGATGCTCCGATCCACACTTGGGTGTCGTCCTTGCACGCTACACGCCGCCGGGCCGGCACGGTCGTGGAGGTGCTGGGCGTCGCGGACGCCGGAGCCAGCTAGACCCCGACCGGGTGCGTCCGGAGGGTCCGCGCCTCCGCGGAGCGTCGTACCTGGACCCGACCCCCGACCGTGCGGACCTCGGCAACCGCTTGTGGCCGGCTCGCCGGCCCGGAGACCACCATGCCGTCGTCGAGCTGGAACACGCTCTGATGCCACGGACACGTGACACACCCGTTCGCGATCTCGCCTTCGTGCAGCGGTCCGCCGCGGTGGGTGCACCGGTCAGCTAGGGCGACGACCCGGCCGCCGCTTCGTGACAGCAGGACGGGAACACCGGCTGCGTCGCCCATGATCGCGGTGCCGTCGAGGACGTCGGAGTCGGCGGCCACGTCGGTCCAGTCGAGCGGGAAGTGCTGGAAGCTCGTCGTGTCCACCCCGACGCCCAACGCATAGACCAGATGGGCGCCGAGCCAGCCGCCGGCGCTGAGCGCGGCAGCGGCGGCGAGGGAGAGGGCCACTCCGCCGGCCCACTCTTCGCGGCCGCGGGCTCGCCAGCTCTTCCAGTAGAGGACCAGCGCTGTGGAGTTCGCCACTGCGTGGATGGCGCCGACACGTCGCTCCGCTCCTGAGGTCGTCAGCCAGTCGTTGGCGCCGGCCAGCGCCGTGGGCAGGGCGGCTATGTTTCCGAAGCCGACGAGCCGCTTGGCCGCGTGCCGGTTCCCGCCGGTGAGGTCGAGATAGGTAGCGGCAGTCCACGACCCGATCGGGATGGCGACCAGCAGCGGGTGGACGGGGTGACCGACCGACGTCCCGCTCAGCAGGTCCCGCAACGCCTTCGGTGCAAGCAGACGGCCCAGTCCCTTCGCCACCAGTTCGCTGGGACCGTCGAGAATCTTGGCGTTCTCGATGCCTCTGGCCAGCCGTTCCACGCTCTCGGGCACTCTCATCGACCGACCCCGGCTACTTGTTGCCCTCGACGCCGGCCTCTTCGGTCGTCGGCGGCGGCGGGGCATCGACGCGGTTGGGGACCTGGTCAGGGTCCTGGTCGACCAGGTCCTCGACCATCGCCTGGTCCACGTCCTCGGTGTTGTCGATCGCCGGCGTCAGGCCAGCGCCCTCATCGGCCACCGAGTCGTTGGCCGCGTCTGCGCGCAGCCGCCTCTTCAACCAACCCGTTCCGCTCATGTCGTCGCTCCGATCATCGGTCCCCTCACGCATCAACCTATGGCGAAACCACGCCGGTGGCGAGTCATGCGCCGAGTACGGCGACGGCAAGCCAGCCGCCTGCGGCAACGAGTGCGCCGACGAGCTCGATGACCAGGGCGAGGCCCACCGCCCGCAGGGCCGACCTGGTGGAGGGCCAGGCCAGTGCATGCGGGCCCAGCCGAAGACGCTCCGAGACGTAGACGCCGAGCACGAAGCCCACGGGCAGGCCGACGACCGGCAGGACGAAGAAACCGATGATGCCGGTGACCGCGCCGGCGAGGAGCGTCGCACGAGGCACCTTGTCGGCGGCGAGCCGCCTGCCCGGCACGACGTACTTGCCGATCTGTGAGACGACGATGACACCCGCCGCGATCGCGAAGGTGACCCAGCTGAGCCACGAGCCGACCTGGTAGGCCCATACCGCGATGGCGCCGACCACCAGCACCACCCCGGGCACACCCGGCAGCACGATGCCGACCAGTCCCAGCAAGATGACAAGCCCGACGACGGCTACTCCGGACCCGCTCACCGCGGCTGTCCTGGGGGAAGACAATGGCGGCCACCGGACGGTGACCGCCATCGAGACGGTAGGTGGGTCGCCGCGGACCCGGGCGCCGGTATCAGCGCCCCTGGGGTGCCGCCGGCTGAGGACCGGTCGAGGCCGGCCCCGTGGGACGCAGCGCGCCGGTCTCGTCGTGGATGGTGGAGGCGACCTGGTGCAGCTTGTCGGCGTGCTCGCGGGCGTGGTGGGCACAGAACAGCAGCTCGCCACCGGTCGCCAGCTCGACTCGGACGTGGGCCTGCGCGCCGCATCGGTCACAGCGGTCGAAGGCGGTGAACTTCGGGCTTGGTGCGACTGCTGTGGTCACGTGTGCCTCTTTCCCTTCCGTTGGACGAGGTGTCGTGAGGAACGCTGCCACGTCACTGGACATTCCCACGCCCGCCGGGCCCCCTGATGATGAGACGTTCCTCAACCATACGTCGCATTTTGTTCCAATCGGTTCCCGGGTGCCGCGACGCGCTGAATTGCGGCTGAGCCCGTCGTGGGAGCCGCGTGGCAAGCCCGGCTGGGTCGGCGGTGACGGGTATCGTCGTCACCGTCCAGGACGCCTTGCGTCCCTCCTCGCCGCATCGATCCCAGGAGTCTCGTGACTGCTCGGCTGACCACGGTCGACGCGACGTACAACGCGCGTCATCTGCTGGTGCTGGAGGGCCTGGACGCCGTCCGCAAACGTCCGGGGATGTACGTCGGCTCCACGGACACCCGGGGCCTGATGCACTGCTTGTGGGAAATCATCGACAACGGCGTCGACGAGGCGCTCGCGGGTCACTGTCACCACATCCATGTCACGTTGCACCGCGATGGCTCCGCCGAGGTCCACGACGACGGTCGCGGCATCCCTGTCGACATCGAGCCGAAGACCGGCCTGCCGGGGGTCGAGGTGATCTTCACGAAGCTGCATGCCGGTGGCAAGTTCGGCGGCGGGTCGTACGTCGCGACCGGTGGCCTGCATGGTGTGGGTGCCTCAGTGGTCAACGCCCTGTCCGCCCGTCTCGACGTCGAGGTCGACCGCGCACCGCTCACCCGTGGCATGTCCTTCCGGCGCGGGGTGCCTGGCTCCTTCGCCGGCCTCGGCGCCGGTGCCGCGTTCACCCCCGGGTCGGCGCTGGCCACGCTGGGCCGGGTGCGCAAGGGGGTCACCGGCACCCGCGTGAGGTTCTGGCCGGATCGGCAGGTCTTCACGCACGACGCGCGGTTCGCGCTCGACGAGCTCGTCACCCGCGCCCGCCAGACGTCGTTCATCGTGCCCGGCCTGCAGATCACCATCCGCGACGAGCGAGGCAACGATCCCGCGGAGGAGACATTCCGCCACGACGGCGGGATCGCGGAGTTCTGTACGTTCCTGAGCGCCGACCCGCCGGTGACTGACGTGCTGCGGCTGCAGGGAGCGGGTTCGTTCACCGAGACCGTTCCCATGCTCGATGACGCTGGGCACATGACGCCGCAGGACGTGGAGCGGGAGCTCGAGGTCGATGTCGCCCTGCGGTGGGGAACCGGCTACGACACCGAGGTCCGCTCGTTCGTCAACGTCATCGCAACGCCCAAGGGCGGCACCCACGTCGTCGGCTTCGAGCGCGCCCTCGTCAAGTCGTTCAACGAGGTGACTCGCTCGACGCGCGGGCTGCTGAGAGCGGGTGAGACCGACCTGCTCAAGGACGACGTCCTCGAGGGTCTCACGGCAGTTGTCACCGTGCGCCTGGCCGAGCCTCAGTTCGAGGGCCAGACCAAGGAGGTCCTGGGGACGCCTGCGGCGACCCGGATCGTTGCCAGTGTGGCGGCGGAGCGGCTCAAGTCCTTCCTCACCTCCTCGAAACGAGGTGAGCGCCAGCAGGCGCGCGCGGTTCTGGAGAAGGCGGTCTCTGCCGCGCGCACCCGGGTCGCCGCGCGGCAGCAGCGGGACACCCAGCGGCGCAAGAACGCCCTGGAGTCAAGCGCCCTGCCCACCAAGCTGGCCGACTGCCGCAGCAACGACGTCGACCGCAGCGAGCTCTTCATCGTGGAGGGCGACTCTGCCCTCGGCACGGCGAAGCTCGCCCGCAACTCGGAGTACCAGGCCCTCCTGCCAATCCGCGGCAAGATCCTGAACACCCAGAAGAAGTCCTCCGGCGAGATGCTGCAGAACGCCGAGTGCGCCTCGATCATCCAGGTGGTGGGTGCTGGCAGCGGCCGCACCTTCGACCTCGAACAGGCCCGCTACGGCAAGATCATCTTCATGGCCGACGCCGACACCGACGGCGCCCACATCCGGTGCCTGCTCGCGACGTTGTTCCACAACCACATGCGGGAGCTGCTCGCCACGGGGCGGATCTACACGGCGGTTCCGCCGCTCCACCGCATCGAGCTCTCGAACCCGAAGAAGGGCAGTACGAGGTACCTCTACACCTACAGCGACGACGAGCTTCAGCGCCGGCTGGCCGAGCTGACCAAGAAGGGACTGAGGTGGAAGGACCCGATCCAGCGCTACAAGGGGCTCGGTGAGATGGATGCGGACCAGCTGGCGGAGACGACTATGGACCCTCGGCGCCGGACCCTGCGGCGCATCACGATCGACGACGCGGCCGCTGCCGAGGCCGTCTTCGAGCTGCTGATGGGCAGCGACGTCGCTCCTCGCAAGGACTTCATCGTGGCGAACCAGGTGCCGGACGAGCTGATCGACGCCTAGCTGTGCTCAGAGTCCGAACCCGCCGATTCCCGGCCCGCTACTCCTCCTCGCTCCGCGAAGAAGGAATCCACCGAGTGCCGCGGCCACCGCCGCACAGCCGGCCGCCGCCCAGAAGACGGCGTGCAGCTGGGCGATGCCAGCGGTTCGAAGCAGGTCGACGTAGGCGGTACAGAGAGTGTCCGAGTGACACGTCTGCCGCAGCGTCGGCTGTTGCGCGGAGACGGCATAGAAGCGCCGCAGACCGATGGTCGTCAATGTCGAGATGCCGACCAGCATGCCGACCATGCGTGCCACCACTAGGAGCGCTGACGCGAGCCCGTGGACGGAGCTCTTGGTAGAAGCGAGGATCGCGGCGTTGGTCGGCGCGATGGTCACCCCGAAACCCAGTCCGCCGAGAGCGAGCGGAACGCTGGCCGCGCCGTTGTCGAGCGAGGTCGCCCCCCACCGGGCCATCAGGACGAACGCAAAGCCGGCGAGCAGCATCCCCACCGCGGCCAGCAGCGCCACCGGGAGGCGCCGGGTGAGGTAGCCGCCGAGCACGGCCCCGACCGGAACCGCCACCAAGAACCGGACGAGCACGAGGGCCGCGTCGAGCTGGGAGTTGGGGTAGACCGTCACCCGCGCGAAGACAGGGATGTCCAC
>JBBQKY010000159.1:0-6028 GCA_038327385.1 Propionibacteriales bacterium
GAGCGTACGGTGCTGGCGACCAAGCTGTACGGCGACATGGGCGAGTGGCCGAACGACGGGAAACTCTCAGCCCTCAACATCCGGCGCGCCTGCGACGCTAGCTTGCGCCGACTGCAGACCGACTACATCGACCTGTACCAGATGCACCATGTCGACCGCGGCACCCCGTGGGAGGAGATCTGGCAGGCGATGGAGGTGCTGGTCGCCCAGGGCAAGATCCTCTACGTCGGCAGCTCCAACTTCGCTGGCTGGCACATCGCCCAGGCACAGGCAGCGTCGGCATCGCGGCACTTCACCGGGCTGGTCAGCGAGCAGTCGATCTACAACCTGCTGGTGCGTGACATCGAGCGCGAGGTGATCCCGGCCGCAGAGCACTATGGCTTGGGCCTCATCCCGTGGTCGCCCCTCCACGGCGGCTTGCTGGGTGGCGTGCTTCGCAAGGAGCGCGAGGGGCATCGGCGTACGTCGGGGCGCGCCGCCGAGTCATTGGCCGAGCACAAGGACCAGATCGAGCGCTACGAGGATCTCTGCGACAAGATCGGCCACGAGCCGGCCGAGGTCGGCCTCGCCTGGCTGCTGACGCGACCCGCCGTGACGGCACCGATCGTCGGACCTCGGACGAAGGCCCAGCTCGAGTCCGCCGTGGCAGCACAACAACTACGGCTCGACGACTCGGTGATCGACGAGCTCGACACCATCTTTCCCGGACACGACACGGCGCCCGAGGACTACGCCTGGTAAACCCCGCTGGCAACGGGTATGGCAGCTGGCTGAGCCGAAGCCGTTCAGTCAGAGTCAGCGGGCACCGACGAGCCGTCGCGCCCACACATGGTTGGGTCGGCACGCCTCGCCTCCGGAGCAGCCCGACACCCAGGTCATCGTGGTGGCGCCGCTTGGGCTGACGGCGGTGTTCAGCGGGTCAAGCCAGCTTGGACTGTTCTGTTTGGTCACGGGGGAGGAGCACGGCTGGCCGACCGGGCAGCGGACGAACACCTGATCGAAGCTCTGTCGGTTCCCGCCGACCAGGTTGACTGTCGCGTCCCCCGCCGCGTTCTCGGCCACCTGGACACCGCTGTAGGCGTTCGACCACTCGACGGTGAAGACGCTCTGCGTGGCACCGATCCGCCCGCTGAGGCTGGTCCGGGCTACCTGGATGTCGATGTCCTGGGCTGTTCGCGGCCAGGTCACGATGGCGTGCCCGCTGTCGGCGAGGGCGGTGTCCCCGCATGAGATATAGAAGTAGTCACACCGGTAGTGGCCGAGGACCTGCGGCTGCCGGATGTCGGCGCCGGACGGCCGGTAGGCGAAGAACGTCGTCCACCGATGCGTCTGGGGGTCCTGCTGGGACCAGACGGCGGCGAAGTCACCGTCGGAGTTACCGGCGAACTGCGACTCTGGAACCCAGTCGTAACCCAAGGTGGCACCGTTGGTCGGGCCCAGCCGCGTGCTCTTCCACGTTCCGTCGGATGCGAGGTCCTCCAACCACAGGTAGTGGCCCGCCGTACCCACCCGGCGTCCCCAGGTTGCAACGCTCACCTGCCCAACCCTCGTGATGAAGACGTCGAGGGGGTTGGCGATGTAGCGGAAGTTGGTGCCGGGGCTGACCACCGGCACCGGAATGAACGTCTGCCACGTCCCGTCGGCGCGCCGGACGGCCACCCGGTCCTGATGGTCGCCGTTCTCCCAACTGAGCGCGATCGCGCCGGCGTCGTTGATGTCGACCTGATAGCCAGGGAAGGAGTACGGCGCAGCGCGCAGCCTGACGGTGGGCCCCCAGCTCCCAGCGGCGTCGACGGTGCGCATCTTGAACGTCCACTCGTCGACGGCGGTCCTGGTCTCCCACAGCACCGAGACGTTGCCGTCTCCCCATGCCACCGGTTGCACGGCGACAGCGTTCTCGCGGGTGCCGTTGACCAGCAGCGGGGCACTCCAGGTGCGTCCCGGCACCTGGACCGAGGCGGTCGCCTGATAGGTGCCGTCTGATCGGCGCTCGCGCCACGTGACGACGTTCATCCCACGATCGGTCGTTGCGACGGTGTTGCCGTAGCTGACCGGATGCAGGTCCAACAGGTACAGCGGGCCCCAGGGGTCCGTGAGTGCGGCGGGCGTTCGCGCCTGAGCGGGCGCGGCAGCCAACGAGGCCACCGCTGCTAGCCCGACGGCCAGTCCTGCGGTCAGCCGCATCCGACGTGGCGATCGCGAGCGCTGCACAGACAACGGTTTGGACATGAGGGCAACCCCAAGGCGTCGAGTGCTGGTAACCATCAACGCTTGCGAGCATAGGGCGGAAACGGCGCGACGAGAAGACTCCTCAGTCGGACGCGTCATTCACCGGCCACTCCGTCGGTCAGCTCACGTAGGATGTCGAGGTGGCCGAGGTGGCGCGACGTCTCCTCGATCATGTGCAGCATCGCTGCCCGCACGGAGATGGGAGTTTGCGAGTCAGGCCGGGGGACGGCGTCGAGATCAAGCCCGGCGATGATCTCCCGTCCTGAAGCACAGGCTGCAGCGTACTGGCGTAGCAGGTGGGCGAGGGGAACCGTGTCGCCCTGCTCCCAGTCGGCATCGGGGTTTTCCTCCGTCCACGGGAAGTCCACCTCTTGCTGTCCGACCACGTGCACGAGCCACCACTTCTCGACGCAGACAAGATGGGATACGACGCCGGCGACGGACGTCAGGGGCGACGGGGTGTGCCGAAGCCGGGCTGCCTCGTCGGTAAGTCCGGCGCACTTGAGAAAGACCGTGGCGCGTTGGTAGTCCAGCACTTGCGTGAGCTGAGTGCGCTCGTCGCCGCTCCAGTCGGGTCGAATGCGCTCCTGCGCGTCCGTCATGGCCGAGCTCCCATCGTCGAGGGTGTCAGGTCATCAGTCGGGTACGCGCTGTCGGACGGGTCGCTGCTGTCCCCGTGCCAGGAGCGCCACAGAGCGGCGTAGGAGCCGTCCGAGGCGATCAGCTCGTCGTGCGGCCCGATCTCGGCGATCCGGCCATCTTCCACGACGGCAACCCGGTCGGCGTCGTGCGCGGTGAAGAGCCGATGGGCGATCGCGACGACCGTGCGGCCCTTGAGTACCGCCGCAAGCGAGCGCTCGAGGTGGCGGGCCCGCCGAGGATCCATCAGCGATGTCGCCTCGTCGAGAACCAGCGTGTGCGGATCTGCGAGGACCAGTCGCGCCAGCGCGAGCTGCTGGGCATGAGCTGGGCTCAGCTGATGGCCTGCAGACCCCACGACGGTGTCGAGGCCGTCCGGCAGTGCGTCGACCCACTCCAACGCGTCGACCGCCGCCAGTGCCACGCGAAGCCGCTCGTCGGAGCCCACGTCGTCCAGCACCAGTGCGAGGTTCTCCCGGAGCGTCCCGACGAAGACATGGTGCTCCTGGGTAACCAGCGCGACATGGCCGCGGAGGTCGGCGAGCGGCAGCTCCGTCATCTCGACGGTGCCCACCGTCACGCTGCCCCGCCGCGGCGGATGGATTCCGGCGAGTAGCCGACCGAGAGTCGACTTGCCGGCGCCGGACGGCCCCACCATGGCGATCCGCTCACCCGGCGCGACCTCGAGGTCGATCCCGTTCAGCACATCCCTGTCCACGTAGGCGAACCGGACGTCCGATGCCTCGATGTGCTCGTCCACCGGGGTACGACCCGTCGCCGCCCGGTCGTCCGGCACGGCCGCGACGCCGAGCAGCCGGGCCAGTGACGCGCCGCCGACCTGGACCTCGTCGAGCCACGACAGCAGCCGGTCGACCGGGTCGATCAGCGCCTGGACGTAGAGCGTCGCGGCGGTGACGTCACCCAGGGACGCCTGCCCTTTGGAGTAC
Source organism: Propionibacteriales bacterium (assembly GCA_038327385.1). GTDB lineage: Bacteria > Actinomycetota > Actinomycetes > Propionibacteriales > Nocardioidaceae > JAWWPG01. The sequence continues at coordinate 3,816 of JBBQKY010000159.1, forward strand.
AGCCACCCCCCGAAGAGCAACGTCGCGACGGTGGGCAGCAGGTAGCCGATCTCGGCGGCCGGAAAGAAGATCGTCCGAAGCAGGAGCGTGTAGCGCTCGGCGGCATATGACTCCGAGATGTCGGCGTCGATCCGCTCCAGTCGGCGCCGCTCCAGCCCCAGCGCCTCCACCGTCCGGGCACCTTCGGCAGTCTCTGCCATGCTGGCGTTGATGGCGGCGTACGAGGCGGACTCTCGGAGGTAGCCGGCCTTGGCCCGGCGCAGGTACCAGCGAGTCGCAGCCCACAGCAGGGGAACGGCGATGACCAACGGGACCAGCACCCACGTGCCGACCAGGACGCATGCCCCGACCGAGAAGACCGTCGTGACGACTGCGATGACCGTCTCCGGCACGGCGAAGCGCACGGACCAGCCCAGCGCCTCGATGTCGCGGGAGGTGCGGGTCAGCAGCTCCCCGGTGCCGGCTCGCTCGACGGTGCTGACCGGCAGGGCGAGCGCCTGCTCCACGAAGTCCTCTCGCAGGTCGGCCAGCACCGTCTCCCCGAGCGCGAACGACAGGTATCGCGCATAACGGGTGAGGACCGTTTGGAGGAGCAGGAACAGCGCGATCGTCGCCACCGTCTTGTCGACGACCGAGACAGTTGTTCCAGTGGCGACGTCCTGGACCAGGTTGCCGATGAGCCGCGGCGCCGCCAGTCCGGATATCGCCGCAAGCACGTGCAGGGCAACAGCAACAGAGAGCCGGCGGGGATGTTTGCGGGTCAGCCCGACGACATAGCGACGTACCGCGGGACCGTCTGCGATCGGCAGCAGCTGCCTCATCTCAGTCGTCTCCTCTCACGACGACGCGGCGATACCGGGGGTCGGCGAGCAGCGCGCGGTGGGTGCCCGTCGCCACCACTCGACCATCCGAGAGCAGGGCCACCTCATCGACTGTGTCCAGCAGCAGCGGGCTTGCGGTGGTGATCAGCGTGGTGCGACCGCTGCGATGCCGGCGAAGCCGCGAGGCGATGATCGACTCGGTATGCGCGTCCACGGCCGAGGTCGGCTCGACGAGCACGAGCACGTCGGGGTCGACGGTCAGGGACCGGGTCAGCACGAGGCGTTGACGCTGCCCACCTGAGAACGAGCGCCCTCGCTCCTCGACCGCGGCATCGAGCCCGCCGTCCAGCAGGTCGAGCACGTCCTCCGCGGAGGCCGTCCACACTGCCGACATGATCTGCGCGTCCGTGGCGCTGCCGCTGGTGTCCAGCTCGTCCCGGAGCCTGCCGCTGAACAGGGTGGCGTTGGCATCGCTCACCACGATCGACCGCCGGACGAAGCCGCGGTCTAGGTCCGACAGCGACACCCCGCCGAGGAGGACCGGTCCCTCGGCGAAGCGGCCGAGGCGGTCGGCCAACGCTGCGGACTCGTCCGGGCGCTCGGCTACGACCGCGGTCATCAGCCCGGGCCGCACGACGAGACCGGACTGTACGTCGACCAGCTCCGCGTTCGTCGATGCGGTGCGCACGCTTGGCACGTCTACGACCTCCGGCTCGACGGAGAGCACTCGGCAGATCCGCTGCCCCGCGACGAGCCCGCGGATCACCTTGTTGGCCGCCTCGGTCGCCGTACGCAGCGGGAGCATCAAGAAGGCCGAGTAACCGTAGAAGGCAACGAGCTCCCCTGGCGTGATCTCGCCCTGGACGGCGAAACGCGCCCCGAGCCAGACCACCACGACGACGAACAGGCCCGGCAGGAAGACCTGGAGCGCGTCGAGCAGCGACTGCAGCCGGGCCACCTCGACGCCGGCCGCGCGCACCTTCTGCGACTCGACGGAGTAGCGACGGTGGAAGACCTCTTCGCCGCCGATGCCCCGCAGAACGCGCAGCCCGCCGACGATGTCGGAGGCGAGCGAGTTCAGGTGCCCCATCATCTCCCGCTGAGCCATGTTGCGCTTCTGCAGCGGCCTGAGCAGCGGGGTCAGGAGAAAGAGCAGTGCTGGCATCCCGATGAGCACGACGAGTCCGAGTGTTGTCGAGCTCGAGAGAAGGATCAGCGCCACGACGACGAACGACACGGCCGCCCCCGCGGCGCGGCCCATCACCTCGATGGCGTTGCCCACGTGGTTCAGGTCCGTCGAACCTATCGAGACGACCTCACCGGTCGAGACGCGTCGAGGCAGCGTCGCTCCGAGCCGCACTGCGTGTCGAGCCACCACCTGGACGGTTCGGT
>JBBQKY010000160.1:0-5953 GCA_038327385.1 Propionibacteriales bacterium
CGTCGTCGACGGCCGAGCGAGCCAGTACGCGGAGCGCGACCGTACGACGCGCCGGGTCGTCGGCCAGCGCCAGACAGGTGTCGGCTACCTGGGCGAGGAGCTCGTCCCGGCGGGCATCGGGCGACCATTGGTCGGCGGCCTCGACGGCCAGCCGCAGATACGGCTCGACCATGCTCTCGACCTGTTCCCCGGGCAGCACGGCGGTCACGCACCCGACGAAGTCGGCAGTCGAGAGCTCCCCGTTGACGAGCATGTCCCAGGCTGTGGTCACCGCCACCGCTCGGCTGACTGCCGTTGGCAGCTTCGGCGCCGCTGTCAGCAGTCCGGCGGCGGTGCCCGCCGACGGCCGGACCGAGGCGAAGGCCAGGTCGTCGTCGTTGACGAGGAGCAGGTCGGCGTCCTCGACGTCGGGCAACGGGGTCGACCCGCCGGACGTCTCCAGCGAGATGACGCGGCGCCGGATCAGTGAGTCGCCGTGTGCGGCGTACGCGCCGACGTCCAACCGGTGCGGGCGCGGTGCACCACCGTCCGGACCGCTCGCCCGTAGCACCGTTGCGCCTTGGTCGTCAGTCTCGAGGGTCAAGCGGTCAGTTCCGGCCGTGTCGAGCCAGCCCGTCGTCCACTCGCCCAGATCGCGGCCGCTGGCCTTTCCGAGCTCTGACATCAGGTCGTCGAGGCGCGTGTTGCCCCAGGCGTACGTCGCGAAGTACGAGCGCAGCCCGGCCACGCAAGCGTCCTCACCGATGTAGGCGAACAGCTGCTTGAGCACGCTCGCGCCCTTGGGGTAGGTGATGCCGTCGAAGCTCGCGGCCGCAGCCGCCACGTCCTTGGCCGGCTGGCGGATCGGATGCGTCGTCGGCGCCATGTCCGCGGCGTACCCGTCGAGCTTCTCGCCGACGAGGAAGCTGGACCAGGCGTCGGTGAACCGCGTCGCGGAGACCGCCGCCCAGTGGCAGGCCCACTCGGCGAAGGCCTCGTTCAGCCACAGGTCGTCCCACCACCGCATCGTCACCATGTCACCGAACCACATGTGTGCCATCTCGTGCAGCAGCACGAGAGCACGTAGCTCACGCTCGGCGTACGACGGCTCGCTGCGGACGATGAAGGCGTCCGACCAGCACACGCAGCCGAAGTTCTCCATCGCCCCGCCCATGTCCGGCAGGAACACCTGGTCGTACGTGCGCTGCGGGAACGGCAGACCGAAGCGCTCCCCGAAGAACGTCAGCCCCTGCGCGGTCACCTCGAACAGCTCCGCGGCGTCGCGATCGAGAAACTGGGCAAGTGAGCGTCGGGTCAGCAGGCCGAGGTCGAAGCCGTCGCGCTCTGCCCGGATCTCGTGGAACGGACCGGCGACCACGACCGGGACGTACGTCGAGAGGGGAGGTGTCGCGGGAAACTCCCAGCGCCGGGACTCTCCGCGCTCGCCGATGGTCGGATCCCCGCTGTTGCTGACCACGCGCCATCGAGCCGGCGCGGTGACGGTGAACCGGTGCGGCGCCTTGAGGTCTGGCTGGTCGAAGCACGCCCAGGCCCGGCGGGCGTCGTCGGGCTCGAACGACATCCACACGTAGACCTCACCGTCGGAGTGGTCGACCGACCTGTGCACGTACTCGCCCTCTGACGTCGCGTGCTGGACCGTTTGGACGACGAGGACGTTGTCGGCCTCGAGCCCACGCAGCTGAATGCGTGCGCCGTCGATCTGCTCCGCCGCGATCTCGGCTCCGTTGAGCCTTGCTGACACAACGTCGAGGGCAGCGTCGACGAATGTCGAGGCGCCAGGGGTGCTGCAGGTGAAGCCGATCGTGGAAACCGCTCGGAACTCCGAGCCGTCGAGCATGTCGGTGATGTCGATGTCGATGTCGTAGCGGTCGACCGTGATGAGCGCTGCCCGTTCTTCCGCCTCGACCCGGGTGAGACTGGGGAGAGAGTCCATGGTGCGACGTTAGAGGTTGCTTGCCGGCGCCGAGAACCCGGTGAGCCACTCCGCGGTCTCGCGGGCAGAGGTGAGGCGTACGACCCGTGGTGCTGCCGGGTCACTGCACCACCCTCGGATGCGCTCCCGCTTTCGCTTGAACGACCTGAAGTGCCACACCAGGATCGAGTCGCGGGCGACGATGTCCCGCAGCGTCTCCCGGTTGCCGTTGCACACCGTCCGTTGGTCGACGAGGCGGGCCAGCGTCCGCCGGACCAGGCGCTGCAGAGAGAACCAGCGCGGATAGTCCAGTGCGACGATGCACTGGCTCCTGGCCAACGGCAGGTCCAGCCAGTCACCGTAGGCAGTGTCGAGGATCCATTCGGGTCCAGCGCAGATCCTCTCGATGCGCCGCCGTTGCTCGTCGAGCGGGACGGGAACCCATCCCGGCTCCCAGGTCAGCTCGTCGACCGAGTGCCAGGGGATTCCCGTCGCCTCGGCCAGCGCAGCAGCGAGCGTGGTCTTCCCTGCTCCGGTCACGCCGTAGACCAGGATTCGCCGGGCGTCACCCAAGCCGGCGACGTCAGGCGCCTGCTGCCGTGACGATCGCGTCGGTGATGAAGCCCGCCATCAGCCCGAGCACCAGTCCGTAGCCCAGCAGGGTCGGGCGGCGAGCCTTGGCAGCTACGCCAAGCAGCTGCGCGACGACGTACAGGATGGAACCGGCGGCGAGGGTGAGGAACAGCACGCTGACCGCCTCGTTCGTGAAGCCGTGCCCGACGATCGTGCCGACGAGCGTCGGACCACCCGCTATCGCACCGAGAAGCAGCAGGAAGCCCCAGCTGGGTCTGCTGGGGCGACCTTCGGCGTCCACATCGCCGGCGAGGGGCGCTACGATGCCGAAGCCTTCGGTCGCGTTGTGCAGGCCGAAGCCGATGACGAGCATCAAGGCGAGGCTGAGCTCGTTGCTCGCCGCCGACTGGCCGATGGCCAGCCCCTCGGCGAAGTTGTGCAGGCCGATGCCCATGGCGATCAGGAAGGCCAGCCGGCGCTGCGGTGACATGCTGCGCTCGGCGGCCGCCAGCCGGCCCTCCTCGGTGGCGCTCATCGCGCCGGGACCGCTGGGCCGGATCGCCCCGTGCGCACGAAGGCGTCGGCCCATCCAGGTCTCGTACCCGACGAGCGACAGCAGGCCGATGCTCAGACCGATAGTGAACAGGGCTCCGTAACCGAATGCCGAGGGGAGGCCGCCGCGGCCATCGTGGAACTGTGCGAGCGCGCTGTCGATCGGCTCCCAGGCGGCGGCCAGCACATCCCAGAACAGGAACAGCAGCACCCCGACCGCTGTCGCGTTGAGAAAGATGCGCAGCCCTGGGCGAGGGTTTCGCAGCCGCCCGACGGGCAGGCCGATCAGGATCGTGACGCCGGCGATGAGGCCCAGCAGCATGGTCGTGATGAGGCTCATGGACATCCGTTTCTGGCGGCCGCGGCACCGGACAAGTTGGTAAGGCTACCCTAAGCCATTGGCGTGGACCGGGTCGAGCCGGCCTCTGGCGACGATTGTCGAGAGTCCACGCAGCGGCACGGCACCATCAACATGGCACCATCAAGAGGTGCTGTGGTTCTGGGTCATCGTGCTGGTCGTCATCATCGGGGCGATCGCCATCGTCGCCTCGGGCCGCGGTGGCTCCATGGCTGAGGTGTACGACGACCGGCCGGACGTGGCGCTGCCCACCGGTCGGCCGCTGACCGCTGAGGACGTCCGGTCGCTTCGGTTCAACACCGCTGTCCGGGGATACCGCATGGACGAGGTGGACGCGCTCCTGGCGCGCATCGAAGCCGACCTGATCGACCGCGAGGAAGACAGCACGAGCACGAGCGCCCGCACGGACTCCGACCCTGGCTTCGAAGCCGAGCGCGACGGCGATACCACGTGACGCCGGGCGTCGTGCTCGGCGACGACGGCCTGCGACGTTGTCCCTGGGGGCTCTCGACGCCGGACTACGTGACCTATCATGACGAGGAGTGGGGTCGTCCGGTTCGTGACGACGATGCCCTGTTCGAGCGGCTCACCCTCGAGGCGTTCCAGTCGGGGCTCTCCTGGTTGACGATTCTCCGCAAGCGCGAGAACTTCCGCCGCGCCTTCGCCGACTTCGACATCGCCACCGTTGCCCGGTTCGGCGCTTCCGACCGGGCGCGGCTGCTCGACGACAGCGGTATCGTCCGGAACCGCGCGAAGGTGGATGCTGCGCTGGCCAACGCCAAAGCAGCGCTGGCGCTCCCGGAGCCCCTGTCGACGCTGATGTGGCGGCATGCGCCAGGCGCGGCGCCGGCGCCGCAGACGACCGCCGACATCCCAGCGCAGACCGCCGGGTCCCAGGCGCTCGCCCGTGATCTGAAGGCCAACGGGTTCGTGTTCGTCGGTCCTGTCACGGCCTATGCACTCATGCAGGCGGTCGGCATGGTCAACGACCACCTGGCCGACTGTTCCTTCCGTACCCCTAGAGCTTGAGGACGTAGTCGTACGGCCCCATCACCACCTGTGGGTGCTTCGCGGGTGCCAGCCATCCCAGCAGCCACCGGACATGCACCTGATCCATCGCGACGCATCCCGCCGTGCTGCCGGATCCCCTTACATGCAGGAAGATCCCGCCGCCGAGCGCGGTGTCGGCGGGATGGGTCGCCACCCGCTGGTTCCGCTCGGCGGAGAAGTGCACGCCTCGGGGCAGGTTGAATCCCACGATGATCGCGTACGCGTACTGGACCGGGTAGCTCGCCAGATGCTCGGCGTAGTCCGCCCGCCAGGACGAGCGGGAGTCCTTGTGCAGCTCGTAGATGTTGTAGGTCGCGGGGTCACGCGGCTCGTAGGGCCACCAGTCGCTGGAGTCGACGTGCCGGTAACGCAGCGCCGTTCCGGGGTTCGGGAGAACTCCGAAGGCGGCCGGCAAGCCGAAACGGCCAGCGGGGCTGGTGCCGGTGGACTGCACTCTCCTGGCGGCGATCACCCAGCCGTGGTAGCCGAGGACAACCGGAAGCGGGCCGTGCATTTTCGTCCACCGCCCACCGGCGGGACGTTGCCAGGCTTTCAGCGTGCCGACGGTGCTGGCCCAGGTAGGCGATGTGATCGTCACCATCTGCCGGACATCGTCAGGGGCGCCGATCCGACCCGGCAGCGTGAGCGAGTCGGGGCTCGGCGTGCGGGCGGCCGCCAGTCGGCCGCTGGCCGTCGACGCCTCCGCGTTCTGGTCGGAGAAAGTCGTACCGCCGAGGCAGACCGCCACCGCGACGAAGAGCGCGAGGACGACGGCCGCTGGTCCCCGGTGCCGAGCCGGCGCCAGCTGGTGCACCGCCCTCATGACCCCTCGAACACGGGTGTCTGCTTCGCGACGAAGGACTCGACGGCGTTGCGGTGGTCGGTGGAGCCGCCCGTCCACGCCATCATCTGGGCCTCGAAGGCCAGCGTCTCGTCGAGCCGGTGCGAGGCGCCGAACGCCACCGACTGTTTGACAGCGGCGTACGCGCGGGTCGGCCCCTTAGCGAGCGTCGCGCCCAGCTTCGCCGCCGCAGCGGCCAGCTCTGCGGCCGGGACGACCGAGGTGAGGAGACCTATGGCCAGCGCCTCCGCGGCGCTGATGCTGCGTGGCATCAGCAGCAGCTCCATAGCCTTGGTCGGACCGACGATACGGGGCAGCGTCCAAGAGCAGCCCGTGTCGCACGCCAGACCGATGCTGGTGAAGGCGGTGTTACAGGTCGCGCTGTCCGCAGCGATCCGCACATCGCATGCCAGCGCGATCGACAGACCGGCGCCTGCCGCCACCCCGTTGATCGCCGCGATCACGGGCTTGTGCATCGTCGCGATCGTGAGCGCTATCGGCGAGTAGTGCCGCTCGACCGTCGACCAGACCTCCGCCACGCCTTGCTCGGCCATGTTGTGAGCGTGCTCGCGAAGGTCCTGACCGACACAGAAAGCGCGTCCGGCGCCGGTCACCAGCAAGCATCTGACGTCGGCGTCGTCGGCCGCGCGGCGTACGGCGACGAGCA
>JBBQKY010000161.1:0-5923 GCA_038327385.1 Propionibacteriales bacterium
GACCTGATCGGCATTGTCCAACACGGCGTCGTCTACACCGACGGCACCAGCAAGATCGCCGAGCACGGTGGGAACGACCCACAAGATCGCCATGTTCCGCTCGTCGTCGCCGGACCCGGCATAGCGCACGCCGTCCGAGGCGCCGCCGTCGAAACTACCCAGCTGGCGCCGACAATCTTGTCCCTCCTCGGGCTCGACCCCGTTGAGCTACGAGCTGTTCAGATCGAACACACCGCGACGCTGGACCTCCACCAACCGGGCATCGCGACGAGGCGCTAGAGAACATCCGATCACGTCGATGCGGCCTGCTCGACCGGGAGGCTTCTCGTCGTCCAGCCGCCGAGGCTGCTCGCGGCATCTCACCCTGCCTTAATGACTGTTCAGGTGGCGGTCATGAAGCTTGGTCCAGTCGACGCGGGTCAACCCAGCCAATCCAACGAGAAGGAGCACCTGAACTGCGATACCCCACGGCGACGTAAATGAGGACGTCACGAGATGCCCCGCACTGGTATCGGCAGCCGCGCTGGCGCCGGCCACGTACGCGCTGTAACTGATGAGCCGACCGACGAAGAACGCGATGGTGAGCGGGACCAGTGCTACCCCGATAAGCCCCGCAGCCTCGAAGAGCTGCGCCGACGGCACCGGCGAGAGCGCAAAGAGGAACAGCCCCGCCACCGAGCGCTTGCGGTCACGGGTCAGCACCTTCCCGGCGGCCGCCAGGTTCGCGGTCTGACGCGCCGAGATACGGCCGCGCAGGTGGCGGAAAGCGATGGCCAGGAGGATGCGACCGGCTGCAGCGGCAACCGCCCCGAGTATCACCAGCGGCACGACCGCTAGATGCGAGCTGAGCCGGTAGAAGACCAGCACCGCCCAGGTGGGTGGCCCGAAAGCCGGCAGGAGATTCACTCCGAACACGACGGCCGCCGCTACGACGTACATCGTCCAGTGCCCCACTCGGATGCTCCTCCGTCTGCGTGCCCCACCGTAGTCGGCCGGTCATCCAAGCGTCTCCGAGGAGCCCCCACGCAACGTATTCGTCTAGCCTGCACTGCACCACCACCGCGAAGGGCACCCCCATGACCGACTATCCCGCCATGTCCGACAGCACTGACCGAGTCGAACCCGTCCCGCGTCGCGTTCGCGGCTACCTCGGAGGCCGGCGCGTGTTCGACACCATCCGGGCGGTCTATGTGTGGGAATGGCCCAACTACCCGCAGTACTACGTCCCGTTGGCTGATGTCGACGCCTCCCTGCTGGTTGACGAGGATCATCCCCAGAAGCTGCCAAGCGGCACAGCACGCCGCCACGGCCTGCGCCTCGGTAAGCAGGTGCGCCCGGGAGCCGCGCGGGTTTACGGCGATGACGCCGTACCCGGCGTGGCCGGCACGGTGCGCTTCGAGTGGGACGGGCTCGACGCCTGGTTCGAGGAGGACGAGCAAATCTTCGTGCACCCACGCAACCCCTACACCCGCGTCGACGCACTGCGCTCGAGTCGGACCGTCCGCGTCGAGCTCGACGGCACCCTGCTAGCGCAGTCCGACTCGACCGTGATGGTGTTCGAGACCGGTCTGCCGACCCGCTACTACTTCGACCGCACCGCTGTCGACTTCGACCATCTACGCCCCACCACGACGCAGACCGACTGCCCCTACAAGGGGCGTACCAGCAACTACTGGAATGTGGAGATCGCAAACACGACGAGTGAGGACCTCGCCTGGTCCTACAACTTCCCCACCAGACAGCTGCTGCCGATCGCCGGGATGGTCGCCTTCTACAACGAGAAGGTCGACATCACCATCGACGGACAACCCCTCGAGCGGCCCGTCACCCACTTCTTCTCCTAGGAACCGACTCCTTCGCCGGCGATGAGCCCCGGTCGTCCTTGTCTGGCGCCTTCAGCTCGCCGGCGACTGAAGCGTGACGGCCGCGGCGTCGCGGGCTCGAAGGGCCGACAGGAAGCTGGCGTAGCTCCAGGTCAGGTTGGCGACGCTCTTCTCGAAACCGGTTACGGCGTCGAACTGCTCGCTCAGCTCGAGATGGTCGCTGTGGAACACCAGCGCCCCCAACATCCGGTCGCCCGCCGCACACAGACCCGCCAGGGCGTCGGCCGGGCTCGTGCCGGCTTCGACACCGACCTGCTCGAAGAACGGCGCCGCCAGCGGGTCGCCGAGCACGCGCCCGTCACCCGTCCCGATGGCTGTGGCCACCTCGAAGTACAGCTGCGCCATCGCGCTCGTGCACAGTGACCACGGATGACCGAGCGTCGTGATCTGGTCGTTGACGTCGCCGTCGTAGGTGTCCTCCGGGTAACGACCTATCAGCGGGCCTACCCCGCGTTCCCGGTCCGCCGCGTTGATCGGGTAGCTACCGGCGTGGTCGACGCCGGCGAACGCCGTACGCAGCTGCGCAGCGGTCGCGAGGACCCTCGCGTCCGTCACGGCCACGCTTCCGTAGAGAGCCGCCAACACCACGTCGATGTTCGGGTCGTAACCGGACCGCGCTGACACAACGCTCCCGACCGGGTCGGCGGCGAGGACGCTGACATAGACGTTCCCGTCCCAATGCGTCGCCAGCGCGGCGTCGAGCCACCCGATCGCCTCGTCGACGCCAGCCGGCACTTCGCAACCTGCCTTGTTGACCACTACCTGCTGGAAGCACCTGGCCTGGACGGAGCGGGCGAAGAAGGAGTAACCGGTCACCTCCTCCCACAGCGATGTCGTGGGCGAGTCGAATGCCGTGAGGAGGAAGTCGAGGTTCCGCGCAACGACGCGGCGGGCGACGTCCTGCGTGCCGGCGTCCAGCAGGGGGAAGGCGTCCAGGACAGCGATCGTCTGAAGTGCAGGGCCGTCGCTCTGGTCGCTCCAGTCCCGGGCTTTCCCGTCGACGCAGTAGCACCCGCGGTCGATCGTTGGCGTGTCGTTCTGGCACCGCTCGGCGAACCGGACGTAGTCCACGAGCGGCTGACTGACGCCGTTCTCGTCGACCGGCATCGGCGCACGGACGATCTCCGCTGCGGTGACCGCGGCGTCGCGCGTCCAGTTGTAGACGTAGTTCTGGTCCACGCTGTCGAGGTTCGCCGGATAGGACGGGGAGGCGATGATGCAGCCGGGAAGGGAGAACGTCCCGGGGCGCTCGGGATCCTCGAACGAGTAGCCATCGCTCGCCATGTTCCGCAGCATCAGCGTGAACATGAACGGAGCAAGGCGCTGGTACGACGAGCTCGGCAGCACCGTCGCGACCTTGAGGTACCTCAGCACAGGGACAGTGTGGCGCCTTGGGCCACAACAGGCACACCCAGGGAAACCCCCCGTCAGTCAGGTGGCGACAATGAAGGGGTGAGCGCCATCGAGGCTGGACGTGCCTGACATGCCGATGGGTGCGGTACCGCCGTTCACTTGGCGCGTGCTGCTGACGTCGTGGCAACCCAACCTGGTGTGGGACATCCTCATCTTGGCCGCACTGGCGTCGTACGCGGTTGGCCTGCTGCTTGCCCGCAGACGCGGAAACGAGGGGCTGCCGTGGTACCGCGTGGTCTCGTTCACGTTGGGCCTGCTGACGCTGGTCGTCAGCCTCAACTCGGCGATCGAGACCTACAGCTCGGTGCTCTTCTGGGTGCACATGGTTCAGCACCTGCTGCTGATCATGGTGGTGCCGGCGCTGCTCGTGGCCGGCAGCCCGCTCTCGCTTCTCGTCCAGGTTGCTCGCGGCCTGCGGCAGGAACGCATTCGCCTGATGCTGACGTCGGCTCCCGCGTCGCTGCTGACGCACCCCCTTACCGGAGTCGCGACCTACACGGGCGTTATCGTCGGCACCCACCTCACGTCGTTCATGCAGCAGATGATGCTGCACCCGTGGCTGCACCAGGTGGAGCACGTGCTCTACCTGGGCGGTGGCTACCTCTTCCTGATTCCGCTCATCGGGGACGAGCCGATCCGCTGGCACCCGCCGTACCCCGTGCGACTGTTCGCACTGTTCCTCGCCATGGCTCCCGAGACCGTCGTCGGCATCGTCTTGCTGCAGGCGAACCACGAGCTCTTTCCGGCGTACGCCGCTGTGCACCGCACGTGGGGCCCGAGCCCGCTGGCCGACCTCAACCGGGGCGGCGGCATCATGTGGGCCTTCGGCGACGGTCTGATGATGGCGCTCATCGTGGCGGTGGTGCTGGCCTACATCACGCACGGCGCGGCGAACGCGACGGCCGGCGGATGGCTGGAGGACGTCCGGCGCCGGACCCTCGTCGACCACCTCGAAGCCACCGGAGACCACAGCGATCTCGAGGGCTCCGACATCGACGAGGACGAAGCGGCGCTCACCGCCTACAACGCCATGCTGGCGCGGTTGAGCGAGGCAGCGTCCCAGCGGGACACATCCGCAGGCAGCGATGAGCGGCGTCGGAATGCCGGCTCTTGAAGGACGGTGTTGACTGGCGGCATGCCATTGCAAGGAGAGTACGAACCCAGCCCAAGCGACTATGTCCGCGAGCAGGTCGAGACCTACGAACGATCGGGTGGCACGGAGGCAAACAGGATGGGCGAGCTGCCCGTCGTGATCTTGACGTCGGTAGGTGCCAAGAGCGGGAAGCTCCGCAAGACTCCGCTGATGCGCGTCGAGCACGACGGCAGCTACGCGGTCGTCGCCTCCCTGGGCGGTGCGCCGAAGAACCCGGTCTGGTACCACAACGTGGTCGCCAACCCGCACGTCGAGCTGCAGGACGGCCCGGTGCGTCAAGACATGGTGGCCCGCGAGATCACCGGCGACGAGAAGGCGGCGTGGTGGCAGCGAGCGGTCGAGGCCTACTCCGGTTACGCGGAGTACCAGCAGAACACCACCCGTCAGATCCCCGTCTTCGTCCTCGAGCCCACCGGCGACGCCTGACCGCCGGGCGCTTCAGCCGACGGTCACCTCGTCGCCTACTCGGACGAGCCCGGTGCTCAGCGGTATCAGCCGGATGCCGAAGAAGACCTCGTGGTCCCACTGCCGGCGCAGAGCGAGAGTGCGAGTCGGCTCCTTGGAGCCCGCCAGCGTCACCGGGTCGATCGTCGGGAGGACACAGCGATCGCAATGCTCGGCGAAGCGCATCCCGACCTCGCCCACGCGCAGCAGCTTCCACTCGTCCTCCGCGAAGGGTTCGGCGCCGCCGTCCACCACGATGTTGGGGCGGAAGCGGCCCATCGGCAGGGGGCCGGGTGTCGGCTCGCCTCGCTCGAGAGCGGTGTCGACCAGCCACTCGTTGAGCCTGGCGAGGGATGCGGTCGTCGTGAGGTGAACCGGGCCGGTGTCGGCGAAGCTGACGGTGTCGCCGGGCGCACCGCCGTGTTGCTCGCCGACGGTACGACGGGAGGGGTCGTCCATCCAGACCAGGCGAACCGCCTCACCAAGATGCTGCGACAGCCACTCGTCCGCCTCGTCGCCGGCGCTCACCGCGCCGTCGATGCGCGACATCGTCAGCGGCAGTGGGGAGCCGACGCGCGGCACCTCAACGAGCAGCGAGCCGCTGCCCGGGGCCGTCAACCGGATGGCGCCGTCGGCCCGCGGCTCGGCGGTGACGAGGAGCAGCCTTCGGTGTGTGCGAGCGGTTATCGTCGTACCGTCTCCATCGACGACCATCCACCGTCTGTCGCCCTGCAGCCCCTCCAGGCGCGCGACGGCTTCTCGCAGAGTGACCGGGCCAGTCGACTTGACCGGATAGATTCGCAGAGCCGTCACATGCACCTGCCGAGCCTAGCCAGAACGCTCAGTCGACCTGCCGGCTCAGCGCCTCGTGGTGCCTCAGCACCTCGGTGACGATGAACACGAGGAACTTCTCGGCGAACTCCGGATCGAGGTGCGACTCGGATGCGAGCTGGCGAAGCCGCGAGATCTGCTCCGCCTCCCGCTGAGGGTCGGCGGCCGGGAGTCCATGGCGGGCCTTGAGCTTGCCCAC
>JBBQKY010000162.1:0-5918 GCA_038327385.1 Propionibacteriales bacterium
CGGCCACCAGTAGGCAGTCGCCCGAGTCCCGGATCGCCGCGCGTGTGAGCGTCCCCATCTTCCCCTTGGCGCCGAGGACGCCGACCTTCGTCATACCCAGACTCTAATGAGGCCGGTTTGACAGCGGCGGAAGTCCTCGCATGCGTGCAAAGATCCCGTTATGCGAAGGGCGCCCGTCTTGCCGGCGTCGTTGGCCGTCGTCATAGCTGTGGCGCCGGTGGCTGGGTGCGACTCACGCGAGCGGGAATGCTCCTCGGGAGAGCACCCGGTGTGGTCGCTACGTTCCCCGGAGACGGGTCGCACTTGCGTTCGCGATGGCGCCAATCCACCCCGTGGTTTCGCCACCTATCCACCAGGGAAGACACCGACGCACGTCGATGAAGAGTTCAGCTGCTCAGGTCGAGGCAAGTGCGTGGACGGCCCCTCGGCGATCAAGTGTCCGGCCGACTTTCCAGCCAGACCTTGCCAGATCGACGGCGAACCCCTCCCCCTGCCCTAGACCGCACCGAGCGGAGAACGGCTGGTCGGCGGATTCCCACAGCGGCGCAAGGCGGCGCTGGATGCCCTCGGTGCGGGCGCGTGACCCCTGAACGCGCGTCGATTGCGCGATACTCGACGCATGAACGGCGCCACAAGCACATCGCCTTACACCGCGTGGGGAAAGCCGTAAGCGCATGCCGGGCTGGAGATGCGCGTCCTGCAACGGTGAGAACCCTGACGGTATGGGTTTCTGCGGCCACTGTGGCGCGCCGCTGCAAACCCAAGAGGCTGCCGCTGTCCCCCCTGCTCCGAAAGTCGGGGTCACCGGCACGTTGCGCAGCTTCGTCTCCAGTCAGGTTGCGGATCATCTCGAGGAGTCCGAAGGACAGCTGAACGAGGAGAGGCGGCTGGTGACGGCCGTCTTCGCCGACATCTCCGGATTCACATCCCTTGCCGAACGGTACGACCCAGAGCAGCTCTCCGAGGTCATCGACCCGGTCGTAGCGGCGCTGTCCGACGTGATCGCTAAGCACGAAGGCTACGTCGAGAAGTTCGCCGGCGACGCGATCCTTGCCTTGTTCGGCGCGCCCGTGAGCCATGAGGATGACGCCCAGCGAGCGCTCGCGGCAGCATTGGAGCTCCACGAAGAGCTGGCCCGAGTGCGTGAGACGCTGCCCTACGAGCATGACCTGGGTCTTCATGTGGGGGTGAACTCCGGACACGGGATCGCCCGCGTCTTCGGGACCGAGTCCCGGATGGACTATGCGGTCCTGGGCGACTCGATCATCCTCGCCCAGCGGTTCGAGTCCGCCGCGCCGAACGGAGAGACGTACGTCGGCGACACCACGTATCGGCTCACGAAGAACCACTTCGAGTTCGAGTGGGTGGGTGAGCTCACGCTGAAGGGCAAAGCCGCGCCGGTACCGGCCTGGCGGCTGCTAGGTGAGCACAAGGAGTCTTACGCCGAGACCGAAGGGCACGACGACAACCGCGCGGCTCTCGTGGGACGCGCCCGGGAGCTCGCCTCTGCACGAAGCTCGCTCGACCACCTCCTCCAGGGGCGTGGCGGCCTCTTGGTCGTCCTCGGCGAGGCGGGGGTCGGCAAGTCGCGCCTGAAACAGGAGGTCGCGGCTGAAGCAGGGAAGCGAGGAGCACGGTGGATGGAGGCGCCATGCCACACGCACGGCACGGCGCTCACGTATGCCCCCTTCTCGCAGCTGCTTCGTTATTTCGCATTGATCGACATCGAACACGCCCCGGAGCTCGCTGCGAGCGCCCTGTCGGCCGCCTTGGAGCGGATCGGGGCCGAGGAGGCCGGCCCGTACTTCGCTCGCCTGCTCGGACTGCCACCCGGAGAAGACGCCAGCGACGTCGCCGCCCTCGAACCAGAGCTGTTCCGGCGCGGGCTGCATGATGCCTTCTCCTTGTGGCTGTCGCTGGTCGCCAGCAGCCACCCGGTCGTCATCATGATCGAGGACTGCCATTGGATGGATGCCTCGTCGCAACGGCTGGCTCAAGATCTGTTGCGCGGTCCGGCGGCCGAGCATCTCCTCCTCTACCTGACCGCGAGGTTCGAAGGGCAGGACATCCTCGACGAAATCGATGCAGCGGCCGACCAGCACCAGACCCAGCGTATCGAGCTCAGACCTCTCGACCGGGCGGCCGTCGACCTCTTCCTCCGTGACCTCCTGCAGGCGCCGGCGCCGAGCCGCTTCGCGGCGCTGGTCGCCGATCGGACCGGCGGCAACCCCTTTTTCGTGGAAGAGCTGGTCCGCTCGCTACGCGACGAAGGCGCGATCGTTAGGAGTGGGCAGGGCTGGCAGCTGCACCACGGTTGGGAGGAGGGGGTGGTCCCCCTCACC
Source organism: Propionibacteriales bacterium (assembly GCA_038327385.1). Classification (GTDB taxonomy): domain Bacteria; phylum Actinomycetota; class Actinomycetes; order Propionibacteriales; family Nocardioidaceae; genus JAWWPG01. The sequence continues at coordinate 2,343 of JBBQKY010000162.1, forward strand.
ATCGAAGGCGTGTTGTCGGCTCGCATCGACCTGTTGCCGAGGTCGGCCAGGACGAGCCTCCTCGAGGCCGCCGTGATCGGACGACGCATCCCTCTGCCGCTCCTCGAGGGTCTGTCCTCCCATGCGACGCAGGCGGTCGACGTACTGCTCGAACGGGGGTTCTTCGACCGCGTTGCTGATGCGCCGGACGAGCTCGAGTTCCACCACACACTGGTCCAAGAAGCCGCTTACTCACGCCTGCTGCGGCGGCAGCGACGAGCGCTGCACCGACGAGTGGCCGAGCTGGCGGAGGACCTCTACGGCGCGGGTGACGACGTCATCGACCTGCTGGCTCGTCACTGTTACCTCGGCGACGTCGGGCCGAAGGCGGTCGACTACCTCGTCCGAGCCGGAGAGCGTGCGGCGCGCCTGTTCGCCAATGAGGCCGCGATCCTTCACCTGAGCCGCGGTCTGGAGCTCGCCCGAGACGACATCGAGGGTGGCGCGCAGGTGTCTGCGATCCTGCTGACCCTCGGCGACCTGCAGGAGCTGACCGGAAACTATGAGGAAGCCCTCAAGCTCTACGACGAGGCGCGTCGCCTCTCGAGCGACGTGCAGGCTTGGCGCGGACTCGTGTCGGTGTGCCGCAAGCAGGGGAAGTATCGGGAGGCGGAACGCATCCTGGAGGAGGCGTTCGTCACGGTCCGCTCCGATCAACGGGCACCGTTGTGGCTCGAGCAGGCCTGGACTCAAGCTGTCGAGGGTCGACCCGACGAGACGATCGAGGCAGCCCAGGCTGGTCTCGCGATCGCCGCGGCCGGTGAGCCGTTGCGGCCGTATCTCCTGATCCAGCTCGCCCACGCCGAGAAGATCAAGGGCGCTGACGAGTCAGCCCTGACCCATGCGCTCGAGGCACAGCATCTCCTGGAGGAGCAAGGAGACCAACGGGGGCTGACCACAGCCCTGCGGATGACGGCGAGCATCCACCGCAACCTTCACAACCTGGAGGAGGCCGCCGCCACGCTCCGGGACGGCCTGGAGCTCGCCGAGCGCGGCGGAAACGTCGAAGAGCTGGCTGGCTGCCTGATCAATCTGGGGATGGTCGAGCATCAGCGGGGAAACCTGGACGAGGCGATCGCCTGCGACCGCCGGGCCATCGTGGAGTTCGAACGCATCGGCCATGGCGCGGGACGAGCCATCGGCTACTCCAACCTCTCCGAGAAGCTCATGGACCAAGGCGATCTGGACGGGGCACTGCGCAGCTCCGAGAATGCGCTGGAGATCGCGCGTTCGATCGAGCACGCCCCGACGGTCGCCGATGCCCTCCAGACCATGGCCGCGATCTACCTGAAACGCGGCGAGTACCCCACCGCTGCAGAGCGCGCTGAAGAAGCGGTTGCGGTCTACCTGGAGGCCGGCGCCAAGCGATACGCCGCCGAGGCCGCGGAGATAGCCGCGAATGCGTGGGCGCTCGTGGGACGTCCGGTCGAGGCGAGGGCGGCGCGAGCGCGCGCCGACGACCTCAACGCCCAGCTCTAGCCACCAGACAGCGCGGCTGGGTCAGTGGAAGTCCTTGCTCCCGCTTCCACAATTCGCATCGTCCGGCAACTGCGCGTAGCCGGCGTCCGGCGCTACGTCGGCAACGTGGTTATGGAGCGAGGTTGTCGCATAGACATAGACGAGCGTGCACGGTGTGGTTGGGTCCGGATCGGCGATGGGGAGTGAGAAAATGAGGTTCCCGTCGGCGTCCAGCGTGTAGTCGCTCGCGCTAACCACGGTGCCGGTGCCTTCGTCCGGATTTGTCGTCGTCGCGTACAGCGTGTAAGTGACCGGCCTACAGGCAGGCTTGGCCAGCACGACCCGGAAGGTCACGGTGCTGCCGTCCCAGATGCCGGCGCCGTCGACGATGTTGGCGCACGCGGGGCCCTTCGTGTCACCTGCGGCGGTTGCTGGAGCCGTCGCCAAGCTCAGCGCCAGCAGCGCCCCTGACAGCATGAACGCGATCTTCCTCGATCGTTGGTACTTCGTTGTCTTCACTGCTACTCCTTCTTGACCGTCGTAGTTCCGGATCCGCTGAAGGTCCATGGCGGCACGCTCGAGTACCCGGTGAAGGTCATCGTCAGCATTTGGTTCAGCTTGAACGTGTTCTTGATGTACGTGTTCAGCCCTTGCCGGTCGAACTTGGCAGTGCCCAGCTGGTTCGCGCCGGCCGCGCCACTCACCGACCACACCTTGGCTTTCGAGAAGGCCTCACCAGACACATCTCGAGTGACGGCTGCCGTTCCCCCGAGCGGGACGCCGCGGATGCTCATCAGCCGGACGCTGCCGGGCACGAGACTCGTCAGGCTCGGTGTCCCATTGGTCTGCTTGACGGTCATGGTGACGTAGTTGCCTTTTGAGGGGACGTAGAGCGAGGCAGGGTCGAACGCCACCGTCGGGTGGTACGACGTCGCGGCCGTGCACGGAGCCGGGTCCTGGCCGTCTGGGATCCCGTCCAGGTCTGAGTCGCTGTTGATGCTGTTGCCGTCGTTGGCAGCGCCGGCAGCAAAGCAGACCTGAGAGTTCTCAGACGTGTCGGAAAGGCCGTCGTGGTCCGAATCGGCCACGACATGGATCACCCTGGTCGTTTCGTTGGTCTCTCCGGTGCCCGGATCGGTCGCCGTCAATGTCACGGCGTAGTCCCCGACCGGCAGCCGCGCAAGGTCCACAGTGCTGCCTTGGCCCGATCGCGTCGTACCAGAGCCGGTGACTGTCCATGAGAGGTCGGCGTCGGGCAGCTGCTGGAGGGAACCGTTCATGCCTTCGCCCTGCAGCGCGATGCTTTCCCAGTCGAAGAAGGTGGCTTCGTCCACCGGATCAACGATCGAGGCGACCGGCCCCTGTGACGAGTTCGCGATGTCTTCGTTTTGGATGATGGGGTCGAAGCCCGGCTGGCCGGGGAACGGCCCGCTGGTGAAGAAGTCGCTCAGGACACCGGTCACGGTGCCGCCTCCCTGCCCACCGCAGAGCTGGCTCTCGTCGAACGTCTGGTTGAAGCTCGCCGTCGCCTGAGGCGTTCCCACGTCCGCAAAGCCTGTCGGTTCGAGCGCCAGTCCGAGGACCGACCGCTCGGGACTGCCCGGGCACTGGTAGTAGAGGGTGAGCCGCAGGTTGTCCAGACTCTGCTGGTCGGTGCTCCCGCCGACGATGCCGCCGGTGGCCGAGATCGCCAGACCCGACGCCCCCGGGCTTTCCAGCATGACGTCGTCCTGGGAGGTCGTGCTGTCGAGATAGAAGTTCCGGACGAACGCCGATGTGCCATCGCTCACGTATGCCGGGTAGCTGCCGTCCTGGCCGTCGATCACCGGATTCGAGCAGGGGCCACCGGCACACACTTGGACCTGGCCCGCGAAGAAGGTCCCTATCGTGCTGCCGCCCTCATTGAACTCGGTGAACGCGATGAAGTCATCAGTCCCCCACGAGGGTTGGGAGCCTCCCGCATGCAGAAGCACTGGGCTGGGGTCGTTCGGGTCGACCGCGAAGATCCCGGATTGAACGCCGTCGTAACCGCTGTACGCGATCCGGTTGTCGTCGGGGGTCTGTGACCATGACGGGTCT
>JBBQKY010000163.1:0-5828 GCA_038327385.1 Propionibacteriales bacterium
CGGCTCGCGGGTCTTGACGACGACGTCAGTGCTCTCCTCGGCGCTGTCGTTCGGGGCGTCACCGCTTCGGCGGCGCCGCCGTCGTCGCGACGACGAGGCAGTCGGCGCCGACGAGGCCGAGTCACCAGCACCCTTGGCGTCACCCTCGGTGGAGTCTGCCCCTTCCCCAGCTGCGGTGCGGTTCTCCGTGTCACCGTCCGTCGGCTGCAAGCTGTCGACAGCGTCCTCCGCGGAACCCTCGCTCGATTGGGAGTCTGTCGACCTGCGACGGTTACGGCCGCCTCGCGAGCGCCGTCGCCGGGTCGACGGTGTCGCCGATCCGGAAGTGGTCTCCTCCGACCCATCGGACGACGCAACGTCGGACTCACCGGACTGCGCCGCCTCGACCGCGGCCGCCGCCTGGGCGAGCGCACCCTCGTCCTCGTCGGCTGACGGGGAGAAGTCGGCCGCCGGATCGGCGAGCGCCGCTCCTATCGACGAGCCATCGGACGTCCGCGTCGCGACGACGGGGTCGGGGGCCCGGAAGATCGGTGCGAAGGGGGTCGTCGTCGCGGTGCTGGCCGTCTGCGTATCACCGGGCGTGTCGGCCTCGGCGGGCTCGAAGGGGTCCGGAACAACGGTTCCACGACGGCGTCTGCTCGTGGCTTTCTTAGTCGGGCCGGGTTCGACGGGCTCTCCGGGACGGACGTCCGCCGCCGGTGCGGCAGTCGCCTGGGCCTGCGGCTCAGCCGCGCTCGACGACTCAGCAGCGCTCGACGACTCAGCAGCGCTCGACGACTCAGTGGCGCTCGACGGCTCAGTGGCGCTCGACGGCTCAGTGGCGACCGCCTTCTTCGCTGTCCTGCGGCGGGTGGCTCTCTTGGCTACCGGCGACTCGACAGCCGCCTCCGGCTCGACAGCCGCCTCCGGTTCGACAGCTGCGTCCGGCTCCGTCTCCTGCGGCTCGGCAGCTGCGTCCGGCTCCGTCTCCTGCGGCTCGGCAGCCGCGTCCGGCTCCGTCTCCTGCGGCGCGGCGGCTGCCGCTGGCGTCGCGATAGTCGGCTGCGGTGGGCCAGCCGGCCGGCTGGCAGCCCGGCGACGCGGCCGTCGTACCGGAGCATCCGGAACGACGATGGTGGGCTGGGTTTCAGTTGCTGACGTCGATGTCTCGTCGTCGGTCATGCGTTCTCCTCAGTGCCTCCGGGCGCAATGCGCCGCGCGAAGGCGGGTCGGTCGCCATGGCCGTCGTGTCGACGGGCCGCAGCGCAAGCTGGCGGTAGCGCCTCCCGGGTGGATGGGCCACTGGCTGGCCTCCGCCCGACTGGCGGTCACGACATCCCTAGCCGGGGCCATATGGTGCAGGTCGCCTGAGCGGTCAGCGGTCGCGTGAATTCAGGACGCGTCGCGATCCGGGTCGAGCGGATCCTCCACCGAGCCGGTCAAGGCGCTCCACGGCCCCTGCTCGATCCGAGTCTGCAACGGGGCAACCGGAAGGACGAGGCCGGCGATGTCGCGGAGACCGGCAAGGATGTCGTCTGGCCGCACGGCAGGTGTTCCATGCCTTACGACCACTTCCAGTATCGCACACGGTGCCGCGTCCCCCCGAAAGCCCGCGCCGCTCGACATCCGCAACACGGCGCTGCGGCAGTCGAACCTGCGCAGTCCGCGCTTGGTCATGCGCTCGACCTCAACCTCGTCACACGCGAGGAAACGGCTCACGGCCGCCGTCGCCGTCGCCGGGTCGACCTGTGGGAGCTCGATGCGCCAACGACTGGCTTCCAGCAGGTCGGCGAGCGCCCCGGCCCCCGCCACCACCACGTCGGTCACGTCAAGTCCCGCCGGCAACGCCTCGTTCAGGGCGTCTCGTACGGCGTACGGCTCCAGCGCCTTCGTCAGGGAGATCTCGAGGTACTCGGCCTCACTGGCGGCACCGGTCGGTGACGCGTTCGCGTAGGAGATCCGCGGGTGCGGGCTGAACCCCGACGAGAAGGCGATCGGCAGACCGGCACGCCGGATGGCGCGCTCGAGGGCACGGGCGAAGTCACGGTGGCTGGTGAACCGGAGCCTGCCGCGTTTCGCGTAGCGCACCCGCAGTCGCTGGACCGCCGGCTCCTGCTGCGAGGGCTGGCTTGACATCGGCAGCCACCCTAGCGCCGGCGCGGTTTGCTGCGGCACGGCCACGAACGCTGTCGTGTGATGTCGGGCATCATGTCTCGCACAGCCACGACCGCCGCGCCGACGCGCGGGCCGAGGAGAGTCACGACATCCACTATGGAGCAGCCACCATCGATCGTCCGAGCTGTGAGGCTGATGCGCGTCGGCGCCGCGCTCAGTGTCATGAACCTCATCGTGGGCCTGGCGACTCTCGGCTCCGTCAGGGACAACATCAGCAGGCAGCTGAAGGACAGCGGCAACTACACGAAGTCGAACGCTGACGCCGCCTACACGCTGTGGATCGTCTACGTCGTGCTCGTCGGTGTACTGGCGATCGGACTCTGGCTCTGGATGGCTCGGGCCAACGGCAACGGGAAGAGATGGGCGCGAAGCGTAGCCACCGCGCTGGGTGCACTGAGCATCCTGGGGTCCGTGCTGTCGCTGAGCGAGGGCGGGAGCTCGACGATAGGCGCCGTGCTGGCCGCCGTCACCGCGTTACTGGCGGGGGTGATCCTGGTCCTGCTCTGGCGCACGGAGTCCACCGAGTACTACCGGGCAAGGTCCAGGCCGACCTACTCCTGAAGGAGAGACGACGGGCACCCATCGCCGGGCGTCCATCGTGCTGGACAATCACTGCTCGTGTCCCGTCGCGCAGCTGCCCTCGTCGTGGCGGGGCTCGTCGCGCTGTCGCTCAACCTCCGACCCGCAGCAGTGAGCATCGCCCCGGTGCTCGATGACGTCAGAGGTTCCCTCGGTATGGGGACCGCGACAGCCGGACTGCTGACGACGCTGCCCGTCCTGTGCTTCGCCGGGTTCGGCTACATCGCTCCGTGGTGCGGGCGGACGTTCGGCGTGCACCGGGTCATGCTCGCGTCATTGTTGGTCACAGCCGGGGGGCTCATGCTGCGGGCGGAAGCAGGATCCTCCGCAGTCCTGCTCGCTGCGTCGATACCGGCTCTGGCGGGCACGGCGACGGCCAACGTGCTCATACCTTCTCTGGTGAAGCGGCACTTCCCCAGCCGGATCGGAGCGATGACCGCCGCGTACACGACAGCGTTGGCGATCGGGCTGACCGCTGCCTCGGTCCTCACTGTGCCGGTGGCGGACGCCACAGGATCTTGGCGCGGCGGGCTGGCGACGTGGGCAGTGGTGGCCTTGCTCGCGGCGATCCCATGGCTCGCGCTGGCCCGCAAGGAGGTCCGACCGCCGCCGTTGGCAGGGGCGTCGGCCATCAAGACGCTCGCCCTCAGACGGTCTCCGTTGGCGGTGGCCATGACGCTCTTCTTCGGCCTCCAGTCGTTGCAGGCCTACGCCGTCTTCGGTTGGCTGCCGCAGATCTTCCGCGACGCTGGTTTCTCCGCGACGACCGCCGGCCTTCTCCTCGGCGTCACCACGGCCACCAGCATCCCGATCTCGCTGGTCCTGCCGGGCCTCACCGCGCGCGGGAGGCACCAGCCGGCGATCATCGCGGGTCTCTGCGCGTCGTACGTCGTCGGATACCTCGGTCTCATCCTGGACGCACGCGCCTCCCCGTGGCTGTGGGCGCTGTCCATCGGCATCGGCACCGGGATCTTCCCGCTGGCGCTCACGCTCATCGCTCTTCGAGCGCGGACCAGCGAGGGTACGGCCGCGCTGTCCGGCTTCGCGCAGAGCATTGGCTACCTGCTCGCGGGTGTCGGGCCGCTGATGATGGGAGTGCTGTACGGCGTCACGGGTGGGTGGACCGTCCCCCTGGTGGTGCTCCTGGTCCTCGTCATTCCGCAAGGCGTCAGCGGGCTCGTCGTGAGCAGGGAGCGCTTTGTCGAGGACGAGCTGGACGCGTCGGTGGCCAGGGCGCCGTAGGGTCGTCGGGTGGCAACTGTGGAGTCGGTGAACGTCGGACGGCCCCAGGCCAACCCCTATAAGCAGACTCAGGCGACGGGGATCGCGAAGCAGCCGCAGCCGGGACCGGTGGAGGTCCGCGCACCGGGCGCCAAGTCAGGAGGACTCGGCAGTGGGCTCGTCGGGGACTACATCGGGGACCGGCGCCACCACGGCGGCGACGAGCAGGCTGTCTACGCGTTCGCCCGTGAGGACCTCGACCGCTGGGAAGCGCGGCTCGGCCGAACGCTGCCCAACGGCTCCTTCGGCGAGAACCTCACGACGTACGGCATCGACCTCGCCGCGAGCCGGCTCGGTGAGCGGTGGCGGGTGGGCAAGGACGTGGAGCTGCAGGTCACCTGTCCACGGATACCTTGTGCGACCTTCCGGGGGTGGATGCAGGAGACCGGGTGGCTGCGGACCTTCACCCTCGACGCCCGCCCCGGCGCCTACCTGAGCGTGCTGACGCCGGGCCGGCTCCGGTCCGGCGACGTGGTCGAAGTCGTGCATGTGCCGGACCACGGGGTGACGATCAGCCAGTCGTTCCGCGCGCTGACCGTCGAGCCGGCGCTGTTGCCCGGGCTGCTGGCCGCGGACGAGTGCCTTCCCGACGACCTACGGCAACTGGCCCGTAAGGCTTCAGCGCGCAGCAAGAGCTGAGCTCAGACGACGGCGAGCGGGAGGAGCGGCTGGCCCGTGGGCCCGACCTGGATCTCGGTGCCCATCTCCGGGCAGACCCCGCAGTCGAAGCACGGGGTCCATCGGCAGTCGTCGACCTCGACCTCGTTGATCGCGTCCTGCCAGTCCTCCCAAAGCCAGTCGCGGTCGAGTCCGGAGTCCAGGTGGTCCCAGGGCAGCACCTCGGCGTAGTCGCGCTCGCGCGTCGTGTACCAGTCGAGGTCCACTGGCTCGTCCTGGAGGACGCGCTCCGCAGCGCCGTACCAGCGCTCGAAGGAGAAGTGCTCGCTCCAGCCGTCGAAGCGACCGCCGTCGCGCCAGACCTCCTCGATCACTGCTCCGACGCGGCGGTCCCCTCGTGACAGCAGTCCTTCGACGATGCCCGGCCTGCCGTCGTGGTAGCGGAAGCCGATCGACCTGCCGAACTGCTTGTCGCGCTGGACGACGTCACGCAGCTTCTTGAGGCGGGCGTCGGTCGTCTCGTGGTCGAGCTGCGACGCCCATTGGAAGGGAGTGTGTGGCTTCGGCACGAAGCCACCGATCGACACGGTGCACCGGATGTCGCGGCGTCCGGACACCTCGCGTCCGGTGGCGATCACCTTGCGGGCCAGGTCGGCGATCGCCAGGACGTCTTCGTCGGTCTCCGTCGGCAGCCCGCACATGAAGTAGAGCTTGACCTGCCGCCAGCCGTGCGAGAAGGCGGCGGAGACCGTCCGGATGAGGTCCTCCTCGGAGACCATCTTGTTGATGACCCGGCGCAGCCGCTCGGATCCGCCTTCCGGCGCGAAGGTCAGGCCGGACCGCCTGCCGTTGCGGGAGAACTCGTTGGCGAGCGTGACGTTGAAGGCGTCCACCCTGGTGGATGGCAGCGACAGCGAGACGTTCGTGCCTTCGTACCGGTCGCCGAGGCCCTTGGCCACCTCGGCGATCTCGCTGTGGTCCGCCGAGGAGAGCGACAGCAGGCCGACCTCTTCGAAACCCGAGCTCGTGAGGCCGTTCTCCACCATGTCACCGATCGTGGTGATCGACCGCTCGCGCACGGGCCGGGTGATCATCCCGGCTTGGCAGAACCGGCAGCCTCGGGTGCACCCGCGGAAGATCTCGACGGAATAGCGCTCGTGGACGGTCTCGGCGAGTGGCACGAGCGGCTTCTTCGG
>JBBQKY010000164.1:0-5819 GCA_038327385.1 Propionibacteriales bacterium
GACGTCAGCGCGCGGCACCTCGAGTCATCAAACGCAAGATGCCCAAGTGGCACGTCAAACGAGCCCACCACGCTGACTGGCCACAACCGCAGCACCCACCCACCTACCACCCGATCATCTAACTGAACGGTATTGGGCCTAACTCGGGTCGGCCTCTGCGGTGGACCCATCAGCGGGGTAGGCCGTGGACTGGGAAGGGTGCCGCTCGGTTCGCGTGGTGGCGGCTCCCTTTCCGGGGTGCCGACTCGAGGAGGCTCTCTGCCCTCTTGTCGATAAGCCGCCCAAAGCGCCGTCGACCCGCCTCGCGGGTGCGCGCCGTTCCCGCGCTGACGCCGTAGTTGCGGTGTCAAACGTCTGGTCAAACACCCGCGCCGTTCAATGGCGCACTAAGGAACAGCCCCAGCGTGGCCAGCCTGTCCACGTCCAGGAGTTGCCGGGCCGTGAGGCGGTCGACCGTGGACGATAGTCCCATGATGTTCTCCAAGGTGCTGGTGGCCAACCGTGGCGAGATCGCCGTTCGCGCCTTCCGGGCGGCGTACGAGCTGGGCGCCCGCACGGTCGCGATCTTCCCTCACGAGGACCGCGGCTCAGAGCACCGGCTCAAAGCCGACGAGGCGTACGAGATCGGCGAACGTGGCCATCCGGTGCGGGCCTATCTTGACCCGCAGGCGATCGTGGCAGCGGCCATCCGTTCAGGTGCTGAGGCGATCTATCCGGGATACGGCTTCCTCTCGGAGAATCCAGCGCTGGCCGAGGCATGCGTTGAGGCGGGCATCACATTCATCGGCCCGAACAGCGACGTCCTGCGGCTGACGGGCAACAAGGCCAGCGCGGTGGCGGCGGCACGGGCAGCGGGAGTTCCTGTCCTCGAGAACGTTCCTCCGTCACTGGACGTCGACGAGATTTGCGAGTCCACGAAGAACCTGACCTTCCCCGTGTTCGTCAAGGCGGTGGCCGGTGGCGGCGGCCGCGGGATGCGGCGCGTAGCAGACCCCGGACACCTTCGCGACGCAGTCGAGGCTGCTATGCGCGAGGCGGATGGCGCGTTCGGGGACCCCACCGTGTTCGTCGAGGAGGCCGTCACCGACCCGCGGCACATCGAGGTACAGATCCTGGCCGATGCCGACGGCAACGTCATCCACCTGTACGAACGGGACTGCTCCCTGCAGCGGCGCCACCAGAAGGTGGTCGAGATCGCGCCAGCGCCCCACCTCGACCCCACGCTCCGCGAGCGCATCTGCACGGACGCTGTCGCGTTCGCACGGCAGATCGGCTACAGCAACGCCGGAACTGTCGAGTTCCTGGTCGACCACGACGGACGTCACTTCTTTATCGAGATGAACCCACGCATCCAGGTCGAGCACACGGTCACCGAAGAGGTGACGGACGTCGACCTGGTCCAGTCCCAGATGCGCATTGCAGCCGGCGAGACGCTTGCCGACCTCGGCCTGCGGCAGGACAACGTCCGCACCCGCGGTGTGGCGCTGCAGTGCCGCATCACCACGGAGGATCCAGGCAACGGCTTCCGCCCTGACACGGGCCGCATCACCGCCTACCGCTCACCGGGCGGCGCCGGAATCAGGCTCGACGGCGGTACGACGTACGCAGGCGCCGAGATCTCGGCGTACTTCGACTCCATGCTGACCAAGCTGACCTGCCGCGGGCGAACCTTCGAGATGGCCGTCGACCGGGCGCGCCGCGCCGTTGCTGAGTTCCGGATCCGCGGTGTCGCGACCAACATCCCTTACCTGCAAGCCGTTCTGGACGATCCCGACTTCCGTGCCGGGCGCGTGACCACCTCGTTCATCGAGCAGCATCCGCAGCTGCTGACGGCCCGTTCGTCGGCGGACCGGGGAACCCGGCTGCTGCAGTATCTGGGCGATGTCACGGTCAACAAACCGCACGGAGACGCCCCAACCCGGGTCGACCCGACCACCAAGCTCCCGGCTATCGGGTATCGGAAACCACCGCCGGACGGCTCCCGGCAACGCCTGCTGGCGCTCGGGCCGGAGAGGTTCGCCGCCTCGCTCCGGGCCGGGACCGCGGTCGGTGTCACTGATACCACCATGCGCGACGCCCACCAGTCGCTGCTGGCAACGAGGGTCCGCACGCGCGACCTGACCGCCGTCGCCGGACATCTCGCCAGGATGACCCCCCAGCTGCTGTCGCTCGAGGCGTGGGGTGGCGCGACGTACGACGTGGCGCTGCGCTTCCTGGCCGAGGATCCGTGGGACAGGCTGGCCGCGCTGCGCACGGCGACACCGAACATCTGCCTACAGATGCTGCTGCGTGGGCGCAACACCGTGGGGTACACGCCGTACCCCACCTCCGTGACTGATGCCTTCGTCGCGGAGGCAGCCGAGACCGGCATCGACATCTTCCGGATCTTCGACGCGCTCAACAACGTCGACCAGATGCGGCCCGCGATCGACGCAGTCCGATCCACGGGCAGGACGCTTGCCGAGGTGTGCCTGTGCTACACCGGCGATCTCTCCGACCCCGCGGAGACGCTCTACACCCTCGACTACTACTTGTCCCTCGCCGAGCAGATCGTCGAGGCGGGAGCGCACGTGCTCGGGATCAAGGACATGGCCGGCCTGCTACGAGCGCCCGCGGCGCGCACTCTGGTCAGCGCCCTGCGGGAGAGGTTCGACCTCCCGGTCCACCTGCACACCCACGACACGCCCGGCGGTCAGCTCGCCACGCTACTGGCGGCTATCGACGTGGGCGTCGACGCAGTCGATGCGGCGAGCGCAGCTCTTGCGGGTACGACGAGCCAGCCCGCCCTCTCGGCGCTGGTCGCGGCCACCGATCACACCGATCGGGCCACCGGCTTGTCGCTGACCGCGTTGTGCGATCTCGAGCCGTACTGGGAGGCCGTCCGCCGCCTCTATGCGCCCTTCGAGTCGGGGCTCCTTGCGCCAACCGGCCGGGTCTACAGCCACGAGATCCCCGGTGGGCAGCTGTCCAACCTGCGGCAGCAGGCCATAGCCCTTGGTCTCGGCGAGAAGTTCGAGGAGGTCGAGGTCACGTATGCGGCGGCCAACCAGATCCTCGGCAACATCGTGAAGGTCACCCCGTCCAGCAAGGTGGTTGGTGACCTCGCGCTGCAGCTGGTGGCGGTCGGCGCCGATCCCAAGGATTTCGCCAGTGACCCCGGCTCGTTCGACGTGCCGGAGTCGGTTGTCGGCTTTCTGTCCGGCGAGCTCGGCACGCCGCCGGGCGGCTGGCCCGAGCCGTTTCGGACCAAGGCCCTCGAGGGTCGCGCCGTGCGCCGCCCCGAGGCCGAGCTCGACGACGCGGAGCTCGCTGGGCTCGGCACCGACCGTCGTACGACGCTGAACCGGCTGCTCTTCCCTGGGCCGACCAAGGAGCTCGCCGAGTCTCGCGAGAGGTACAGCGACCTAGGCGTGCTGCCGACACGCTCCTTTCTCTACGGTCTGGCGTTCGACGAGGAGCAGGACGTCTACCTCAACGAGGGGGTCCGGCTCATCTTCGGGCTGGAGTCGATCAGCCAGCCCGACGAACGCGGGTTCCGGACGGTCATGTGCACGATCAACGGCCAGCTGCGGCCGATCTCGATACGCGACCGCTCGGTCTCGTCGGCCGCTCCAGCGCGTGAGCGGGCCGATGCGAGCACGCCGGGTCAGATCGGTGCACCGTTCGACGGTGTCGTGTCACCTCTGAGGGCGGCCGGGGACGTCGTCCAGATAGGCGACGTGGTCGCGACGATCGAGGCCATGAAGATGGAGGCGTCCATCACCACGCCGGTGGCCGGCACCATCGAAAGAGTGGCGCTCGATGGACCGCGGAGCGTCGAAGGCGGCGACCTCGTCATCGTGGTCCGGGACGGGAGCTAGTGGAGCAGCGGGCTGGACACTCCCTCTCGACGAGTCTGTACCGGACCCGCACGGACGAGCGACTGCTGTGCTACCCGTCGTTGATCAAGGTGCTTCCCGCAGAGGCGGCCGTCGAGATCGACAGACGGCGCCAGCGGAGTGATCACGTCGAATCCGGCCGCGGCATTCCGGCGCCCACGCGAAACAGCTGATGCAGCAGGAGGGTCGCGTCGAACCGCTCGTTCGTGTCACGGGGCGGGGCCGCGGAGCCACCTCAGCAGTAACGCGAGACCCTGGCCGGCAATGGTGGCTACCGGCGTATACCCCTTGTGGATAAGGGTAAATGGGACCAAAAACTGTCGGTGGCGATGCGTAGTGTCGGGGTATGCATCAGCGAATGGGCGATGGTGACGGGTCGGCGGTGGCGGTGTTGGGTCGCGCGTCTTTCGAGCTCGCCGGCCTGCTGGAGGACGCTGAGCCGTGGCGGTTGTCGAGCCGCCAGGTGACGGCTGGCGTAGATGCGGCGTACCGGCTGGTGGCGCAGGCCCACGCGGTGGCGTTGTCGCTGTTGGGGGAGCTGGATGCCCGCGGCCTGGCCGTCGACACGGGAGCACCGTCGACACTGGCGTGGCTGGCGGCGAAGCGGCGGATGCGGCAGCAGGAGGCGAAACGTGACGTCACGCTGGCGCAGCTGCTGCACGCCGCCGACACCGCCAAGTCGGCCATCGACGGCGAACGCACGGCCGCAACGGTGGAGGGTGCGGCGGTGCATGCGGCCCTCGCGAAGGGCGACGTGAACGTGGACCAGGCAGGGGTGATCGCGACGGCGCTGCTCGAGCTGCCAGCGGACGCCACAACCTCGACGCGAGTGCTCGCGGAGGAGCTGCTGGTCGGCGAGGCGGCGATGCACGGCCCGGTTGCGCTGACCCGGCTCGGGCATCGGATCGTGGAGCGGGTGGACCCGGATGCCGCGGACCGCAAGATCGCGGAGCAGCTGGTCCGGGAGGAGCGCGAGGCGCGCAGGCTGCGGTCGGGATCCCGGTTCTCCGATGGACACGGGTCGGTGTTCTACAAGTTCCGGGTCCCGGTCGGCGACGACGCGTTCATCTGGCCGATCCTGGACACGCTGGCGGCGCCGGAGCCGCCCGGGGACGCCGACACGGACACCAGGAGTCCGCAGCAGCGGTTCGCGGACGGGTTTGTGGAGGCGATGCGACGCGTCGGCCTCGACGGCGGGCTGCCGTCGAAGGGGGGCGACCGGCCGCGGGTACTGGTCACATTGGACTTCGACAAGCTGAAGACCGGCGTCGGGGCGGCGACGATGGTCGACACCGGTGACCTGCTCGACCCGGGCACGGTGCGCCATTTGGCGTGTGACGCGCTGGTCATCCCGCAGGTTCTCGGCGGCGACTCGCAGATTCTGGACCAGGGCCGGGCGTGCCGCACGGCACAAGGCCCGCTGCGGGTGGCGGTGATGGCCCGCGACGGCGGCTGCGTCCATCCCGGCTGCACCAGGCCACCGCGATGGTGCGACGTCCACCACGTAGTCCCCTGGTGGAACGGCGGAGAGACCAACCTGAGCAACTGTGTGGTGTTGTGTGGGTTCCACCACCGGCTCTACGACGCCGGCACCTGGGGCATCCGGTTCGCGGGCGACGGCATCCCGGAATCCATCCCACCGGTCTGGATCGACCGCGACCAAAGACCCCGGCGCCACGAACGCTTCCATGAACGCCGCGCACCCTGAGCGCACTTGCGTGTTAGCCCTGCAGGCCACGGGGGCCCGGCCTGCTCGCGAGGTGCCGGTGGTGCCGACTAGCTTCCTTTGGCGGCCGCCAAGACCACCGATTCCGCCTGTACGCCGTCGACCTGCTGTGCCGGGTGCTCAGCGACGACGAGGCCGGCGTGCCACCCCGGGGCACGGCCGTGTGAGGGCGGTCGGAGGTCAGCCACATCGTGACCGCTGCTGGCGAGCAACCA
>JBBQKY010000165.1:0-5788 GCA_038327385.1 Propionibacteriales bacterium
GCCCGCGGGTCCTTGTCGATGAGGAGGACCTCGTGACCGTTGTCGAGCAGCTCGGCGGCGACGGATCTGCCCACCGCGCCGGCTCCGGCGATTGCGACACGCATCAGTGCTCCTCGGGTCCGCGCTCGATCGCGGCCATCACGGTCGGTGCGTTCTTCTCGGTCATAACCAGGTGCATGAGGTCGCCGTCCTGAAGAACCAGGTCGGAGTCCGCCATGGATGCCTCTCCGAGCCTGGTGACGAAGGCGATCTTGCTGGCGGTCTCCTCGAAGCTCTGCACGGTCGTCCCGACCCAGGACTCGGGGACCGGCAGCACGGCTATCTGGACGAGGCCCGACGGGTCGCGCCACTCGGGCTCGGAGCCCTCCGGCAGCAACCGGCGGAGCATCTGGTCCGCCGTCCAGCGCACTGTCGCCACTGTCGCGATGCCCAGCCGCTGGTAGACGGCGGCACGGCGGGGGTCGTAGATACGCGCGACCACGTTGTCGAGACCGAAGTTCTCGCGAGCGACCCGGGCGGCGATGATGTTGGAGTTGTCCCCGCTACTGACGGCGGCGAACGCGCCGGCCCGCTCGATCCCCGCGTTCTTGAGCACCTCGCGGTCGAAGCCGTACCCGGTCACCCGATCTCCCGCGAACCGCGGACCCAGCCTGCGGAACGCGTCCGGGTTGGCGTCGATGACCGAGACGGTGTGGGACCTGTCCTCGAGGTTGAGGGCCAGCGTCGAACCGACCCGGCCACAGCCCATGATGACGACGTGCACGGAACGACGCTACACGTTCGGCCCGTGGCTACCGTGGTCTAGCATCCCACCGTGGGCATTCGCGACGTGGGGAAGCGGCTGCTTCTCGGGCGCAAGCTCCGCAACACGCAGCTGGGCGAGACGTTGTTGCCCAAACGCATTGCGCTGCCCGTCTTCGCCAGTGACGCCTTGTCGTCGGTGGGTTATGCGCCTGACGAGATCTTCCTGACGCTGTCCGCGGCGGGGCTTGCCTACTACACGGTCTCCTGGAAGGTCGGGATCGCGGTCGCCCTTGTCATGCTGACAGTCGTCGCGTCGTACCGGCAGAACGTGCAGGCGTACCAGTCGGGCGGCGGCGACTACGAGGTTGCCGGCACGAACCTCGGACGGACGGCGGGGCTCACGGTGGCCAGCGCTTTGATGGTCGACTACGTCTTGACCGTGGCCGTGTCCATCTCATCGGCTGCCCAGTACGCCGCTGCGGCCATCGACCCGTTTCGAGGGCACGAGGCACTGCTGGCGATCCTGGCGACCGTCTTCCTGACGACCGTGAACTTGCGGGGAGTGAAGGAGTCCGGTACGGCTTTCGCGATTCCGACGTACATCTTCATGTTCTCAATCCTGGCGATGTCGCTTTACGGGTTCTTGCGGTACTTCAGCGGTTCGCTGCCGGACTCCGAGCTCGCCGACTACTCGATCAAGGGCACCTCGGACCTCACCGGCGGCTTCGGCAGCTTCGCTGTCGTGTTCCTGGTCCTGCGGGCGTTCGCGTCCGGATCCGCTGCCCTGACCGGCGTCGAGGCGATCAGCAACGGCGTGCCGGCCTTCCGAAAGCCGAAGGGCAAAAACGCCGCGACCACTCTGCTGCTCCTCGGCACGGTCGCGATCACGATGGGCCTGTCGATCCTCGTCCTCGGCAACCTCATGCACGTCCGCCTGGCCGACACCGCCAACAGCGTCCAGCTGGTCAACCCGCAGGGCAAGGCCGTCGGGCCGGGGTTCTCGCAGGATCCGATCATCGGCCAGCTGGCCAAGGGCATCTTCGACAACTTCTCGGTGGGCTTCTACGTCGTCGCCGCCGCCACCGGCGTCATCTTGGTGCTGGCCGCCAACACCGCGTTCAACGGCTTCCCCGTGCTGGCATCGATCCTGGCAAGGGACGGCTATCTCCCTCGCCAGCTGCACACGCGAGGGGACCGGCTGGCCTTCTCGAACGGGATCCTACTGCTGGCGGGCTTCGCCATCGTGCTCATCTACGCCTTCGACGCCGAGGTGACGAAGCTCATCCAGCTCTACATCGTCGGCGTCTTCGTGTCGTTCACGACGAGCCAGACCGGGATGATCCGGCACTGGACCCGCCTGTTGCGCAGCGAGCAGGACCACAGCAGGCGACGTCAGATGCAGCGGAGCCGGGTCATCAACGCGATCGGCCTCACCGTGACCGCGCTGGTCCTAGTGATCGTGCTGGTCACGAAGTTCCTGCATGGCGCCTGGATCGCGATCCTCGCCATGGTGGTGCTCTTCTTCCTGATGGGAAGCATCCGGCGGCACTACGACCGGGTGGCTGACGAGCTGGAGGCGGCCGACGAGGACACCGCGCTGCCGTCGCGGATCCATGCCATCGTGCTGGTCTCCAAGGTGCACCGCCCGACACTGAGAGCCGTCGCCTACGCCAAGGCCTCCCGCCCCCACACCCTGGAGGCGGTCACCGTCGACGTGGACGAGGACGCGACGGCGCATCTCATGCAGACGTGGGACGCGGAGGGCGTCTCCGTGCCGCTGAAGGTGCTGGCGTCGCCGTACCGCGAGATCACCAAACCAGTGGTGGACTACGTGCGCTCCATCCGGCGCAAGAGCCCCCGTGACGTGGTCATGGTCTACGTCCCCGAGTACGTGGTCGGCCACTGGTGGGAGCAGCTGCTGCACAACCACAGCGCGCTGCGGCTCCGAAGCCGGCTGCACTTCACGCCGGGGGTCATGGTCACCGCCGTTCCGTTCCAGCTGCGCTCGTCGGCCCTCGCCGAGCGTCGGCTCGAGCGTTCCACGTCCGTGGTGGGCAGCGTACGACGCGGGCCGGCCCGGTTGCCCCTGAAGCGAGCTGCCCGGAGGGATCCCGACGCAGCCGCCCGCCCAGCTCCGGGGGCCGCTGACTCGGCACCGGGGGCCGTCCAGACGGTGGTGGCGGAGCCACCGGCCTCCTCGGCGGCCGGCGTCCGTGGGCAGCGCGACGCGAAGCAGGTGACGAAGCGGGAGCAGCGCCGCGAGCGCCGGGGCGCCGGACAAGCCAAGGGGCAGGGCAAGGGGCAGGGCAAGAGTCATGGCAAGAGTCAAGGCAAGGGCGGCAACCGGCGCCAGCGGGAGCGTCGCCGGTCGCGCCGAGATGAGGAGTAAGGTATCTTGATATCAAGATACTTTGACCAGGATCAGATTTTGACGAGGGGCGAGGAGTGCGGGCATGAGCATGGTTGACAGCTTCGGTGCCAAGGGGACGCTCGACGTCGGTGGCACGTCGTACGAGATCTACCGGCTGGCGAGTGTCTCCGGCGAGGGTCTGGACGTGGCCAGTCTGCCGTACAGCCTCAAGGTGCTGCTGGAGAACCTCCTGCGCGCGGAGGACGGCCAGGACATCGTCGCCGCGGACATCGAGGCGATCGCGAGCTGGGACCCCACAAGCGAGCCCAGCAAGGAGATCCAGTACACGCCGGCGCGAGTCATCATGCAGGACTTCACCGGTGTGCCCGCCATCGTCGACCTGGCCACCATGCGGGAGGCGATGAGCGACCTCGGCGGTGACCCGACGGCCATCAACCCGTTGGCTCCCGCCGAGCTGGTGATCGACCACTCGGTCATCGCCGACGTGTTCGGCACCGCGGCCTCCTTCGAGCGCAACGTGGAGTTCGAGTACGGGCGCAACTACGAGCGCTACCAGTTCCTGAGGTGGGGCCAGGGAGCCTTCGACAACTTCAAGGTCGTGCCGCCCGGGACCGGAATCGTGCACCAGGTCAACATCGAGCACCTCGCGCAGGTGGTCTACGTGAGCGCCGACCCTATGGGGTCGGGGACGTTAGCGTACCCAGACACCTGCGTGGGAACAGATAGTCACACCACGATGGTCAACGGACTGGGCGTGGTGGGCTGGGGCGTCGGGGGCATCGAGGCGGAGGCGGCCATGCTGGGACAGCCGGTCTCGATGCTGATCCCGCGCGTCGTCGGCTTCAAGCTGTCCGGGGAGCTGCCGCCCGGGACGACGGCGACCGACCTGGTGCTCACGATCACCGAGATGCTGCGGCGGCATGGGGTCGTCGGCAAGTTCGTCGAGTTCTACGGCTCAGGGGTGACGGCGGTCCCGGTGGCGAACCGCGCCACGATCGGCAACATGTCGCCCGAGTACGGGTCGACGATCGCTGTCTTCCCGGTGGACGAGGCAACGCTCACATACCTGCGACTCACCGGGCGCAGCGAGCAGCAGGTGGCCCTCGTCGAGGCGTACACCAAGGAGCAGGGACTCTGGCACGACCCGGAGGTTGAGCCCCGCTTCTCTGAGCGCCTCGACCTCGACCTCTCGACGGTCGTGCCATCGATCGCCGGGCCGAAGCGTCCACAGGACCGCATCTCGCTGACCGAGGCCAAGACGGCGTTCCGCGCTGTGCTCGGCGACTACCTCGCTCGCGATGACACGTCTGTGTCTGCAGCAGGGGAGAGCGTCGTCGGGTACGACGAGGCTTCCGCGGAGTCCTTCCCCGCCAGCGACCCACCCTCCCACGCGGGCGAGAACAGCTCAGCGCCGCCACTTGGCAGCCCGGCGGAGCGGGAGGGCGCCGACGCCGGCCGCCAGCGCGACCCGGTCGCGGTCACGCTGGACGACGGCTCGTCCTTCTCGCTCGACCACGGCTCGGTCGTCATCGCCGCCATCACCTCCTGCACCAACACCTCGAACCCGTCGGTGATGATCGGCGCAGCGCTGCTGGCGAAGAACGCCGTCGAACGCGGCCTCAGCCGCAAGCCCTGGGTCAAGACCACGCTGGCCCCCGGCTCGAAGGTAGTGACCGACTACTACGAACGCGCCGGCCTCACGCCGTACCTCGAGAAGCTGGGTTTCAACCTGGTCGGCTACGGCTGCACCACCTGCATCGGCAACTCCGGCCCGCTCATCCCGGAGGTGAGCGCCGCGGTGAACGAGGCCGACCTTGCGGTGGCCGCGGTGCTGTCCGGCAACCGGAACTTCGAGGGCCGCATCAACCCCGACATCAAGCTGAACTACCTCGCGTCGCCACCACTCGTGGTCGCGTACGCACTCGCCGGGACGATGGACATCGACCTGCTCAACGAGCCGCTGGGGCAGGACTCCGACGGCCAGGACGTCCTCCTCGCCGACATCTGGCCCGCCGCGGCCGAGGTCGAGGAGATCGTCGCAGGCTCCATCACATCGGAGATGTTCACCGACGACTACGCGGACGTCTTCGCCGGTGACGAGCGCTGGCGGTCGCTGCCGACCCCGGAGGGAGCCACCTTCGCCTGGGACACCGAGTCGACGTACGTCCGCAAGCCGCCGTACTTCGACGGGATGCAGCAGGAGCCGGCGCCGGTGGAGGACATTCACGGCGCCCGGGTGCTCGCAAAGCTCGGCGACTCCGTGACGACCGACCACATCTCGCCGGCGGGGGCGATCAAGCGCGACTCGCCGGCCGGGCGGTACCTCTCCGAGCACGGCGTCGAGCCGCGGGACTTCAACTCCTACGGGTCGCGGCGGGGCAACCACGAGGTGATGGTGCGCGGCACGTTCGCGAACATCCGGCTGCGCAACCAGCTCGCGCCGGGCACCGAGGGTGGCTTCACCCGGCTGCTCTCGTCAGGGGGCGACGTGACGACGATCTATGAGGCGTCGCAGGCCTACCTCGAGGCGGGTACGCCGCTGGTGATCCTGGCCGGCAAGGAGTACGGGTCCGGCTCCTCGCGGGACTGGGCCGCCAAGGGGACGGCGCTGCTCGGCGCGCGGGCGGTCATCGCGGAGTCCTATGAGCGGATCCACCGCTCGAACCTCATCGG
>JBBQKY010000166.1:0-5770 GCA_038327385.1 Propionibacteriales bacterium
ACCCGCAGTCGCCGGAACCCGCGCCCCTTGCTCTCCATCTTGACCACCTCGAGTCGCCCGATGAGCGCTGTCGACGCCACGTGCGTCCCGCCGTCGGCCTGCGTGTCGAGGCCCACGATGTCGACGATCCGCACCACCTCGATGTCTGGCGGGAGCAGGTTGGTGGCCGTGCGGATGATGTCCGGTATCGCGAACGCCTCCTCGCGAGGGAGCGTGCTTACCTCGATCCGGCGGTCGACCCGGATCTCGGCGTTGCAGGCCGCTGCCACCCGGTCCTTGAAGTCCGCGGGCACGTCGGCCAGGTCGAAGTCCATCCGCGCCGCGAGCGGCTCCATGTTTCCGCCGGTCACCAGCGCGCCGAAGTCGCGGAACACCACTCCAGTCAGCACGTGTAGCCCCGTGTGCGTGCGCATCAGCTGGGTACGCCGCTCGTCGTCCAGTGCGCCCCGAACGGACGTGCTCACGATAGGCACGGGATCTCCCTCGGCGGGCACCAGATAGAGGTCATCGGCCTTCAGGGTTCCGACCACCCGAGTCTGCACCCCGCCCCACAGCAGCACGCCATGGTCCGGCGGCTGGCCACCGCCACCGGGGTAGAAGGCGGATCTGTCGAGCACGATCCCCCGCTCCGGGTCCACCCCCACGACCATCGCGTCCCACTCACGCACAGTCGAGTCGGCCAGCTCGAGGCGGTGGGTGTGCCCGTGTGTGTCGACACGCCGCGCCGAGGTCATGTGGCCATCGTGCCGCAACGCCGCAGTGGGCCTCCGGTCGAGTCAGACTGGAGCATGCTTCCACCCCAGCCGCGCGTGGCGACCCTGGTGCTGTGTACGTCGGCCGGCGTCGTGCTGGGGGTGTTACCGCCGTTCCAGGCGGAGCTGCCTTGGTGGCAGGACGCCGAAACCCTCGTTCGATGGGTTCGCGCGCACCACCGAGTCGACGTGACGATCCTGCGGGTGTTGGAGGCCACCCAACCCGCGCCGCCCGGCGGACCAGTGACGTACCTAGCCGAGGTCGACGAAGCGCAGGCGCGGGACCTGCCGCTGGTTCCGTGGGGAGGTGTGCTGGACCCGCACCCGCTCCGGCTGCCCTATGCCGAGCCCGGCGGACCGGCCCGCGACCTGGCCTGGGCCACGGCGGCTCTCGAAGTGCGGGGCTATCGCCGGCACGGCCCGGCTCAGCAGGTGCGCACCTGGAACCTGTCCAGCCTCTGGCGGATCCCGGTCGAGGGCGACCGTGTCTGGCTCAAGTGCGTGCCGCCGTTCTTCGCGCACGAAGGGGCGATCCTGGGGGTGCTCCAGAATGCCCCGGTGCCGCGGCTGCTGGCACACGAGGGCGGCCGGGTCATGATGGCCGAGATACCCGGCGAGGATCTGTACGACGCACCCGGCCCGACGAAGATCGCCTTGGTCTCGTTGCTCGTAGCCCTGCAAGACGAGTGGGCCGGGCGAGAGGACGAGCTGCTCACCCTCGGCCTGCCGGACTGGCGGCCCGCGCCGCTGAGTGAGGCGATCGAGTCCGTCGTACGACGCAACGCGGCTGCGCTCTGCACGGGCGATCGCCGGACCCTGGATGGGTTCCTAGCTGGGCTGCCCGGGCGCTTCGCCTCGCTCGACGAATGCGGGATCCCCGACTCCCTCGTGCATGGTGACTTCGCGCCGGGCAACGCGCGTGGCGACGGCAGCTCCGTCGTGCTGCTCGACTGGGGAGACTGCGGCGTCGGCCATCCGCTGCTCGACCAGTCCGCGTTCCTGGACAGGATCCCTGCTGAACTGGTGCCAGCGGTGAAGGAGCACTGGGCAAACGCGTGGCGCCGGGCGGTTCCAGGGTCGGACCCCGAGAGAGCAGCGGACCTCCTGGCTCCCATGGCGGCGGCCCGCCAGGCCGTTATCTACCAAGGGTTCCTCGACCGGATAGAGCCGTCGGAGCATCCCTACCACCGCGACGACCCTGCCTCCTGGCTCGCCAGGACGGCGACTTGCGCCAGGACCGCAACGGGATGACACCACACCGCGAGGCAACCTGGCGCGACAGCCCGACTGCGTGCGTGCGCGCGCGACGGGCACTGAGCGAGAAGGGCTAGGTGCAACGTTTGCAGAACGGGAGACGACTTATTGGTGTGACCGAGACCGACACGGCTGTTCCGGGCTTCGAGGAGATCTACCGCCAACATCGACTCGCTCTGCTCAGGCTGGCCTTCTTGATGTGCGGCTCTCGGGACTTGAGCGAGGACTTGGTGCAAAGCGTCTTCACGGCTGCCCAGCCACGGTGGGAGGAGATCGACAACCACGTGGCCTACCTGCGACGGGCGGTGATCAACCTGGCCAAGGACGGACAGAGACGGAACTTCCGCCGGCTGCGCCTCGCACCGCTGCCTGGTTCGCATCCCGTCACTTTCATTGCCGAAGTGGACGAGACCTGGGCGCATATCCAGCGGCTCCCGCCGGCGCAGCGCGCCGTCGTCGTCCTGCACTACTACGAAGACCTGGCCCTCGTCGAGGTGGCGGAGATCCTTCAGCGCCCAGCGAGCACCGTGCGGTCAGACCTGCGCCGAGCCCTCGACCGACTTCGAAAGGCACTCACATGACAAGCAGACAGCTCAGCGAGCCGGAGCTCGACGAGCGGCTCCGCCGAACCCTCCGAGAGGTCGCTGCCACGATCGAGGTCGCGCCGTCCCCAATGCGCCAGAAGCGAACTGGCCTACGCCGGTCCCTGGTCGGACTGGCCGCGCTGGCAGTCGTAGCTCCATTGACTGCGGCGGCGATCTTCGGCAGCGGACCCGAGTACGTCGACAAGCTCCCACCAGACAACGTGATTGTCGCGGGCAGCGTCGATGGACACCGCTACTGGATGGTCGAGTCGTTCCACACCGACATGTGCAATGACCG
Source organism: Propionibacteriales bacterium (assembly GCA_038327385.1). Classification (GTDB taxonomy): domain Bacteria; phylum Actinomycetota; class Actinomycetes; order Propionibacteriales; family Nocardioidaceae; genus JAWWPG01. Next base: position 2,889 of record JBBQKY010000166.1, read on the forward strand.
CATGCCCGGAGTGGAGGTTGTCGTGGAGGACCAGAACACCCCGGGCCAGGAGTGGGACACGCATGGACTCAGTTACGGCGAGCCGCGAGCTGGCGGGTGTGGGTACGACGTGGCGGGCTCACTGTCGGACCCGTCGCTGTCGTACTCGGACGGATCGTTCGTCGACCAGACATACCTCGAGGTATACGCAGTTCATCCCGACGTCACCGCGGTGCGGGTCACGGTCAACGGCTCCACGCAGGTGGTCGACGTACACCCGGTGAGTGGAGCAGGCTACGGAGCTTTCGAGGTGCCCCCGGGCAGCACCGAGTACACCGTCTCACTGCTCATCAATGGTGACGTGGTCTCCGGGTCCACGCAGATTCGGACAGTTCCTGTGCCGCTCCCTTGAGGAACCCCGGGGAAGATCTCAACGAGGTATCCCGGGAGGCTTAGCCTGTTGACGTACTGTCAACCTGACCGGGACCAGCTATGGCAAACGTCTTTCAGGCGCGAGCCCTGACACCTGACTCGTGGGCCGACTTGGAGAAGCTGTTCGGTCTGCCGGGCGGCTCCATCGTGCGCGGCTGCTGGTGTATGTACTACCGCAAGAGCGGCAAGGTGTCGGTCAGCGGTGCCGCCGCGGAAGGCAACAAGACGCAGCTGTGCGAGCTCGTCGATGCTGGCGTCGTTCCGGGGCTGGTCGGGTACGTCCGCGACCAACCGGTCGGGTGGATCAGCCTCGGACCACGGAGCGACTACGCCAAGCTGCAGCGATCACCGATCATGAAGCCGGTCGACGACCTCGAGGTGTGGTCGATCGTCTGCACGTATGTAGCCAAGAGCCAGCGGGGTAAGGGGATCCAGCACCGGCTTCTGCAGGCGGCGATCCGATGGGCGCTCGGGCAGGGCGTCCGGACACTCGAGGCGTATCCCGTGGACAAGCCGGAGCGAAGTCACGACGACTTCATGTTCTTCGGGTCCAAGAGCCTTTACGAGCGCGCCGGCCTCGTCGAGGTCGTGCGCCGGTCACCCACGCGACTCGTCATGCGCCGCACGCTCCGCACGCTGCGAACGGGCCGCCCGACTGCGTAACGTGCGCGATTGCGCCCCGACCGCGACACGTTTCGCGCACAGGCTCGGTTCTGGCGCCGCATCCCGGCCGTATGACAACGGCGAGCCTCGGCCAAGTCCAGACCCGGCCCAGGTTCGTCGAAGGTGCCGAGCCATTGCCGCAACCAGACCCGGATCAGTGAGCCTCGGGTCAGGCGAGGTCGGCTCGACCCCCTGAACCCAAGAAGACTTTCCGCCCCACCATCGGAGACTCCTGAGCTGCCCCGACGTGGAGAAGTCAGATGTCGGCGAAGAAGACGGCACCGGCGAAGGCCAGGTAGAGCCCAAGGAGCATGACGCCCTCCAACCAGTTCGACTTGCCGTCGTCCAGCAGCTGCCGGGTGAGCAGGGTGGCGATCGTCAGCGCCGCGAGCTCGAGTGGACTGAACGCCAGGTCCACCGGGTGACCTACCACTTCGCCGAGCAGCACCAGGATCGGCACCACCAGCATGGCCAGCTGCATGCTGGCGCCGACGGCTATCTGGCTCGCGATGTCGAGCTTGTCCTTGGCCGCCAGCGCAAGTGCGCTGAACTGCTCGGCGGCATTCCCGACCAGGGGCAGAATGACGAAGCCGATGAAGCCGCTGTGGAGGCCGAGGGAGGCACCCGCCTCCTGCACGCTGCTCGCGACGAACTCCGCCGCGACCGCGACGAGTGCGGTGGCGACCGCGAGAACGACGAGAGCCCCCTTGACCGACCACGTCGACGACTGGTCGCCATCGGCGCCGTTCGGCTCCTCGTGGTCGGCGTCCCCCTTGCCGCCATGGTCTGTGCGGAAGAGGCTCGTGTTGGTGCGGAGCATGAACAGCATCGACAGGGCGTAGAGGGTGAAGAGGATCAGCGCGACCAGCCAGCTCATCTCGTCGAGCCGGCTCGTGGAGCTCTCCGGCCGGAACGAGAAGACGGTCGGCAGCAGCAGGATGCCGATCGCCAGGAAGAGCATGGTGGACTGCACCTGGGAGGTCACGGTGATTTCCACCTCGCTCTTGTTGTGGGCGGCGACGATCATCGCGACGCCGAGCAGGAGCAGCATGTTGCCGATGATGGAGCCGGTGATGGACGCCTTCAGAACGGCGATCTCTCCGTTGAACACCAGCAGCGCCGCAATCATCAGCTCGGCCATATTGCCGAACGTCGCGTTGAGTAGCGCGCCCTTGCTGCCGCCCACTGTCTCCGCCAAGACCTCCGTGGAGCGTCCCACCAGACCGGCCAGCGGGATGACAGCGAGCGCCGCAAGCACGAACAGAATCGCCGCGCTCAGGTTGAGAAGCCTGGCCGCGATGGCGAAGGGCAGTGCCACGACGAGCAGGTCGAGGCGACTCCACGGACCGAGGGTCTTGGGGCCCACAGAACCTCCAGAGCTCGCCCCATAGGGCTCATTGGTCCGCGCGGACGGACAGGACAGGTCGTCCACCCTATAGACCACGTGCGCGCGGCAGTCGGCCCAGCCACCGGCGCCGTTAGGATGGCGCGCATGTCCGAGTCCCCGCCGACGATCACGCGCGACGACGTCGCGAGGCTCGCCCACCTGGCCCGGATCGATCTGACCGACGCGGAGCTCGACCTTCTCGCGCCGCAGCTGGCGGTCATCGTGGAGTCCGTTGCCGAGGTCGGCAAGGTCGCCGCCGACGACATCCCCCCGTCCTCCCACGCGCTGCCGATGCAGAACGTCATGCGCCCCGACGAGCTGCGGCCGAGTCTCACTCCTGAGCAGGCGCTGGCCGGCGCCCCTGAGTCCGAGCAGCAGCGCTTCAGGGTGCCTCGGATCCTGGGTGAGGAGCAGTGAGCGA
>JBBQKY010000167.1:0-5767 GCA_038327385.1 Propionibacteriales bacterium
ACCTTGTCGAAGAGGTCCTGCTTGCGCGCCTTCAGCGCCATCACCTTCTCCTCGATGGTGCCCGTCGCCACCAGCCGGTAGACCATGACGGTCTTGGCCTGGCCGATGCGGTGGGCACGATCGACGGCCTGCGCTTCCACCGCCGGGTTCCACCAGGGGTCGAGCACGAAGCAGTAGTCCGCCTCGGTGAGGTTGAGCCCGAAGCCGCCCGCCTTCAGGCTGATCAGGAAGACGGGGGTGTCGCCCTGCTTGAAACAGTCGATCTGCCGCGCGCGGTTGCGGGTCCGGCCGTCCAGGTAGCAGTAGCCGATGCCCTCGGCGTCGAGCCGGTCGCGCACGAGCTTGAGGAACCCGGTGAACTGGCTGAACACCAGTGCCCGATGCCCCTCCCGCACCACCTCGTCCAGCTGCTCGAGGAAGGCGTCGACCTTGCTCGACCGCACCTGGGCGTACGCGTCGTCGACAAGGGACGGCGCGAGGCTCAGCTGCCGGAGGAGCGTCAGTGACCGGAAGATTGCGAAGCGGTTCTTGTCCATGTCGTCGATCAGGCCGAGCACCTTCTGCCGCTCCCGCTGCAGGTGCGTCTGGTAGATCTGCCGGTGCCGCGGGTGCAGCTCCACCTCGAGCACCTGCTCCTGCTTGGGCGGGAGCTCAGCCAGCACCTGCTCCTTGGAGCGCCGCAGCATCAGCGGCCGGATGCGCCGTCGAAGCGTCCCGAGCAGATCCGGGTCGGTGCCGCGCTCGATGGGGGTGCGGTAGAGCTCGGTGAAGCGTTGCGGGCTTGGAAACAGTCCGGGCGCGACGATGGACAGCAACGACCACAGGTCCATCAGGTTGTTCTCCAACGGCGTACCGGTGATCGCCAGCTTGAACGGCGCGGCGATGCGCCGCGCGCACTGGTAGGTCTTCGCCTGGTGGTTCTTCACGTACTGGGCCTCGTCGAGGACCAGGCCGCTCCACGGCAGCGCGTCGTATGAGTCGTAGTCGATCCGCAGCAGGGCGTACGACGTGACGACCACATCGGCGCCCTTGACCAGCTCCACCATCCCCGTCATCCGGCGCTTGTCGGTCTCGGTGACCGTCGCCACCCTGAGCGTCGGAGTGAAGCGCGCAGCCTCGACCGCCCAGTTGTGTACGACGCTGGTGGGCGCCACCACCAGGTAGGGCGCCATCAGGGGCTCCTGCTCGGCGGCTCGACACACGAGGGCCAGCGCCTGCACCGTCTTGCCGAGACCCATGTCGTCGGCGAGGATGCCGCCCAGCCCGTGGTCGCGCAGGAAGCAGAGCCAGTCGTAGCCCTGACGCTGGTAGGGGCGGAGCTCGGCCCGCAGACCCGCCGGCAGGTCCGGGCGCGGGATCTCGTCGATGCTCAGGAGGCCCTTGACCGTGCTGGCCCATCGCTCGCTCTGCTCCTCGACGACACCGAGCCGGGTGAGGTCAGCCCACAGGCCCGCCTGGTAGGTGCTGACGCGCAGACCGTCTGACTCGCGGTCCTGCAGGCTGCGGGCCTCCTCGATGAGGCGCCGGAGCTCGTCGTACTCGGGGCGCTCGATGCTGAAGAACGTGCCGCTGTCGAGGATCAGGTGGGACTCGCCGCGGGCGAGGGCAACGAAGAGACCCTGGAACGGGATCTCCTCACCGTCGATCGAGACCGCGACCTCGAGGTCGAACCAGTCGGGGCTGCCTGGCGTCTCCGTGGCCGACACGCGCACCAACGGCGGACTCTCGGACTCCCGGTAGTCGGGCGCGCTGCCGACGACCTCCACGTCGATGTCGTCGCGGTCGCGCAACGTGGGCAGCACGTCGGTCACGAAGAACGCGGCATCGAGGCCCTGGAGGCGCACCGACGGCGTCAGCCGCACGGGGCCGCCGAGGTTGCTGACCAGCTGAGGCAAGCGCTCGGCCGGCAGCTGCACCGCGGCGAGCAGCTCCGCCTCCGCCCTAGGGTCGCGCAGGTCGGGCAACGCGTCGGTCTCACCGACTGCAACCGTGGTGAGGGCGTCGCCGGCCCGGTAACGGAAGGACCACTCGATGCCGACCTCATGACCGGGCAGGTGCGTGACAGCGAGTCCCAACCGGGGTGGCTGGATCTCCGGCAGCTCGACGCTGCCGTCGGAGCTCACCAGGGTGACGGCTCGGCGCAGCCTGGGGTAGTAGGCCCGCAGGAACCTGTCAAGGTCGCGGGCGGGGATCTCGACCGGCTCACCCGTCGCGACGAGCTCGCCGGCCGCCTCGCCGAGTGGGGTGGCCAGGGGGGCGAGCAGCAAGCCGCCCTCGCGATCAGCGGAGCTTGGCGACCTCCCGAGCACGACGCCGTGCAACGGTCGCCCGATGAGCTGCGCCTCAGCGGCGGACCACGGCAGACCGTCGACCGTGATCACCGCTCTCAAGCAGGCGGGGGTCGACTCGTCGGAACGGGTCAGGTCAAAGACCAGGGTGGCAGGCTCCGCTGCAAGCCTGACTGGACCGTCGGCTGCCTTGGCCGGCACGAAAGCCACGCCGGCTTCGGCCGCGCGCCGCAGCAGCGGCCACGGCGAGCTGCCGAAATCATCGAGGTACACAGGATGATCGCCATACGCGTGGTAGCTGGTGCCGCGGGCCGTATAGGCGGCATAGAGCTCTTGGAGCACCTCGCGGTGGGCGCGCACCCGGGGCTGCCACACGTCGTAGGCCAGGTCGCGCCAGGAGACACCGGACCGCACCCATCGCCCGCTGCGCCCTGGGACGACCGGGCGGAGCCGCACCTTGTCTCGCAACCCGCCGGCCGCCGGTGCCGGCAGATACCTCGGCCGCGGTGCTGGCACCAGCTCGAACTGCAAGGCGATCGGCGTGCCGACCTGCCGATCTGCCTCCGCTTTGACGAGCCCGGCGAGCTTGTCCTCCCAGGCGGGCGCGGACTGCGCGTCCGGCTCCACGGGTCGTCGGGCCACGAGCAGCGTCGCCGCGACATGCTTGCAGTTGCCCCCGACCGGGCAGGTGCAGGCACCCCGGGCGAGTGACACCTCCCCGACCGGACCCTCGTCCAGCCAGACGACCGTCCGGTAGCGCTCCCCGTGGCTGCCCGTCACCTTCCCGAGCACGATGTCTCCAGTAGCACCAGCACTCGCGTCCGAGACGTTGCCGGCCTGCGCATACAGCTGACCTCGGTGGAAGGCGTCGGGTCCGACGGCACGAACGATGACCTCGTCCGAGATCCGCACGAGCGGCCGCTGGCGCATGACCACGAGACTAGGCGTCCACGCTGACTCTTTTCGTGCTGCTGGCGCGGGGCGAGCGCAGCCAAGGTGTGGAGCAACAAGGCACCATGGGAGGTACGATGTCGTCGCCTGCGCAGGGAAGTCTCACCAACCGGCTCCCCTCGGAGCCTGATCCCGATGCCGTGTACGACGCCTTCGAGACGTGGACGCGCGAGCAGGGCATCGCGCTCTACCCGGCGCAGACCGAGGCCCTGATCGAGGTCGTCGACGGCGCCAACGTGATCCTGGCGACCCCCACCGGCTCCGGCAAGAGCCTGGTCGCCCTCGGCGCCCACTTCGCGGCGCTTGCCCAAGGTCGGCGCAGCTACTACACCGCACCGATCAAGGCCTTGGTGTCGGAGAAGTTTTTCGCGCTCTGCGACGTCTTCGGAGCCGCCAACGTGGGCATGCTCACCGGTGACGCCGCAGTCAACCCCGGCGCGCCGATCATCGCCGCCACCGCGGAGGTGCTCGCCAACCAGGCGCTGCGCGAGGGCTCGGCCGCCCAGGTCGGCGTCGTCGTGATGGACGAGTTCCACTTCTATGCCGAGCCGGACCGCGGCTGGGCCTGGCAGGTGCCGCTGCTCGAGCTGCCACAGGCGCAGTTCCTGCTGATGTCGGCGACTCTCGGCGACATGACGCGCTTCGAGGCGGACCTCACCCGTCGTACCGGCCGTCGCACCGCGGTCGTCGCCACCAGCGAGCGCCCGGTGCCGCTGCACTTCAGCTACGTCACGACACCAGTGCACGAGACGTTGGCGGAGCTGCTGAGCACGCACCAGGCCCCGGTCTACGTCGTGCACTTCACCCAGGCCGAGGCGCTGGAGCGCGCCCAGGCGCTGTCCAGCCTCGCCGTCGCGAGCCGCGCGGAGCGCGACGCCATCGCACTGGCCATCGGAGAGTTCCGCTTCGCTGCCGGCTTCGGCCGCACCCTGTCCCGCCTCATCCGCCACGGCATCGGTGTCCACCACGCCGGCATGCTGCCCCGTTACCGCCGCCTCGTCGAGACGCTCACCCAGGCCGGTTTGCTCAAGGTCGTGTGCGGCACCGACACCCTGGGCGTGGGCATCAACGTGCCGATCCGCACCGTGGTCTTCACCGGGTTGTCGAAGTACGACGGACAACGCACCCGCCACCTCCGCGCCCGCGAGTTCCACCAGATCGCCGGCAGGGCGGGGCGCGCCGGCTACGACACGATGGGCAGTGTCGTCGTACAGGCTCCCGAGCACGAGGTGGAGAACGCCCGGCGAGTCAGGAAGGCGGGCGACGACCCGGCGAAGCTCCGGCGGGTGCAGCGCAAGAAGCCACCAGAGGGTGCCGTCGTCTGGACCGAGCGGACGTTCGACCGGCTCGTGGCCGCCGAGCCTGAGCCACTGACCTCGAGCTTCACCGTCAGCCACTCGATGCTGCTCAACGTCATCGCCAGGCCAGGCGACCCGTTCGCCCACATGCGACGTCTGCTCACGGAGAACGACGAGTCCCCTGAGATTCAGCGCCGTCTCATCCGCCGCGCGATCGCCATGAGCCGCGGCCTGCTCGCCGGCGGCGTCCTGGAGCGGCTTCCGATGCCGGAGCCGGACGGACGCACCGTCCGCCTTACCGTCGACCTGCAGCCGAACTTCGCCCTCGACCAGCCCTTGTCGGCATTCGCTGTCGCGGCCCTCGACCTGCTCGACAACGAGTCACCGACGTACGCGCTCGACGTGGTCTCCATCATGGAGTCGACCCTCGAGGACCCGCGGCAGGTCATCTCGGCGCAGCTGTACAAGGCCCGGGGTGAGGCAGTCGCCGAGATGAAGGCGGAGGGCATCGAGTACGACGACCGGCTGGAGCTGCTGGACGAGGTCACCCACCCGCGACCACTGGCCGAGCTGCTCGACGCCGCCTACGAGACGTACCGCAAGGGTCATCCCTGGGTGGCCGACCACGAGCTTCGCCCGAAGTCCGTCGTTCGTGACATGTACGAGCGGGCGATGACGTTCGTGGAGTACGTCGGCTTCTACTCGCTGGCAAGGTCGGAGGGCCTGGTGCTGCGCTACCTTGCCGACTGCTACCGGGCGCTGCGCCGGACGGTACCGGAGTCGGCGCACAACGAGGAGCTGGATGACATCATCGAGTGGCTCGGGGAGCTGACCCGCCAGGTGGACTCGTCCCTCCTGGACGAGTGGGAGGCCCTGACGGCTGGCGCCGACGCGGGGGCGGTCGAGCCGGTGCGACCACCCTCGCTGGCCGGCGATGTGCGACCCGTCACTGGCAACGCCCGAGCCTTCCGCGTGCTGGTGCGCAACGCGATGTTCCGACGGGTGGAGCTGGCAGCACGGCAGGACTGGGCGGCGCTGGGCGAGCTCGACGGCGACACCGGCTGGGATGCCGCCGCCTGGCGGGAGGCAATGTCGCCGTACTGGCAGGAGCACGACGAGATCCGAACGGATGCCGATGCGCGAGGTCCCGGCCTGCTGATCGTGCACACCGAGCACGACACCCGGCAGGCTACCGGCGGGCGCTCCTGGCGGGTCCGCCAGATCCTCCAC
>JBBQKY010000168.1:0-5761 GCA_038327385.1 Propionibacteriales bacterium
GGCCTCCCGGGCCCGCTCGGGGGGGACCGCGGCCAGCAGTCCGGGCAGACCGGCGAGCTGGTTGACCCCATGGCGGCAGTCGTCGCACTCGAGGAGGTGGGCTTCGTAGTCGGCGCGGTCTTGAGGGTTGAGGGCGCCCAGCAGGTAAGCGGCGTCGTACGTCGTGAACTCGTCAGTCATCGGCCGACTCCCATCTCCTGTAGGACGAGTCGCAGGGCTGCCAACGCGTAGTGCAGCCGCGACTTGACGGTGCCCTCCGGCACCCCGATGCGTTCGGCTGCCTGGCTCGTGCTCCTGCCGCCGTAGTAGCACTCGACGAGAACCTCCCGGTGCGCCGGGGACAGCCGCCCCAGCGCGTCGTTGACGAGCCAGGACTGGACGACCTCGTCGGTCGTGTCGACGCCACGTTCCGGCAGCTCGTCGGTGGCGATCTCCGGTCTGACCTGCCTCGCCCGCCACTGGTCGATGGCGATGTTGTGCGCCACCTTGAGCAGCCACCCCCGCGCCGAGCCGCGCGTCTGGTCGAGCACCTGCGGGTTTCGCCACGCCCGCAAGAGCGTCTCCTGGACGACGTCCTCGGCGTGGCCGTGGTCACCGCTTGTCAGGCTCAGCGCGTATGACCAGAGTGCGTGCGCGTGCTCGTCGTGCAAGGCGCGCATGAGGTCCGCCTCCCGAGTCACCACGACGACACCATGGTCTCGTTCGACGCGGTACGACGACCGGCGCGGCGCCTCACAGGAGAGACACGGCCCGGAGCCGCAAATGGTTCATCCGGGTGGGGAGGGCTCCGCCGTCACGACGGCATGAACGGCAGCGCCCCCGCGAGCCCGAGGACGGCGCAGACGGCCATCACGCGCAGCACGGACCACTTGAAGCGAAAGATGAGAAGGAGCGCGAGAAGGGTCAGGAGAAGCTCCCACAGGCGGATCGTGGTCACGTCCGGGTAGGGCACGCGCAACGGGCCGGCCGTCCAGGTCGAGGTCGTCGTGAACACGGTGTGCATCGCGAAGTAGACGGCGAGGTTGGCGATGACGCCGACGACGGCAGCCGTGATGCCGCTGAGGGTTGCTGCCACGCTCCGGTTCCCGCGCAGCCGCTCGACGTAGGGAGCGCCGACCAGGATGAACAGGAAGCACGGCACAAAGGTGACCCACGTCGTGAGGAGCGACCCGAGCAGGGCCGCGGCCCACGGGTCGAGGTTTCCTGGGTCGCGATAGGCGCCGAGGAACGCCACGAACTGCACAACCATGATCAGCGGTCCAGGCGTGGTCTCGGCGAGACCGAGCCCTCGAACCATGTCGTTGGCCGTGACCCAGCCGTACGTGTGCACTGCCTGCTGGGACACGAAGGCGAGGACGGCGTAGGCGCCACCGAAGGTGACGAGCGCCGTACCGGAGAAGAACAGACCCTCCTCGGTGAAGACGCTGTGCCGACCCGTCGACCAGACGACCACCGCCAGAGGTGTCAGCCAGGCGACGAGACTCACCACCAGTACCTTGCCCGCACGAGCCAGGCTCGGGTCGGCGAAGTGGAGCTCATCGTCAGGGATGACAGGTGCGGCTGCGTCGACGGCTCCCCGCTCGGCTGCGGCGCCTCCCAGCACGTCGGGTGCCAGCCGACCGAGCAGCCAGCCGGCAAAGCCAGCCGCGCCGACGACCAACGGAAACGGAACGCCGAAGAGGGTCAGAGCGGCGAAGGCCCCGACCGCGATCGCGACGAGCGCCCAGTGGTGGAGCGAGCGACGCCCGACCCGGACAACAGCCTGCGCAACGATGCCCAGCACCGCAGCCGATACCCCCGCGAAGACTGCGGTCACCGTGGTAGCGGTCCCCACGGTGACGTACAGCGCGGAAAGCGCGAGCAACGCGACGACGCCGGGAATGACGAAGAGAGTGCCCGCAACCAGGCCGCCCGCCGTCCCGTTGAGAAGCCAGCCGACATAGATGGCGAGCTGCTGCGCCTCCGGTCCGGGGAGGAGGATGCAGTAGTTGAGAGCGTGCAGGAATCGCTGCTGGCCGATCCAGCGCAGCTCGTCGACGAGCACTCGCTGCATCACGGCGATCTGACCGGCCGGACCCCCGAACGTCTGGAGAGAGATCAGGAACCAGACGCGGACGGCGTCGCGGAGCGGGACAACGTCCTGCCGATGCTCGGCGTCGCTCGGGACCCCAGCTCCCGGCGTCCTCCTCCTCACGGCGTAACCCTAGAACGACACTGCTCCGGACCCGGTCGCCGACCGCCGACCGGTCCCCCCGGCAGCGCAGCACCCCCGGACAGTGCGTCCGGGGGTGCTGGTGCCTGCCGCTCTTGTGTTGACGCCTGACTTACGAGTTGCAGCCTGGCAGCTTGAGGCTGGCAATACGGGTCAGCCAACCAAAGTCGCTGGCAGCCTGACTCTGTCGTGTGTAGTACTCGTTGACGTACCACATCGTGCAGTCATCAACCGGGTCCACGGTCATCGCGGTGTAGTCCCCCCATCTCGAGTAGGGGGTCTTCTGCACGCCGCTGCCGTTGACGATGATGCCTTCATTCAGCGTCATCTTCCCTGGTGTGTCGCCGGCGAACCGACCGGTGAACCGGATGCCGGGATAGATGTCGGTTCCGTTCACGACGCTGTAGCCGAGGGCGAGATTGCCTAGCTTGTCCTGGGCGATGCTGCCCATCCACCGGTTGATGCCGTCGTTCGGAGCGTAGGTGCCCTGCTGGGCCACCGCGTATGAGCCCTGCAGGTTGCGCCTTACCTCATACCAGCGCACACCTGCCATGTGGGGTCGAGCTTCGACTGTCTGGTTCGCGACCAGGGACTCGTAGCCACCGAAGTTTCGGTACGCCAGCCGCCACGTCAACCGCTGACGGGTGGCCAACGTGTCGAGGTACTGCCGACGGGCGTTGACGCCCGGCTGGGGCAGACAGTCGCGGGAATCCGGTCGGCATGGGAATGCCGTGTCGAACGGAGCGACCTTCAGCTGGTCAGCGTAGGTAAGAGAGGCGGTCGGCTTGTTACGCCAGTTCACCCTGAGGTCCCAGACGTTGAGGGCGTCCGAGGTCGCGCCGTACGACCAGTTGTCGTCCTGGCTGCCGAGCAGCGGGATGGCCGAATCTCGTGCTGGGCTGCGGCTACCGTCTACATCGGCGGGCAGCAGGCCGTCGCCGATCAGCGGCAGCAGTCTGGGGTTGTTCCCGTCGATGAAGAAGCTGACGGATCGCGCCGGCTTGCCCTGGAGCATCTGGCTCTTCTCGAGACCGTAGACTCCGATCCCGTACTCCGTGGTGGGGCCGAACTCACGCGTGGTTGCCACATAGGAGTTCGACCAGACGCCGTACTTCGGATAGTCGGGGAAATTGAACCCGGTCGTGAACGCGTATCGGTAATATCCGCCCAGCGCATCGCCGGTCTTGGATATAGCAATGCAGTTGTAGAACGGCTTGCGTGGATGGTTGAATCCACGCGTCGTGAACTGGGTCAGGATCCACCGGTTCGCCAGCTGGTCGTAGAGGACTATCGGGTCACCCGAGGGATCGGTGCAGTCGGGGATCTTGAAGCCTTGCCACAAGGCGCCGATCGGCGTTGGGCCAAGCTCGGTCTTCCCGGTCTTGGAGTAGACCGAGAACAGCACGTTGACCATCTCGACGTACTGCGTCCGTCCCACGTCCCCGTTCGGATCGGGTGGGACGAACTGACCGCCGTACACGTCTTGGTTGTCCTGGCTGCTGATCCCATTGAAGTTCTGGATCGGGAACGTGCGAATACCCCCCGACGCCGCCTTCGCCTGCACCGCAGAATCTCCGGAGAAGCCGCTCGAGGTGGGCGCCGGCCGCACGCCACTCCGCTCCGGGATAGTCTTCGGGCCAGCCAACGCGTGAGTCTGAGCCTGCGCAGCAAGCACGCGCAGAGGCGCCGTCGCGTCGTGGGCAACAGCCTGACTGAAGTGCGGCGTCAACGGCTGGACGGCAGCTCCGCGAGGACTTGGCAGGGCCGACTGGGGTACCGCAGCGGCACCCGGCAAGACCATCCCGCCGACGAGGCCACCAGCAGCCAGCAGACCAAAAACGATAGGACGACGTGCGCGATACCGTGTGATTGGGTTCATGTGTCCCTCCTGAGCAGACTCAACCGCACCGCCCACAGGCTGTCAAGAGTCGCGGCAACGCCTCCTCAGGGGACCGGAGAACCGCTGAGCACAGAGGGGTATCGGCAGATGCTCGGCGCCGCTGGGTGGCACGCCCGAGACTGCTTCTGAAGGCCTGCGTGCATGGACCCGGGCGTGGTGGGGCGCATCCTCGGCGGCACAGCTGGCTCAGTGCGAGAAGGTGGGGTCGCCTGCCCCCATCCCTGCCTCGACCTTGGTCACCGTTAGGAGCTTGTCGAACTTGACGGTAACGAGGGTTCCGTCGGCCTTGCGCATGTGAGCCTCGTACGCGGCATCACCAGCGTCGGACTCGATCCGGTAAACGGTCCCTCCCGGTACCGCTTTCAGCGCCGCCGCTCGCAGTGTCGCGCTGTCGGCCGCGGAGACCGACTGCTCGTCGCTTCGCCCCGGTCGATCGCCGCCCCACCCGGGCCACGGGTGGCCGTGGGCCACATGGCCGTTAACCGTTGGGGCGTTGTCAGTAGTCGCCGAGGCGGTCAGTGTGCTGGCGAGCACACCACCACCGACCGCGCCGGCAGCCACCAGCGCCGCCGCCCCCGCCCAGCGGACCCTGCGGGCCGAGTCGCTTGTCGTGGTGTCCCTTGTTGTGTTGTCCCTTGTCGTGTTGTCCATCGCGACCTCCATCGAGCAACACCGCCCGGTTGGCGGCTGTGACCTCCACGATGGATGGCGAGCCTTGCCGCGGGATGAGCGAGGCCTGTGACCTACCTGTCAGTGTCGGCGTACCGCGTCGGGTTGGTCGGAGGTAGCTGTCAGCCAGGGGCGGCGTGTGCATCAGGACTGCGGTGGCGGCGGTCGACCAGCCCCTGCCTCAGTTGCTCGCGGGGTCGGACCTCCGCGGCGAGCAGAGCGACGCCGACTTGGGTGCCTCGAGCGCAACGACAGCGTCCGTTTGGCCAACCCGATACCCGGCACGGCTACAGACAGGGTTACTACCGGCGGTCGTACCAGTCCAGGACGCGCAGCGCCCGCAGCGTGTTCCATCGGCTTGGGCGCCCGTCGCCGTCTTCGAGCTCGAACTGGGTCTCGCCCGGGTGGGTGTTCTCGAGCAGCCACGTGCCGTCCGGCTGACGCTTGTCGCGGGCAAGCTGCATGGCCTCGGCGATGCGACCGTCGGGGGCGTCGCCGGCGCGACGGAAGTGGTCCAGGGCGCGCAGGACGTCGTAGTGCCAGCGCGGCGGCCACGAGAATGCGAGCCAGCGTTCGGCCGGCACCTCTCCCGTGCTTCTGCGTCTGAACAGGTGTCGCTCCAACAGGTACTCCTCGCCGCGCCGGCGGGTCTCTGCCACGGTTATCGGTCCCCCGGACAGCTCGTACTCGAGCAGGCCCTCGAGCACGCAGATCGTCGAGTCGAACGACGACACGGTGGCGCCTTGCTCGGTCCAGCAGTTCCAGCCCCCGTCGACGAGCTGGTTGCAGAGAAGGCCCGTGACGAGGCCGTCGACGTCGGCACCGAAGTAGGCGCCGATCGATAGCGTACGGCCGTTGACGCACGCCTCTACCTCGCCGTCGAAGAACGCCTGGCCGTCGTGCTCCCACCGGCAGTTCGCCGCGACCAGCGAGATCGTCTCGCATGCAGCTGGGCTCGCCGGATCCAGACCGATGTCGCG
>JBBQKY010000169.1:0-5699 GCA_038327385.1 Propionibacteriales bacterium
AATGGACCCGGGCGTTCTTCACAGCCATGCAGCCACACCTAGAAAGCGCCGCGTACGTCAACAACCTGGGCGCCGAGGGCCAGGAACGCGTCCGCGCAGCCTACGGAGACAACTACCCGCGACTCGCCGAACTGAAGCGGATCCACGACCCCGCCAACGTGTTCCGGCTGAACCAAAACATCGCCCCAACAACTCCTCAGGCGCAAGGATCCATGACGAGCTGACAGAATTGACAACGGGATCTGAGGTTTTCGATAGTTCGCTGACCCTGGAGCGGCGCTACTACGGTCGGGGTCTGACGACAGTGGTGTCCCGTTCGCCATGTGCAGAGGGTTGCTCGGTGTATGCGACTGATGCCGGTCACCGCGCGCAGGCCAGCACCTGCTCGACGGTGACCTCGACGGACGTCCAGGTGACGCCGGGATGGCGGCCTGGGTAGCCACGTCGGTGTCCGGGCAGGCCGTCAGCGCCAGCTCCCGCACCGCCGCGGCGTCGAGGATCTTGACGGTCACGGTCCAGGCCACCCTGACCAGCCCGGCGGACTTCTCCTCGGCGGAGTGGTCGATCATGTCGATCCGGACCGCGCCGGACTCGAGCGATGGTCCCATGCCTATGGTCGGCTCGACGCACCACTGCACCGCGGCGGCCGGGCTCGTGGAGATCTCCTCCCGCAGATCCGGTAGGTCGTCGTTTTCGGCGTCGGTGGTCTCGCCGATCACGACGGTGTGATCCAGAGCACGCGACGCCTCGGCGCGCAGTGCGCCGGCGTCCTCCACCGACACGTCGGCGACGACGGTGCGCGCGAAGGTGTCCCGAGCCCGCCCGCGGCCCGACCGGGTCGGTGGCCTCGGCGGTACCGGGTCGGGCAGGTCGAACAGTCCGGCCTGGTCGCTCATGGGCTGGTCCTGCCAGGCGGGCGACATTCCGGCCCGGGTGGCCAGGATTGTCAGAGGGTCCCGATAGCGTGCGCCTCGTTATGAACGAGGGGGGCGCGGATGTCCGTTGGTCTGGTGGAGCAGCCGGTGGTGAGTGCCGAGGTGCATGCGCTGTACGCGCCGCTGCTCGAACGGCTGGCTTGCTCGTCGGAGGTGGATCCGCGACGGTCGGCGCTGGTCGACGAGGCGGGCGAGGTGTGGAGCCGGCCGGGGTTCGACACGGTCCTGTCGGCGTCGCGCCTGAGTTTCACCCCGTTCGACTACCAGCTCGCCACGATGCAGACGGTGCTGCGCCGGATGCGGGGGCGGGCGATCCTTGCCGACGAGGTTGGTCTGGGCAAGACGATCGAGGCCGGGCTGGTGCTCTCGGAGCTGCGGATGCGGGGGCTGGCCGACCGTGCGCTCGTCATCACTCCGGCCGGGTTGGTGGGCCAGTGGCGTGAGGAGCTGGAGCGCAAGTTCGCCCTGCCCACCACGATCGCGGCCCGCGGCTGCTGGGAGACGGGAGCGGACCGCCCGGTGGTGCTGGCGTCGCTGGCCGCGGCCCGGCGCGACCCGCTCAAGTCGGCGGTCACCGACGAGCGATGGGACGTGGTGATCGTCGATGAGGCCCACCGCTTGCGCAACCCGGCCAGCGCCTCGGGGAAGCTGGTACGCGCGCTGCGCGCCCGGTACCTGCTGCTGCTGACCGCCACCCCGGTGGAGAACCGGTTGCAGGATCTCTACGAGCTGGTCAACCTCGTCGCGCCGGGCCTGCTCGGCACGGCCGACCAGTTCCGCCGCGCGCACGGCTGCGCCGACTCCGGGGTCGAGGCTCTGCGCAATGTCGCGGCGTTGCGCGCCCGCACCCGCCAGATCATGGTGCGACACCGGCGCAGCGAGGTGGCGGTGCTGCTGCCGCAGCGGTTGGCCGAAACCGTCCTGGTCACCCCTTGTGACGCGGAGCGCTCGCTGTACTCCGAGCTCACCGCCCGGATCCGCGACGAGGCCCGCGGCGCGGCGCCGACCCAGCGGCTGACGCTGCGCAGCCTGACGCGGCTGGCCGGTTCCAGCCCGGCCGCGGCGGCGCCCACTCTCGACAAGGCCGGGTGGCACGATCTTGCCGATCGCGCACGGGCGATCGAACGGCCCCGCAAGACCGACGAGTTGCTGTCCCGGCTGCGCAGCCACGTCGAGCGCGGGGAGAAGGTGCTGGTGTTCACCGCGTTCCGGCACACGCTCCACGCGATCGCCGCGGAGGTCGCCGCAGCCGGCATCCCGGCGGCCTGTTACCACGGCAGCCTGTCTCGGCGCGACAAGGACGCTGCGGTCGCGGCGTTCGCGGGCGACGTGCCGGTCCTGCTGTCCACCGAGTCCGCCGGCGAGGGCCGCAACCTGCAGTTCTGCCACGTCATGATCAATATGGATTTGCCGTGGAACCCGATGCAAATCGAGCAGCGCCTGGGCCGGCTGCACCGGGTGGGCCAGGAACACGACGTCCTGCTCGCCAACCTGGTGTCCCGCGGCACCATCGAGGAGCGCATCCTGCACGTGCTGGAGTCGAAGATCAACCTCTTCGAGCTGGTCGTCGGGGAGCTGGACATGATCCTGGGTCGGGTCACCGACGACTTCGACTTCGAGTCCTCGGTGTTCACCGCTTATGTCACCGCCGCCGACGACGCCGCATTCGCCGTCTCGCTCGACGGCCTGGGCGCCGACCTGGCCCGCGCGCGCAGCGACTACCTGCGCACCCGAGGTGCGGTCGACCAGCTGGTCGGGGAGGACTGACGATGGATCCGGGCCTGAAGTTCTGGCTGCGTTACGTCGATGACCACGGCGGGCTCACCGAGCCGGCGACCGACGGCACACTCGTGGTGCTGCCGCCCGCGGTGGCCGCCGAGTTCGACCTGCCCGACGAGCTGATGGTGACGTCCGACCCCGACGTCGCTCGCGAGGACGGCACGGTGCTGCTCGCCACGGGTCATCCGGTGCTGATCCGGGCGGCCGACGCGACGCTGACCGGCGGCGACGCCGGGGTGGTCGCGCTCGCCGCTGCGACCATCCCGGCGCCGGGCGGCGACTACCTGCAGGATCGGGTCCGGGAGCAGTTCCCGGTGGAGCACGGGCGCATCGACGTCACGGGCTTGCCCACGCGGGTCACCCGCCCAGTGTTGCGGGTCGGTGCGCTGGTCACGTACACCGTGTCAGCCGAGGAGTGCTACCAGGAGCGGCTGGAGTGCTGGGTCGACGCGCTGTCGGGGATCCCACTGGGTGACGCCGATGTGGCGAAGCTGCAGCGCGCCCCGCGCGCCGTGGATACCAGCGCCTCGCCCGCATCGGTGCTCCTCGCCGCCGGCGCAGCGGTGGAGCACGCGCACCGCATCCTCGAGACCGCGGCCGACCGACGGCGCAGCACCCTGTCGGCCCAGGCATCGGACGCTCATGGGCAGGAACGCGCGCATGCCCGTGCCTACTACGACGACGTGCTGCGGTCGTTGGAGCGCCGCCGCGCCACGGCCCACCCCGACCGGGCTGAGCTGCTCGCGGCCCGCGCCGCGAGCACCCGCGAGGAGCGTGTCCGGCGGCTGCTGGAGATCGACGAGAAGTACCAGGCCCGCCACGACATCCGCCCGTTCCGGCTGCACGCCGTGCTGGTGCCGGGATGGCGGGTGCCGGTCGACGTTCGGCGGGGTGCACGACGCTACCCGTTCGCCTTCGACTGGCTTCCCGCGCTGGCCAGCTACGCCAACGACGGCTGCCCGCACTGCGGCGCGGCCACTCCGCTGTCGGCGAGCAAGACGCGGCTCGGCTGCGTGGGCTGCCTGCCCAGTCCGGTCCTGCATGCCGTGCCCGCCTCGGCGTGAGACACCCGTGCTCGCCGCCCGTCACCGGCGGCTCAGTGCCGCTCCAGGCCTCTCTCCGTTTACCATACTGGCGGTATGACCCTGGGGTACGATGTCGGCATGACGGTACGCAAGGTCACGATCTCACTCGACGAGCAGTCAGCAGCACTGGCGCAACGATCGGCTGCTGCAGCAGGCATGAGCCTGTCGGCGTGGCTGTCGAAAGCCGCCATTGGGCAAGCACGCGTCGACGAGGGCCTGCGAGCGGTTGTCGAATACGAGACCGCCTACGGCGCTCCCACGGATGAGGAGATGGAGGCCACCCGCGGCGAGTTGGCCGCACTAGGTCTCGGACAGCCAGAGCCGCCGGACAAGCGAGCAAGGAGACTGACCGCGCTACGCCGGTTCTACGGGGAACACCTTCCCGATGTCACTGCTGGGGTCGCCTGACATGGCAGGTTTGATCTACGACACCGGGGCGCTGATCGCCGCCGAAGGGGGCGACGCCACAATGTGGCGCATCCATCGGGCGGCGCTGGAGGCCCAGGTCCCGCCCCTCGTACCGGCACCGGTGATCGCCCAGGCGTGGCGCAACGGCGTCAAGCAGGTTCTGCTCGCGCGGTTCTTGCACGGCTGCGACAGAGTCGACTTCACCAGCCAGACCGCGTACGCGGTGGGAGAGCTTCTCGCTGCCGCCGGTAGTGCTGATGTGGTGGACGCTGTGGTTGTCCTGCTTGCCGCACACCATGGCGACATCGTCGTCACCAGCGACCCTGACGACATTGGGCAGCTGGCTGCCGCCCTGGGCGTGCGCCTCGCCCTGCGTCCCATCTGAAGGATGCCGCCAGGTGGCAGGTCGAAAGCATCTGGACACCGGCGCTACTATGTGACCACCAGGCCGAGTGAGGTGGTCACATGGACGTGGGAGTGCGGGAGCTCAAGGAGCGGCTTTCGGAGTACCTGGAGCGGGCGGCCAGAGGTGAGCACCTCACCGTCACCGAGCGCGGCCGCCCCAAGGCGGTTCTCGGGCCGCTACCTGGCGGCGACAACCTGGCGCGAGGTATCGCAGAGGGCTGGATCACGCCGCCACGATCACCCGGTCCTGTCCCGCCGCCGCCGGCTCGGGTCAGAGCGTCGGCGTCCGTGCTGAACATGGTGGACGAAGACCGGGCCGAGGAGTGACGCTCTACCTCGACACGAGCGCGCTGCTCAAGCGCTACATCGAGGAGCCGGATAGCTCGCAGTTCAACACGATTCTGGGCAGCGACGAGGGCTGGTTGACCTGCCGGATCACGTGGGTTGCGGTCTGGCGCAACCTCGGCAGGCGGCTGACAGGGGCAGATGCGCCCGTCGCTCGCGACGCTTTCCGAGCCGACTGGGCACACCTGGCCGTCGTCGAGATCGACGCCGTGCTCGCCGAGGGCGCCGGTCGGATCGCCGACCTTACCGGGAGCCGCAGCCTCGATGCGGTGCACCTGGCGGCGATGCAGCGTGCCGGGCCCTCCGGTATCACGTTGGTGACGGCGGACCTGAGGCAGGCCCAAGCTGCCAGGTCGCTGGGATGGTCCGTGCTCGGGGCGTGACCGGGGCACCTGCAAGTCGACGTTGGCGGATCGTCCTTGGTGGGCCAATCACTGAACGGAGATCCCGATGAAGCTCAGCTTGGCCGGTGTGGTGGTCCTCGCGCTCGGTGCCGCCGCCCTGGCCGGTTGCTCCAGCGGCAATGAACCGGTGACGTCGACCGGCGCTGGGTCGACAAGCCTTCCCGGCATCACCACCCGCGGTCTCGGAACGGTCACCGGGACCCCGGACACCGTGACCGTCGTCATC
The DNA here is from genome assembly GCA_038327385.1 of Propionibacteriales bacterium. Classification (GTDB taxonomy): domain Bacteria; phylum Actinomycetota; class Actinomycetes; order Propionibacteriales; family Nocardioidaceae; genus JAWWPG01. The sequence goes on from JBBQKY010000169.1 coordinate 5,588, forward strand.
GGAGTTCAGACCCGGGCGCAGAGCGCGAAGGGCGCCCTTGATGCCAACACCGGAAAGGCGACCGCGCTGATTGACGTGTTGAAGAGCAAGGGAGTCGCAGCAGCGGATTTGC
>JBBQKY010000170.1:0-5590 GCA_038327385.1 Propionibacteriales bacterium
TGCGGTTGTCCACGTCGTACCGCATCGGGGTCAGCGTGGTGCGCTCCGGCCATCCCCTTCATGTCTTCGGCACGACCAGGCTCAGCGACCACCCGCAGGGACGGGCCTTCGACACGTTCCGGATCGACGGCCGGCTCGTCGTCGACAAGGCCACACCGCGCGGTCTCGTGACGGGCTACATGCGGGCGGTTGTCGAGGCTGGGTCGTACAACGTCGGGGGTCCAGACATTCCCCCGGGCGGCGGCAGCGCGTTCTTCAGCGATGCCACGCACCACGACCACGTGCATGCCGGTTTCAGCGCCTGACGGACTTCAGTGGCCGGCCTCGTGCCAGCTGATGCCGACACCGACGGACACCTCCAGCGGCACGGCCAGGTCGTAGGCCGCGGCCATCTCGCGGCGTACGACGGTCTCCAGTGCCGCCAGCTCGCCCGGCGCCACCTCGAAGACGAGCTCGTCGTGGACCTGGAGCAGCATCCGCGAGCCCAGTCCCTGCGCCGTGAGAGCTCCGTCGACCTTGAGCATCGCAACCTTGATGAGGTCCGCGGCCGAGCCCTGGATGGGCGCGTTGAGCGCCATCCGCTCGGCCATCTCGCGGCGCTGCCGGTTGTCGCTCGTGAGGTCGGGCAGGTAGCGCCGGCGCCCCAGCAGGGTCTCGCTGAAGCCGGTCCGCCGGGCCTCGTCCACCACGCCACGCAGGTAGTCGCGGACGCCGCCGAAGCGCTCGAAGTACTCCTCCATCAGCGTCCTGGCGTCGCCGGTCTCGATCTTCAGCTGCTGGCTGAGCCCGTAGGCGGACAACCCGTAGGCGAGGCCGTAGTTCATCGCCTTGATCTTCGACCGTTGCGCGCCGCTCACCTGCGCCGCTGGAACGCCGAAGACCCGCGACGCGGTGACGGAGTGGAAGTCGGCCCCGGAGTTGAACGCGTCGATCAACCCCGCGTCCTCGGAGACGTGCGCCATGATGCGCATCTCGATCTGGCTGTAGTCGGCGGTGAGCAGCGCCTCGGCGCGCGGACCGACGACGAATGCCTCCCGGATCCGACGACCCTCCTCGGTGCGGATCGGGATGTTCTGCAGGTTCGGCTCGGTCGAGGACAGCCGCCCGGTCGCGGCGATCATCTGGTTGTACGTCGTGTGCACGCGACCGTCGTCCGAGACGGTCTTCAGCAGCCCCTCGACGGTCTGGCGCAGCCGCGAGACGTCGCGGTGCACCAGCAGGTGCGCAAGGAACGGGTGCTCGTTCTTCTCGAACAGTGCAGCGAGCGCCTCCGCGTCAGTCGTGTAGCCGGTCTTGGTCCGCTTGGTCTTCGGCATCGCGAGCTCGTCGAAGAGCACCACCTGGAGCTGTTTGGGCGAGCCGAGGTTGATCTGCTTCCCGATGACCGCATAGGCCTCGTCGGCCGACTCACGCACCCGGGTGGCGAACTGCGACTCGAGCATCTGCAGGTGCTCGACGTCGACGGCGATGCCGAGCTGCTCCATACGGGCCAGCACGTCGACGAGCGGCAGCTCGACCTCGGAGAGGAGCCGGGAACCACCGCGGCTCTCCAGCTCGGTGTGCAGCGCGGCCGCGAGGTCGATAACGGCGTGCGCCTTGACCATCGCCTCCGTGGCGCCGGTCAGGTCTCCCGCCAGGTCGAAGGACAGCTGGGCCGTGTCGTCGCCCGACCCGGCCAGCTCGCGGTGCAGGTAGCGCAGCGTCAGGTCGGCGAGGTCGTAGGACCGCTGGTCGGGATGGGACAGGTAGGCCGACAGCGCGGTGTCCGCGACCAGCCCGGCCAGCGGCCAGCCGCGTGCGGTCAGCGCCAGCATCGGCCCCTTGGCGTCGTGCAGCGCCTTCTCCCGCAGCGGGTCGGCGAGCCAGTCGGCAAGGGCAGTCTCGTCGTCAGGTGCGATGTCGGCGGCGTCGACCCACGCCGCGACACCCGCCGGGCTCGCCAGCGCGACAGCGTCGACCCGGCCGGTGCCCCGGGCCCACTGCCCGACGACGTGCACACCGGTCGGAACGCCGGCCGAGGCATGCTCGGCGAGCCACCCGGCCACTTCGCCCCGCCCCAGCCGGGCGCCGTCGACCTGCGGGCCGGGCTCGATCTGCGGCTCGTCGGCCGACAGCGTCGCGAACAGCCGGTCCCGCAGCACCCGGAACTCGAGGCTGTCGAAGACCTGATGCACCTCGTCGCGGTCCCACGGCCGAACTGCGGTGTCGTCGATGCTCGCGCTGAGCTCGAGGTCGCACACCAGCGCGTTGATGCGCCGGTTGCGGATCACGTCCGCGAGGTGCTCGCGCAGGGCGTCACCCGCGCGGCCGGGGATCTCGTCGACCCGGGCGACGATGGCGTCGAGCGATCCGAACTGGTTGATCCACTTGGCCGCGGTCTTGGGTCCCACGCCGGGGACCCCGGGAAGGTTGTCGCTCGACTCCCCCACCATCGCCGCGAGGTCGGGGTAGCGGTCCGGCTGCACGCCGTACCTCTCGAACACGGCTTCCGGTGTCATCCGCGCGAGGTCGGAGACTCCGCGCTTCGGGTAAAGGACAGTGCAGCCGTCGCTCACCAGCTGGAAGACGTCGCGGTCCCCGCTGCAGATCAGCACGTCGAGGCCCTCCGCCTGCGCCCGGGTGGCCAGCGTGGCGATGACGTCGTCCGCCTCGAAACCGTCCCGCTCGACCGTCGTGACCCGCAGCGCCGCCAGCACCTCCTGGATCAGCGACACCTGACCCTGGAACGCGTCAGGGCTCTTCGCCCTGTTGGCCTTGTACTCGGCGTACTCGGCGGATCGAAACGTCTGCCGGGAGACGTCGAAGGCCACCGCGACATGCGTCGGCGACTCGTCGCGGAGCACGTTGATCAGCATCGAGGTGAACCCGTAGACAGCGTTCGTCGGCTGACCGGTGGTCGTGGAGAAGTTCTCGACCGGCAGCGCGTAGAAGGCTCGGTAGGCGACCGAGTGGCCGTCGAGAAGCAGCAGGAGCTGACGGCCCCGCCCCGTCGCGCCGCCGTCGGCGGCACGGACGTCGGAGGCAGCCACCGTTGAACTCTAGTGCGCGGCACCGACAGCCACCGGCGGCGGCAATCTGACAAGATCACGGCGTACGACACATCGAAGCCCCCCGAGGAGGCACGGTTGACCGATTCCGCGATCCCGCCGGCAGCCATTCACGACCGACTGGGCATCGTCATCGTGGAGGCCGCCGCATCGCGAGTCGTGGCGACGATGCCGGTGGCCGGAAACACCCAGCCCTTCGGTGTGCTGCACGGCGGGGCGTCGTGCGTGCTGGCCGAGAGCGTGGGCTCGATCGGCGCCACCCTGCACGCCCTGCCGGACCGGGTGGCCGTCGGGACCGACATCAACGCAACCCACCATCGAGCGGCCTCGAGGGGCCTTGTCACCGCGGTCGCGACACCCCTTCACCTCGGCCGCACTGTCGCGAGCTACGACGTCGTCATCACCGACGAGGACGACCGCCGTATCTGTACGGCGCGCATCACCTGCCAGCTGGTCCCCGACTGGCGCTGAGGCGCGTCAACCGGCGGGCCGTCACCACCTGCGAGGTCACTGGTGGCCGGACGAGCGGGCGGAGCTTGCTTCGCAGCGCCGTCACCGTGGTGGCCCGCACCACGGCGACCTGGTGCATCCCGAGCCTGGCCAGGAAGCGGTTCGAGTCCCGGGCGGTTGCGGCCACCGACGCCACGACATGCTTGCTCCCCCGCTCCTCCGCCCAGTCGGCGGCCGCCTCCATGATCTGCTTGCCGAGGCCGCGCCGGCGAAACCTCGAGAGCACGTGCAGGTAGCCGACGTGCACGGCGTCCTCACCATGGATCGGGGACACCGGAGCGAGGCGGAGGTGCGCCACCCCGACCGGCTGGTCGTCGGTCACGGCGACAACGAGCCGCTGGCACGGATCGGTCTCGATCTTGCGTACTGCCCGGCGGACCTCGTCGAGGCCCGCCGGCAGCCGCGGTCTGCGTGGGGGGTCTGCGGTGAAGTCGGTCCAGATGGAGAACAGCGCCTCGGCGTCACCGGGCACTGCGTCTCGCACGAAAGAGTCACTTCCGGCCATGAGCCTCCCCAATCTCTTAGCGGGTCCCCCCAGGCGATCCACGGCTCGCCGCGCAGCCAAGGCGGCGTTGACGAACCTCGTCAAGAGTACGACCACGCCGATCGTTGCGCAGGAGGTGCCAGACTTCGCCGTGGACCGGCGCAGGGCGACAGGAGGCTGATGCATGTTTCGAGGCTTGGGCACGGTCGTCAACGTGGTGACCGTGCTGCTGGGCGCGAGCATCGGTGTGCTGCTCGGGAACCGCTTGCCGACGCGGACCCGGGACGTCGTGACCGATGCACTCGGTCTGGTCACCCTGCTCGTCGCCGGTCTCAACGCCAAGAGTGTCACCGACGCCCACCTCAGCGCCGCGGTCGGCGGCTCGGCACCGGTACTCATCGTGCTCGGTTCGCTGCTCGTCGGCGGCATCTGCGGCTCGCTGCTCCGGATCGAGTCCAGGCTCGAGAGCTTCGGCGGCTGGCTGCAGCAGCGGCTCACCGGAGCGGCGGGCTCGGAGCAGCGTCAGCGCTTCATCGAGGGATTCGTGGCGGCTTCGCTGCTCTTCTGCGTCGGTCCGCTCACGATCTTGGGCTCGCTGTCCGACGGGCTCGGAAACGGCGCCGACCAGCTGCTGCTCAAGGCGACGCTCGACGGTTTCGCGGCCATCGCGTTCGCCTCGTCATTCGGCTGGGGCGTTGCTGCGTCGGCGATCGTCGTCCTAGTCGTGCAGGGCAGCCTTACCGTCGTGGGGGCGATCGTGGGACAGCTGCTGCCGGAGCCACACCTGCTGGCGATCACGGCGACCGGAGGACTGCTGCTGGGCGGCGTGGGCCTGCGCCTGCTGAAGATCAAGCAGGTACCGGTGGCAGATCTGCTCCCTGCGCTGGTTGTCGCTCCGGTGCTGACGGCAATCGTGATCGGGTTCCGATGACGAGCTGGGTGTTTGGTGGGCTGTGGGCCGGGTTGCTCGCTATAGTCCCCGACAAGCGTCATCGAGCAGGCCAAGCCGACGACAGGAGTCCCCCAGGTGCGAGTGCGCGTCACGTCGGTCGCCTCACTCCTGCTTGCGATGCTGTTCGCGCTCGCCGTCGTGGTGGGGACCGGGTCAGCCGCGCAGGCGCAAGCCCAGCCGCGACAACAGGCGCTGGCCGTCGATGGCACGATCCACATCGTCGGTACCTTGATCGACACCCGGGTCAAGCCGGCCAAGCCTGTCCCCGGGGTCAGGATCACGGTCGAGGATGAGACCGGAAGGCTCGTAGGAACAGCGGTCTCTGACAAGGCGGGCTCGTTCTCCGTCCCCCTAGGGGCTGCGAACGACGTGCTGGGGAAGACCTACACCATCCGGATCGACACCTCTACGCTGCCGCCGGGAACGGCCCTCCGGAACCCAAGACAGGTCGTGCTCAAGCAGACCGTCACGATCACCAGTGACCTCGTCGTGACGTTCCCGATCGGCAACGGGACCCAGCAGACGTCACAGTTCGTGCAGGGGATCCAGCTCGTGATCGGGGGCATCGTCTTCTCGCTGATTCTCGCGATGGCCTCG
>JBBQKY010000171.1:0-5575 GCA_038327385.1 Propionibacteriales bacterium
AAGGGGAATCTGTGAAGAAGCTCATCAACGCACCAGACGACGTCGTCAAGGAGTCGCTCCTCGGGGTGGCGGCCGCGCATCCGGAGCTCCGTGTCGACCATGAGAACCGGCTGGTCATCCGGGGTGACTCCCCGGTCAACGACAAGGTGGGTCTGGTCTCCGGTGGGGGCTCCGGGCATGAGCCGCTCCACGGTGGATTCGTCGGCACCGGCATGCTCGATGCTGCGGTCTGCGGGGAGGTCTTCACCTCGCCCAGCCCCGAGCCCATCCTCGCCGCGACGACCGCCGTCGATGGTGGTGCCGGCGTGCTCCACATTGTGAAGAACTACACCGGAGACGTGCTCAACTTCGAGATGGCAGCAGAGCTGGCCGCCGACTCGGGCGTCCAGGTGGAGGCGATCGTCACGAACGACGACGTCGCCGTCCAGGACAGCCTCTACACGGCCGGGCGCCGGGGCGTCGGTGTCACGGTGATCGTCGAGAAGCTGGCCGGCGCAGCAGCCGAGGAAGGCCGCGACCTGGCGGCCGTCAAGGAGATCGCCGAGCGGGTCAACGGCAACGGCCGCACGATGGGAATGGCGCTGACGTCGTGCGTCGTACCGTCAGCTGGCAAGCCGACGTTCGACCTGCCCGAGGACCAGATGGAGATCGGGATCGGAATCCACGGTGAGCCCGGCCGCTACCGACGCGACTTCGCGTCGGCCCGGGACATCGCCGAGCAGCTGCTCGAGCCGGTGCTGTCGGACATGTCCTTCGACTCAGGCGATCCGGTCATCGCCCTCTGCAACGGCATGGGCGGGACGCCGCTCATCGAGCTGTATCTGATGTACGGGGAGTTCAAGAAGATCCTCGACGGTCACAACATCACGGTGGCTCGCGCCCTGGTCGGCAACTACATCACCTCCCTCGAGATGGCCGGCTGCTCGATCACGCTGGTGAAGGCCGACGAGGAGATGATCCGGCTGTGGGACGCTCCGGTCAGCACCCCGGGTCTGCGGTGGGGGATGTGAGCGGTGGCTGATGTCAGCCTCGCCCAGGTCAACGACTGGCTGACCCGTGCCAAGGAGTCGGTCACCGAGAACCGGGGCTACCTCACCGAGCTGGACAGCGCCATCGGTGACGCCGACCACGGCTCGAACCTCACCCGAGGCTTCACCGCCGTCGTGGACAAGCTCGCCAGCCAACCCCCCGACAGCATCGAGGCCCTGCTCAAGACCAGTGGCATGACGCTGGTCTCGACGGTCGGTGGGGCGAGTGGCCCGTTGTACGGCACGATGCTTCTCCGGATGGGAAAGGCGGTCGGCGAGTCGGACACGGCGACGCCCACCCAGCTCGGGGAGGCGCTGCGCGCCGGGCTCGAAGGGGTGGTGGCGCGCGGCAAGGCAGAGCTCGGTGACAAGACGATGGTCGATGCTCTCGACCCTGCCGTCGTTGCGTTCGAGGAGGCACTGGGCGCTGGCGCCGATGCCGCTTCGGCGGCCTCGGCGGCAGCAGCAGCGGCCGCGAAGGGCCGTGACGGCACGGAGCCGTTGGTCGCCCGCAAGGGCCGCGCCAGCTATCTCGGTGAGCGCAGCGCGGGTCACATCGACCCGGGATCGGCCTCGGTGACACTGCTGCTGGAAGCACTGGCTGCTGCTCTGTCTGAGGGATGAGGCGAGGTGTGATCGGTATCGTCGTCGTCTCGCACTCGGAGCCCCTCGCGCTCGCTGCGGTCGACCTGGCTATGCAGATGGCGGGGCAGAGCCCGCCGTCAGTCGAGGTGGCGGCCGGCAGCGACGGCGGCCTCGGTACCGACGCGGTGGCGGTGGCTGCCGCTATCCAGCGCGCCGACGCGGGCAGCGCTGGTTCGGGCGTCCTGGTGATCACCGACCTCGGCAGCGCGCTGATGTCGAGCGAGATGGCTCTCGAGCTCGTCGAGGACGTCGCGGGGGAGGTGCTGCTGTCGCGAGCGCCTTTCGTGGAAGGCCTCGTCGCCGCAGTGGTCCAGGCGTCACTCGGCAGCTCGCTGGCCGATGTCGAGCGTTCGGCGACCGCAGCGATGCCGGCCAAGACGGCTCAGCTCGCCGGCAGCGACGAGGACGTGTCGAGCACACCCGCGCCTACCGAACCGCCCGGAGGCACTAGCCGACAGGCGAGCGACGGCACAGCTGCGGGCGTCGAGAGTGCGGCGACAGGGGAGAGTCTCGAGGTCGAGATCGTCAACCCCGAAGGGCTGCACGCGCGCCCAGCGGTGGTGCTGGCCAAGGCGGCGGCGGCCCTGTCCGTCGAGGTCTCCATCACCAACGTGGAGACGGGCGCAGGGCCTGCTGCTGCCGACAGCATGCTCGAGCTGATGTCGCTCGGCGTACGCCAAGGCAACCGGGTGCGACTGGCGGCCGACGGCGCAGGCGCGGCAGCGGCTCTCGAGACGCTGGCGAAGCTGATCGCCTCGGGGCTTGGCGAGGGAACCGGCGACAACCCGCCGGCGTCCTGACCGGCGACGCTCAGGGCCCGTCCAGGCTCTCATTGCCAGGGTTGCCAGGTCACTCCCAGCGGGTCGACAGCACAAACCCGACGGCGATGAACGCCATCCCGATAGCCAGGTTCCAGTTGCCGAGGTCGGTCATGTACTTGAGGTCCGGCAGCAGGTAGTAAACGACGATCCAGGCAAGCCCGAAGATCCAGCAGAAGACCATCGCCGGCGCCACCCAGCGACCGGAGCCGACTCGGACGACCTTCTTGGACCCCGACGGCGGGACGTAGTCAGCCTTCTTGCGTGAGCGAGACTCCGGCACGACGACTCCTGTCAAACTCGGACTTTCGTCTCAGAGTAGCCGGTACGGCGGGCGGAAACCGACGTACAGTGGCCCGGTCCAAGCCACCAGGAGCACCACGCCGATACCGCGGAGAGTGACGTCCGACCGATGAGCCAGCACCACAAGCAGCAGGCGCCCAGCCGGTGGCGTGCCCTGCTGTGGCCAAGCCCGGCGCGGGGGACGTGGCCGTGGCGGTTGGCGGCGCCCGTGGCGTTCGGGTGCGCCGGGCTGCTGGCGGCGACGAGTGCGATCAACGCGCGCGGCACCGACCTGCGGGGCGGTCGCAACGACAGCCTGATCGAGATCGTCAGCACCGAGCGGCACAAGGTCGAGGCCCAGCTTGCTCAGACAAGAGCGCTGCAGGAGCAGGTCGATGCGCTGACCGCCGGTCTCGACAGCCAGCAGGCCAACAAGCTTCAGAGCCTGCTCCGCACGCTCGAGGTCCCTGCTGGTCTGCGCAGCCTGGCGGGACCGGGCCTGGTCGTGACGCTCGACGACGCTCCTCGGGGCGAGGCGCCGCCGACCGGCACCGATCCGAACCTGCTGCTCGTGCATCAGCAGGACATCCAGGCCGTGACGAATGCGCTGTGGTCAGGCGGCGCGGAGGGCATCAGCCTGCAAGGACGCCGGATCATCGCCACGACAGGCATCAAGTGCGTGGGCAACACGGTGGTGCTGCAGGGTGTGCCGTACGCCCCGCCGTACAGGATCGTCGCGGTCGGCAACGTCGGGCCGATGTACCAGGCACTGATGGCATCCCCCGAGGTGCGGAACTACCGGGACTACGTGCCGCCTCCCTACAACCTCGGCTGGTCCCTGCGGCGCAGCACTGACCTGCACGTTCCCGGGTACGCCGGGCCGTTGACGCTGCAGTACGCCGACCCGACGGGCTCCTGAGCAGCCGCGAGCCGACCCGCGCCGATCAGCGGGTGCTGGTCGTCGTCGTGGGAGTCGTCGGCGTCGTGGGAGTGGTGGGAGTCGTCGGCGTCGTGGGGGTGGTGGGTGTTGTGGGTGTGGTGGGTGTCGTGGGCTGGGTGGGTGTGGTGGGTGTCGTGGGCTGGGTGGGGGTGGTGGGTGTCGTGGGCTGGGTGGGTGAAGTCGGTGCCGTCGGCGGGCCGGTGGAGACGAAGATGACGACCGTCGAGCCGTAAGGCTTCGGCGTCCGCGGCGCGGGATCCGTCCTGATGACGGTGCCGGCGGGCGCGTCCGACGAAGACTGTGCCGACGTGGGGTTGAAGTGCGCTTTGCGCAGGGTTGCGATAGCGGCAGCTTGGCTCTGGCCGATTACGTTGGGCACAGCGATGTAGCCCGCCGAGTAGAACACCCGCACCACCGTGCCGACGCGTTCGATGCTGCCCGCCGGAGGGTCGGTCCGGATCACCTTCCCGAAGCGCAGGGCGGTGTTGGACACCTTGACCGGATGCGGCTGGAACCCGAGAGCCACCAGCTTCGCCTCCGCCTCCTTGACGAAGTACTGGGTCAGCGGAGGAACGGGGTGCCTCTGCTGGCCGGCTGAGATCGTCAGGTTGACCGCTGACCCCTTGTCGGCCTGGTGGAGCGGCGGCGGGTCCTGCGCGAGCACCTGGTCCTTCGGCTTCGCGCTGTAGACCGGCTTCGTGGTGCCGACCTGGAGGCCGCTCTGCTCGAGGATCGTGGTGGCGGCCGGCAGGCTCTTCCCTACGATGTTCGGGACGTCCACGCGTGTCGTGCCGCTGCTGCCGAGCAGCCGCGGCACCAGCAGCACGCCGGCGATGACGAGTGCCGCACCGAGCACGCCCAACAGCACCCAGAGTCCCGTCCGCGGCCCCGGGCTCGACTCCTCGTCGTACGTCGACGAGCCGCTTCTGGTGAGGCTCGTGGAAGTCAGGCCTCCTGCCACCGGGGGCGGCAGGAACGGCTGCGTCTCCAGGGCCGCTGCGCCGACGACCGCCGGTGCATGCACCGGTGCTCCGCTGAGGGCGCGCTCGATGTCGGCGCGCATCTCCGAGGCGCTCTGGTATCGCTCGTCGACGCGCTTGGCGAGCGCCTTGAGGGTGATCGCGTCGACGTCGGCCGATACCGCCGGCTCGTGGGCGGACGGGGCGGACGGCTGCTCGCGGACATGCTGATAGGCGACGGACACCGGCGAGTCCCCGACGAACGGCGGGCGGCCGGTGAGCAGCTCGAACAGCAGGCAACCCGTCGAGTACAGGTCGCTGCGCGCGTCGACCTGCTCACCGCGGGCCTGCTCAGGGGACAGGTACTGGGCGGTGCCGACAACAGCTGCGGTGGCCGTCATCGTCGCCGACGAGTCGGCGATGGCACGGGCGATCCCGAAGTCCATCACCTTCACCTCACCGGCGGGCGTGAGCATCACGTTGGCGGGCTTGATGTCGCGGTGGATGATGCCGGCCCGGTGGCTGTAGTCGAGGGCGCTCAGCACGTCGGCGGTGATCTCGAGGGCGCGCTCGGGAAGGATCTTGCGACCCTCGCGAAGGATGTCGCGCAGCGTCATGCCCTCGACGAGCTCCATCACGATGTAGGGCAGCAGCACGCCCGAGCCGTTCGAGTCGGGCTCCTCGCCGGTGTCGTAGACGCTGACGATCGACGGGTGGTTGAGCGAGGCAGCGGACTGGGCCTCCCGGCGGAACCGGGCCTGGAACGTCGGGTCTCCCGCCAGGTCGATGCGGAGCCGCTTGATCGCCACCGTACGGCCCAGCCGCACATCCTGGGCCGCGTGGACGTCGGCCATCCCGCCGCGGCCGAGCAGCCCCTCGATCTCGTAGCGGCCGTCGCCGAGG
>JBBQKY010000172.1:0-5536 GCA_038327385.1 Propionibacteriales bacterium
GCGACCGGAAGCCTTGATCTCGGCAACCCGGTCCAGCGCACGCGGCGACATCAGCGCCAGCCACAGCCCGCCGTCGGAGGCGAACGACTTCTGCGGCGCGAAGTAGTAGACGTCGGTCTGACTCACGTCGACCGGGAGGCCACCGGCGCCCGAGGTGGCGTCGACGACCACCAGGGCGTCCTCGTCGGCACCGGGCACTCGGGTGACGGGCGCCATCACGCCGGTCGACGTCTCGTTGTGCGCCCATGCGTAGGCATCGACCCCGACCTCCGCCTTGGCCTCGGGTCGGCTGCCCGGATCTGCCTTCAGCACGGTCGGCTCGTCGAGGAACGGCGTCGCCACGACCGCCGCGGCGAACTTCGCGGAGAACTCCCCGAAGGACAGGTGCTGGCTGCGGTGCCGGATCAGCGAGAAGGTCGCCACATCCCAGAACGCGGTGGCCCCACCGTTGCCGAGGACCACCTGGTAGCCCTCGGGCACTGAGAACAGCTGGGCGAGGCCCTCCCGCACCCGGCCGATGACCGAGCGAACGCCAGGCTGCCGGTGCGAGGTGCCGAGGTACGTCGTGCCCGTGGCCGCCAGGGCGTCGAGTGCCGGCACTCGGACCTTGCTCGGGCCGGAGCCGAACCGGCCGTCCGTCGGCAGCAGGTCAGGGGGGATCGTCAGGTCAGGCACACGTCAGCCTTTCAGAGATCGGGTCAGGCCCAGCTCGGGTCCCAGCCCTCGACGGCGTCCGGCTTGCGCGCCGCGGGCCCGGCGTAGTGGGCAGACGGCCGGATCAGTCGGCCGGTCCGCTTCTGCTCGAGGATGTGGGCGCTCCAGCCCGCCGTACGCGCGCAGGTGAACATCGAGGTGAACATGTGCGGCGGGACCTCCGCGAAGTCGAGAATGATGGCAGCCCAGAACTCCACGTTGGTCTCGAGAACGCGGTCTGGTCGTCGGGAACGGAGCTCCTCCAGGGCCGCCTTCTCGAGTGCTGCAGCGATCTCGTAGCGGGGGGCGCCGAGCTCGCGCGCCGTACGACGCAGTACCCGTGCCCGCGGGTCCTCGGCGCGGTAGACGCGGTGGCCGAAGCCCATCAGTCGCTCGCCCTTGTCCAGCAGCTCTTTGACGTAGGTCTCCGCCTCCCCACGGCGCTCGACCTCGTCGATCATGTGCAGCACGCGCGAGGGGGCGCCGCCGTGCAAGGGACCGGACATGGCACCGACGGCCGCCGACAGGCTCGCCGCGACGTCGGCGCCGGTCGACGCCACCACCCTGGCGGTGAACGTCGACGCGTTTATCCCGTGCTCGGCGGCCGAGGTCCAGTAGGCATCGACGGCCTTGACGTGCCTGGGGTCCGGCTCGCCTCGCCACCGCACCATGAAGCGCTCGGTGACGGTCGCGCACCTGTCGATCTGGGACTGCGGCACCATCGGCTGACCGATCCCACGCGCCGCCTGCGCGACGTACGAGAGGGCCATGACGGCGGTCCGGGCGAGGTCGTCGCGCGCCTGCGCGTCGCTGATGTCGTAGAGCTGGCGCATGCCCCAGGCCGGCGCGATCATCGCGATCGCGCTCTGCACGTCGACGCGGATGTCCCCGGAGTGGACGGGGATCGGGTACGGCTCGGCCGGCGGGAGCCCTGGCTCGTAGCTGCCGTCGACCAAGAGCCCCCAGACGTTGCCGAACGGCACCCGGCCGACGAGGTCCTCGATGTCGACCCCCCGGTAACGCAGCGCAGACCCCTCCTTGTCGGGCTCGGCGATCTGCGTCTCGAAGGCGATGACGCCCTCCAGTCCGTGGTGGATCTCGACCATGCGTGGCTCCTCGTACGACGGATGTGCCGCGCTCATTCTCGCCCATCGGTCGGGGGCCAGCCAGGCGGGGCGCGGGGCCTGCCGCCCGAGTCGGACAGGCGGTCAGGGAGCCAGTCGCTCGACGACCCAGGTCGTCTCGTCGGCACGGTCGAAGCGCAGCCGGTCGTGCAGTCGCCCCGGTCGACCCTGCCAGAACTCGATGCGATGCGGGCGGACGAGGATGCCGCCCCAGTTGTCGGGCCGGGGCACGGTCGGCTGGTCGGCGTACCTGTGCAGCTCGCGGGTGAAGACGCCCTCCAGGTAGCTGCGCGAGGGCACTACCTGGGACTGCGGCGAGGACCGCGCGCCGAGCTGGGCAAGTCTCGGCCGGGACGCGAAGTAGAGGTCGGACTCCTCGGCGCTGGTGCGGCTGGCCACGCCCTCCACGCGGACCTGCCGTTCGAGCGGGTGCCAGGGGAAGAGCAGGGCGCATGCGGGGTTCGCGGCGAGCTCGGCTCCCTTGCGGCTCTCGTAGTTCGTGTAGAAGACGAAGCCACGTTCGTCGAGGCCCTTGAGGAGCACCATGCGGGAGGACGGCCCGTCCGGCCCCACCGAGGAGACGACCAGCGCGTTCGGCTCGTGGAGGCCGGCGTTGGCCGCGTCGTCAAGCCAGCCGCGGAACGCCACCATCGGGTCGTCGGGGAGGTCGCTCCGGCGGAGGCCGCGATCCTCGTACTCGCGACGCCACGCGGCGATGTCGCGCTGCTGCTCGCTGCCCACGGGGCGAACCTATCGAATGCGGGCATGGACAAGCCCGCGGGCTTTGCGCGACTGGTTGTCACGGCTGGATGGACGGTCCAGCACCCGCGGGCCCGGGTAGCCAACGTGGATTCGCTACGTCGTCCTGAGGGATCGCGGCCCTCCCACCATCTGAGCGGAAGGCGGATCCATGGTCGGCCGGCTAGCGGCTGGCCACCTCACAAGTCCGTTTGGAATGCATTAGGCGGACCACCTCCCTTCATGTGTGGCTTCACGGTACGTCGCACTGCCATGCCGGGCAAGCCAATTCGGGTCCCGCAGTCTCCTCGGCGGCACCGCTTGCGGCCGGCCGTTCCAAGGGGTGGCGCCGCTTGGGCGGGACGGCTGAGACTGGGCCGTATGAGAAAGATCTGGCCGGCGACGCCGGCGCTGGCTGTTGCTGCGCTGGCCGCTCATGACCTGCTGCAGCGACGGCACGCGATCCTGCGGAACTTCCCGGTCGTCGGGCACGGCAGGTTCCTGCTGGAGGCGGTGGGGCCGGAGCTGCGGCAGTACGTCGTCGCGTCCAACGACGAGGAGCGGCCCTTCAGCCGCGACCAGCGCCGCTGGGTGTACGCCTCGGCCAAGGGGGAGAACAACTACTTCGGCTTCGGCACGGACAACGACCTCGAGCACAGCAGCGGGAACGTGATCATCCACCACCGCACGTTCGGCCGCCAGTACGCCACCCATGGCAAGCCTGGCCAGGAAGCCTGGCTCCCGTCGGCGAAGGTGCTCGGGGCGGCCCGCGGCAGGCGCCTCGCCTTCCGCCCCAACTCGGTGGTCAACATCTCCGGGATGAGCTTCGGAGCGCTGTCCGGCAACGCCATCGAGGCGCTGAACCGAGGTGCCCTCGAGGCCGGCTGCCTGCACAACACCGGGGAGGGGGCGGTCTCGTCGTACCACCGGATGGGGGGCGAGCTGGTCTTCCAGATCGGGACTGCCTACTTCGGCTGTCGTGACGAGGACGGCAGGTTCGAGATCTCGCGGCTCAAGGACCTCGTCGCCGGCGCGCCGATCAGGGCGCTCGAGGTCAAGCTCAGCCAGGGAGCCAAACCTGGTCTCGGCGGAGTCCTCCCGGCGCCGAAGGTCTCGGCGGAGATCGCCAGGACACGCGGCGTACCGGAGGGCAAGGACTGCATCAGCCCGTCTCGGCACTCCGAGTTCACCGATGTCGACTCGATGCTCGTCTCGTCGAGATGCTGGCCGACGAGACGGGGTTGCCGGTCGGCATCAAGAGCGCGGTTGGAGACCTCGCGTTCTGGCACGACCTCGTCGACCAGATGGAGAGCACGTCGCGCGGCGTCGACTTCCTGACGATCGACGGCGGCGAGGGAGGGACGGGTGCCTCTCCGCTGATCTTCACCGACGCTGTCTCGCTGCCCTTCCGGCTTGGGTTCAGCCGGGTTTACTCGATCTTCGCCGAACGCGGCCTGCACGAGAGTGTCACGTTCATCGGGGCCGGCAAGCTCGGCCTTCCCGACAACGCGATCGTCGCCTTCGGTCTGGGTGCCGACATCGTGAACGTCGGCCGGGAGGCGATGCTGGCGGTCGGCTGTATCCAGGCGCAGAAGTGTCATACCGGTGGATGCCCGACCGGAGTGGCCACGCAGAACAAGTGGCTCGCGCGTGGTCTGGACCCCGATCTCAAGGGGGAGCGGGTGGCGAACTACGTCAAGACGCTCCGCCGAGATCTGCTGAAGGTCTCCGAGGCCTGCGGCGTCGAGCATCCGGCGCTGATCGGTCCGGAGTCCGTCGAGATCCTCGACACGCTAGCCGACGGCCGGCTGCTCGACGAGGTCTACGGCTACCAGCCGGGCTGGGGCTTCCCCTCACTCGCCGACCAGCGCGCGATCCGCCAGCTCATGGAGACCGCCGAGGAGCCCGAGATCGAGACCGAGGGGCCGCCGGAGACCGCCGAGCAGGGAGAGCGCGGGGACCAGACCACGGGCGACGTCCCTGTGCTCTGATCCGGAGCGGACCACCTAGTGTTGGCGCGTGCAGCGCCGGCTGGGTCGGGTCCTGACCGACGTCAGACCGCTCCAGGCGTCGCTGGACTACCGCCGGCTCTGGATCGGCAGCACCGTCTCCCAGCTCGGCCAGCAGATGACCGCCGTGACGATCGCCATCCAGGTCTACGCGCTCACGTCCTCGACGTTCTCGGTCGGGCTGGTCGGTCTCTTCGCGCTCTTCCCGCTCATCGCTTTCGGCCTGTACGGCGGGGCGATCGCCGACGCTGTCGACCGGCGCAAGCTCGCCTTGGCGTCGTCGCTCGGCTTGTGGGTGCTGTCACTGGTCCTTGTGGCGCAGGCGGTCATGCACCTCGACAACGTCGCCGTCCTGTATGTGGTGGTCGCGTTGCAGTCGGCCTGTTTCGCGGTGAACAGCCCGACCCGGAGTGCGATCATCCCGCGGCTGATCGACAAGGAGCTGCTGCCCGCCGCGAACGCACTCAACATGGCGTCGTTCAACCTCGGCTTCACGATCGGCCCGCTGCTCGGGGCGCTTGCTATCAGCGCGGCCGGTTACGGGCTGGCCTACGCGATCGATGCCGTGACCTTCTTGGCGGCGCTCTACTCGCTGGTGCGGCTGCCGCCGATCCCGCCGCAGCCGTTGGAGGGCGAGGCCAGGACGCGGCCCGGGCTGCGGTCGGTGGTGGAGGGGTTCCGCTTCCTGGCGAGGGCGCCGAACCTGCGGATGACGTTCATCCTGGATATGTGCGCCATGGTCTTGGCGCAGCCGCGGGCGCTGTTCCCGGCGGTGGCAGGCGGCTTCTTCGGCGGCGGAGTGCGGACCGTCGGCCTGCTGCAGGCCGCGCCGGCCATCGGGTCACTGATCGCGTTCACCTTCTCGGGCTGGGTGAGCAAGATCCGACGACAGGGCAAGGCGATCGCGATCGCGGTACTCGTGTACGGCGCGTCGGTGGCCGCCTTCGGCCTCGCCCGCGCCTTGTGGGTAGG
>JBBQKY010000173.1:0-5524 GCA_038327385.1 Propionibacteriales bacterium
GCGTTGGCCACGGCGTGCAGGGCCACTGTCGTCTTGCCGGACGACTCCGGACCGTAGATCTCGACGACACGGCCCCGGGGCAGCCCCCCGATGCCGAGGGCGATGTCGAGGGCGATAGAGCCGGTGGGGATGACCTCGACCGGAACCTTGCCGCGGTCGCCGAGGCGCATCACCGAGCCCTTGCCGTGGTTGCGCTCGATCTGCGCCAGCGCGTTGTCGAGGGCCTTGGAGCGGTCTGCTTCCACCATGGAGGTCATCCAAACGTCAGGCGGGTCGTGGACCCGGGTCGTTGTCAGGAAAAACGCTAACCGCACCCACCGACAACGCGGCCGGTCGATCGATCCAGGTGGATACGCGACCGGGTGCGGATCATTGTGGACAACCGTAGAGCGAACACCTGTTCGAACCAACGCGACACGCCGTCAGAGATCCCGCAGGGGCAGCTCGAGCTCCTTCCACACGGCACGCCACACCGCCTTGGCATCCCATCCCGCGTCGAGTGCCTGCAGAACCGTGCGCTGCTCGAGCCCGGCGACCACGTGCTCGCGAGCCCAGGTGCGTGCATAGGCGGCCCCCAGGGCGGCCTCGAGCCGATGCCACAGCTCGGTGTGTCGCACGGCGTCGTCCTCCCGCTCGGCGTCCTGCCGATCGCCACCCTACGTCGGTCGCGATCAGCCGAGAGACCCACTTACGCACGGGCCCTGCGCGCTCGGAGAGCCAGCAGCTCAGACCGGCAGTCGGACGAGGAAGCGACAGCCGGGCGCCTCGTTCGAGACCGCGACGCTGCCGCGGTGCGCCTCCACGATGCCGCGGACGATCGCCAGGCCGAGGCCGGCTCCGGCGGTCGCGCTGCCTGGCTCGGGAGTTCGTGCGGCTGTGCCTCGCCAGGCGACGTCGAAGACCCGTTCGAGGTCCTCGGTGGGTATGCCGCCGCACTCGTCACGGACCGCGAGCTCGATGACGCCGTCGGTCACCCGACCGGAGACCTCGACCGCGCCGTCGCTCGGCGTGTGCCGGATCGCGTTCATCACGAGGTTGGTGACGACGCGCGAGAGCTCCCGCGCGTCGGCCATCACGATCGCACCCTCCTCGACGGCTCCACCAAGCCGCACCCCGTGCGCCCTTGCCACCGGGTCCGCCCCGGCCAGCGCGTCGCTGACGACGTCACGCAGGGGCACCCGGTCCATGGTGAGCTGCAACGCTCCGGAGTGGATGCGCGACAGCTCGAACAGGTCGTCCACCATCCGCGTCATCCGGTCCACCTCCGCGCGCATCTGGGCGTGGTACCTGCCGGGGTCCGGGACCAGCCCGTCCTCCAGCGCCTCCGTCATCGCACGAAGGCCGGCAAGCGGCGTACGAAGGTCGTGCGATACCCAGGCGACGAGCTCGCGTCTCGAGGACTCGAGCGTGCGCTCTCGTTCTCGGGACTCCGCGAGGCGCTGACTGGTACGGTGCAGCTCGGCCGACACGCTGGCCAGCTCAGCCGGGCCAGCCACCGGTTGCTGCGCCGAACCCGGCACGTCGTCACCCAGCCGGCGGGCGGCCGCCTCGAGCTCGCGTGACCACCGAACCGCCGCGCCCGCCACGATGAACGCGAAGGTGAGGGAGACCACACCGGCAACGGCACTCACCATCAGGACGACGCGGAAGTCGTGGCCGGACAGGAACATCGCCTGCGCGGTCGCCACCAGGCCGGCGACGAAACCACCGACAGCGACGACCGCGACCATCGCCGCCGCCCAGCGCAGGGATCTGCGGCGCAGCAGATAGGCAACCGCGACCCCGACGACGCCGACGAGGCTCGACCAGCCGGCGGCCAGGGCAACGATCGTCCACTGGTCTGACGTCACGACGCCTCCCACCGGTAGCCGACACCCCAGACGGTCGCGAGTCGAGTCGGGTGGGTGGGGTCTGCCTCCACCTTCTCGCGGAGCCTGCGGACGTGCACCGTGACCGTGGACTGGTCGCCGAAGGTCCAGCCCCACACCTGGTCGAGCAGCTGCTCCCGGGTGAACGCCACGCCGGGATTGGCCACGAAGTGGCGCAGCAGGTCGAACTCACGTGACGTCAGAGCCAGCCGATCGCCTCCGCGGGTCACCAGATGCTTGCCCACATCCAGCACGATGTCACCATCGTGCATGGTGACCGCCTCCAGTACGACGCGTTCCCCGGAACGACGCAGCACCGAGTTGACCCGAAGCACCAGCTCTCGGGGACTGAACGGCTTCGCGACGTAGTCGTCGGCTCCCATCTCGAGACCGACCACGCGATCCGCCTCGGCCCCAAGCGCCGTCAGCATGACGATCGGGACGTCGCCCTGCTGACGAAGCCTGCGGCAGACCTCCAGACCGTCGATCCCGGGGAGCATCAGGTCGAGCACGACGATGTCGGGCCATCGCTGAGCCACCGCGCTCAAAGCGTCCTCGCCGCTCGCGACCTCCCGGACCTGATGCCCGCCCGCACGAAGATACGACACCACGACCTCGCGGACCGTCGGGTCGTCATCGACGACGAGAACATCAGCCATGGTCTCCCGGCGCCCCCGCCATGGCCCGCTGCCGAGCCGCCAGGGACGCCGCCAGCACGGAGACGAGCACGACGGCTGCCAGTACGAGCCAGCCCACGCCGTACGACCTGTCGAGCAGAGACGGGTTGTCGGGCTTGGCGCCGAACCTGCCCAGCACTGGAACCGCCAGCAGCGTGACCGAGCCCAGCACGACGGCGCCCGCCACGACAGGCCCACGTGCCCAGGGCGGCAGCGACCGCGACCCGAGGGCCAACGCGCCGAGCGCCACGGGGGCGATGAGCGCGTCGTTGACGATCACCCCGCCGATGAGCCAGATCAGGCTCCAGACGAGGTTGCCCACCCCGAGGCGAAGCAGCGAGTAAGCACCGAACGCCGCGAGGAGAAGGCCGGCGCCCAGGAACGCGGCGCGCATCATCGACTGACCTCTCATGCCGACACCTCGATCGAGGCGACCCACTTGGTCTGCAGCACGCCGGGACGGGCCGGTGCGATGATCCGGCAGGGGAACCCGTGGTCGATGCTCAGGTCCTCCCCGTTGACCTTCAGCGCGAGCAGCGTGTCGTCGGCGGCGGTGAAGTTGGCGGGCATGTCCGTCACGATGTACGAGCCGCTCGGCTGCAGCGAGCGGATGACGATGTCGACCGCCGGCGGTGCACCGACCAGGTGGAGGAGCTCGCGCATCCGCACTCCTGTCCAGTCGGCGGATGCGCTCCACCCTTCCACGCAGGCGATCGGCAGCGTCCGGGCGGTCTGCGGCAGCGCGAGCAGCTGGGCGCGCGACAGGGTGTGAGTGACATCGCCGTTGACGAGCTTGAGCCGGTACGACGGGTCCATCGCCAACCGCGTGACCTGCACAGAAAGCGCAGAGTGGTTGACGGGGAAGTCCTGCGGGCCGTCTCCGGATCGCACCCCGAACACGGAGACCTTGCGCAGCAGCGGTACGGCGCTGCCCGCCGTGGCAAGGACGGCGACGCCGGCGGCCAGCCAGGCCACCCGCAGCAGCCCGCGTCGACTGAGCCCGGTTGACGTTGCCGCCATCCCGGGCCGGTCAGCAGCCTGGGGCGCCTCCACGTCGGAGCCGAAGGCGGCGCGGATCACCGGCAGCTTCACGGCGATATGGGTCAGCAGCGCCCCGACGGTGATCCAGCCGACGGCGTAGTGCGTGCTGCGGAAGTCGAAGCTCCATGGGTACCACTGCGCGGAGTTGGCAAGGCCCGTCGCGAGCTCGAAGGTCGCGCCCGCAACCAGGACTGCGATGGACAGTCGCTCGAGCCCGTGCAGCGCAAGGGCCCTCTTCTCCCGGGGTATCTTCGCGAACAGCTTGGGGTAGACGGTCCACAGCTTGACGAGGAGCAGCGGAACCGCCGCTGTGCCGGCGATGACGTGGAGACCCTGGGACCATCGGTAGAGGTTCACCGGCCGGGACGGCAAGGTCAGCCAGGTCGGCGTGTCCTGCAAGAAGTGGCTGTATACGCCGGTGACGAACGCGAGGCCGAAGCAGATACCGAGCCAACGACCGATCCGAGCAGCAACGGCGGGGCTGCGGAGGCGGGACGTGAAGTCGTCCTCCGCCGGGATCAGCTGCCGCATCGCCGGCCCCCCGTCCTGCTCAGCTGCACGAAGTACCGGCCACCGTGGTCAGTGACGCTCAGCATGCGAAGAGACGCCTGCACCGCGAGCTGGCAGAGCGCCTCCGGACCCAGAACCGCCCACTTGAAGGGGAAGGAGCGCCTCCCGCCTACCTCGAGATGCACCTCGTGCGTCGAGGCAGCGGTACCAGGAGGGGCCACCTCGACCACCACCTGGCCCCGCGGTGCGAGCAGGTCACGAACGCGAAGCAGCAACCGCAAGGGGTTGCCGCCGATCCCGATGTTGCCGTCGGCCAGCAGCACGGAGTCCCACCTTCCTTCCGCCGGGAGGGCGTCGAAGACGTCACGACGCAACGCGTGTGCGCCTCTGATCCTGGTTTGGCTGACGGCCCGCGGCGCGATGTCGATCCCGAGCGCCACCACACCGCGCATCGACAGCTCGTGAGTGAGGCGACCGGGACCACAGCCGACGTCCAACGTCGCGCCGGAGCATCGGTCGAGGAGCGCCGAGTCCGTTGCGTCGCAGCGGCTCGTCCACTTGTCGACCGGCAGCTCGCGTGGGCCCGAAGGCATCCCGTGCAGGATGCAGGGCGCGCCCGCCAGTGCAGCGTCGAAGAGCTCCGCGGCCGGGTGGGGGCCGATGACCGAGCGCCGCCAGACCTCCGCGAACCTGCTCCCCGGAGCCTCCAGCGAGACAGCTGCTCCATCCGCCAGCGTGTCGACGTCGCGGAGTGCCCACGCTTCGGCAACCGAGGCGCCGGAGGCTTCCAGCATGCGGCGCGTCGCCTCGCGGGTGCGAGACGTCGACATCGGTACGCCGACAAGACCCGCCGCCCAACGTGGGTGGGCCAACCCCAGCGCCCACCAGCCACCGTCGTCAGCCGGACCCAGCACGGCGTCGCAGCTGCCCGTTTCGAGGCGCCCACCGATGTCACGCAACCTCGCGGCCTGCACCTGTGGCGTATCGGTGCCGATCTGGACGACCGGGCTCCGAAGCACGCCAGCAGCATCGTGGTGGGCGGCGGCCAGCCGAGCTGCCAGGCCGGAGCCACGTTGGGGCAGCACCGTCCAGGCGAGCAGTCGACGACGCAGCTCCCCCGAGAAGGCGCCCCTCTCGAGGTCGCCGCTGAGAGCGATCACCCGCCGGTCGGGCGCAAAGGCTTCTTCGCAGGCGTCGAGGGTGTCGAGCAGCGCTGCACCTGCGAGGTCGGCGGCGACCCGCAGACCTACGTCGGCTCCCAGGCGGGTCTTCGCCTCACCGGCGACCGGGGCCTTGGCAACGACGAGCACGCCCGCCGTCACGACAGCACCCTGACGAAGTCCGCGGCCGCGAGCACGCTGCCGCGCAGCGAGCCGGAGACCTTCGACCGCGTGCCCGCGGCTCGGGGGCCGTAGCTCACGTCGTACT
>JBBQKY010000174.1:0-5524 GCA_038327385.1 Propionibacteriales bacterium
TATTGCATTTTGAGTGCGTGCATGCGGCAACCTGGCGTAGGGTCGCGAGAGCGGAGCCCCCCAGGTTTTCGACCAAGGAGCACACATGGCTGACAAGTCGCCTCGACAACACCTCACCAAGAAGGCGGGCAAGTCGATCAAGGAGAAGCGCGCCGACAAGCACGCCAAAGCGGGGGCCAAGAACAAGATCGACATCGTCCCGCCCAAGAAGAGCTGACTTCCTGAGCCCTGCCCGCGGCGGGCGGCTCAGTGCTCCGGAGCCGCAACCAGAGTGTCGAGCAGCGCGGTGACCCGTCGCTTGACCTCGTCGCGGATCAGCCGGACTCGCTCCAGGTCTTGACCAGCAGGGTCATCGAGCTCCCAGTCCTCATAGCGCCTGCCGGGAAAGATGGGGCAGGAGTCGCCGCAGCCCATCGTGATGACGACGTCGGCCGCGCGTACGGCGTCCGTGTCCAGGATCTTCGGCGTCGCGCCTGTGATGTCGATGCCGTCCTCGGCCATCGCCGCTTCGACGGTCTCGTTGATCTGGGCGGCCGGCTCGGAACCCGCCGAGAGCACGTCGACGCGGCCGTCGGACATCCGCTCCAGGTAGGCAGCGGCCATCTGTGACCGGCCGGCGTTGTGCACGCAGACGAACAAGACCGTAGGGCGCTCAGGCACCGGCGCGCTCTCTCGCGACGATCGTCACGACTTGCCGCCCAAGAGGGCGGCGACGTCGGCGAGGGCCTCGGGGCGGACCTTGTAGTACACCCACACCCCGCGCTTGGAGCGGTCGAGAAGACCGACCTCGTGCAGCACCTTCAGGTGATGGCTGATGGTGGGCTGCGACAGGTCGAAGGCCGATAACAGGTCACAGTCGCAGGCCTCCCCGTCGGCGTGCGAGGCGACCAGCGACATCAGCCTCAGCCGTACCGGCTCCGCCAGGGCTTTGAGCAGCGGCGCGACCCGCACCGCCGCGTCTGCTGTCAGCGGTTCGCGCTGAAGGGGAGCGCAGCAGGCAGCCGCCTGCACGGGCGAGAGCTGCGTCGTCGAGTCCGTCACGCGTTCATATTGACACCTGTCGAAGTCAGTGGCAATATGACATACATCGACACTCATCAATATCTTATCAGGAGGCCGGCATGAGTCGTATCCAGCTAGCTCTCAACGTCGACGACCTCGAGGATTCGGTCGCCTTCTACTCCGCGCTTTTCGGGACCGAGCCGGCCAAGCGCCGGCCCGGTTACGCGAACTTCGCCGTGACAGACCCGGCCCTCAAGCTCGTCCTGGTGGAGAATCCCGGCCAAGGGGGCTCCCTCAACCACCTGGGCATCGAAGTGGAGACCGTGGATGCCGTCGACGCCGAGCAGAGCCGACTCGCCGGCCGTGGTCTCGCATCGGTCGACGAGCGAGGCACCACCTGCTGCTACGCCAAGCAGGACAAGTTCTGGGTCCAGGATGTGCCGAACGGCGAGAGGTGGGAGATTTACACCGTGCTGGCCGACAGCCATCCGTTCGCCGAAGACGACGATGCGGCGCCACGCTGCTGCGGCTCGGACACGACTGCAGAACAGCCCGTCTCCCGCTGCTGAAACGGCTCTGCACTGACCGCCGGACCGGCCTGGGTGGTTGTCGGGCGCTCTGGGCCGTCGACCACGCCGCTGGTCGTCGTACTCGCAAGCAGCCCGGTTTGATGTCAGTATTGCCTCAGGACTGCGTGATGGAGACGGGGACACATGACTGAGGTTGCGGCGTTCTGTGTCGCCTGCGGGACAGCCCTCGTTCCCGCAGCCCAGTTCTGCAGCACATGCGGACACCCGGTTGGATCGCCGTCGGGAGGGACTGCGCCCAGCCCACCGCCGCCGCCCACCCCACCGCCGCCACCTCCCGGCGCGCAGGGGAGGTCCGGAACGGCGCTCCTGTCACCGGCAACCCCTCAGCCGCTGGGCACCCCGGTTGACTCGCCAGGCCCTTACCCGCAGACCAGTGTGCTCCTCGCGGTGCTTCTCACGCTCGCGGCGCCGTTCATCTCGTTGATTGCAGCCCTTGCGCTCATGCAGGACCAGCGCATCCAGGCCCGGCGCGAGCAGCTCAAGTCGTGGGCGATCGCATCCGGTGTCTGGCTGGTCGTGGGCGGAGTGCTCTTCATTGCCATCGTTGCCTCGATCGCCGGCGGATCGTCGAGCGCGGGCTGCAAAGGCGGGATCAACCACCTCGACCCACCGTCCTACATCGGGTCAACTGGCCACTGGACCGCGGTGTACACCTGCAACAACGGCGGCACCCTGACGCGCCCGGCGCACGCGGCCTGGCTCGACCGCTGACGCCTGCCCGGCGACTGTCCTGGCTTCTGGGAGTCGAGTCCTCTGCGCTTGCAGCACATGGGTCAGGCCAGGGTGGGCTGAGTGAGATGGCGCGAATCGGGAACGACGGTCCCCGCCTGTGGAAGAACGCTGCGCAGAAGGATGGACAAGACGGCCCCGCTCAGCGCGACAACGGCGAGCGCGCCCCACAACGCGACGGCCCCTTGCCCCAACAGCCAGGTCATCGTGACTGGCGCGACGGTGCCGGACACCGTCCACGACATCTGGTACAGCGAAAGATAGCGGCCACGCAGGCTCGGGGGCGCAGCATCTGTGGCCAACGCCGACAGCACCGGCCCGGCGACCAGCTCCCCGCCGGTGAAGACGACGCCGCCCAGCAGAGCGATCCCGACTCCTACCCAGACCGTCGTCCAGCTCGCGCTGAGCAGGACGACGTACGATGCCGCAGTCAGCAGGCTCCCGAGCGCGACGATGTTGGCACGCACCGATCCGGTCACCGCGTTGACAGCAAGGCCCTGACCGAAGCCGATCATGACCGTGTTGAGCGTGAACACGGCTCCGGCCACCCAGCCTGGAAGTCCCAGCGACTGCGTCACGTAGACAGGAACGACGACGTTGAGCGCCATCGCCGACGTCGCGTAGGTGTAGTTGGTCGCCACCAGCAGCAGGTATGGCCGGTCGCGTAGAACCTGGCGCCAACCAGCCGGTGTGCCCCCGGTTGGCGCCGTGACCGGTCGCCGATCCTGGTCGCGTACGGACAGCAACAGGGAGAAAGCCACGGCGTACGACGCCGCATTGACCAGCACGACTGCCGTGTACGCGCTCGTGGTGCCGAGGCTGATGGCGAGCGCCGCGACCAGACCACCGACGGCGAAGCTGGCGTTACGTAAAGCACCGAGAAAGCCGAACCAGCGTTCCCGCTCCCCCATGCTCGCGATCGTCGCCACCACCGGGCTGAACGAGCTCCAGAACGCCGTACTGCCGAGCTGGACGACCGCTGCCGCGACGAGGACGGACGTGAACGAGCCCACAAAGACGTAGCCGACGAAGCCCGCGCCTTGCAGCAGGTTGGCGAGGAGCAGGACCCGCCTGGCCCCCACTCGGTCGACCAGGCCCCCGACGAATGGTCCGAGTGGAAGCTGCAGCGCCGCCGCGATCGACACGGCCAGACCGATGGTGGTCAGCGGTAGGGACGTGGTGTGGAGGAAGTACAGGATGGAGACGGGAAGGAAGACTCCGCTGCCGACGGCGTCCACAGCAATGGCTCCCACGAACCGGCGGTGTGGCCCGATGACGGGGAAGCCGAGTCGCTGCAGCATCGCCCAATCGTCGTCCCTCAGGTGCCCTTGAGGTCAAGTCAGTTGAATCAGTGGTGCGGGCGGGCGACGACGTACCAGGAGTCGCGGCTGACACCGACCACCTCGAGACCGTCCGCGAACGCAGCGACGAGGACCTCCCTTAATGCCAGCCGCCACGACCGGGCGAGCACTGGGTCGTCGCGGCGGAGACGGACGATGTCCGGAGGCAGCTGCTGGAGGCGCACGTCGGTTGCTGCCGGAGTGACGACCGGGCCATCAGGTCCCCTGGTGAGGACATCGGCTGCCCCTGCGAGCCGGAACGCCTCGGTGTCGGCGGGAGCGAACTCGCTCCGCGCTGCGGCCTCGGCCGGTGGACTTGCAAGCCGCCACGTCACGAGGCACCGGTCGGTCTCGTCGCCCTTGTTGATCCCGTCATCCATCGCCCCATAGAAGTTGACGTAGTAACCGGTGATCTCCGCGCCAAGCTTGACGACATTGAAGTAGGCATTGCGCGCGATGAGCGGGTCGAAGGTCCAGGTGATGCGGTCGATGCCGTTAGCGAGGGCCCAGGAGCGCTGGTGTTGTTTCAACGCATACCCGATACTCGACCCTTGTGCCGAAGGCAGCACGCCTGCTATGTGGCTGTGTAGGTGTGTTCCGGCCGCGTCGCGACCCAAGAAGCCGATCGCGGCTCCGATCACTTCCTGCCCGTGACGCACCAGTGCGACGTAGTTGCCGGTATGAGCGAAGACCCATGCGAGCTCCGAAGGCAACGGCTCCTGGCCGCCGCTGCGCGGCCAGATCCGGGAGAGCACCCGGACCGCTTGGCGGGCTTCCGGTTCTGACTCGACAAGGGCGATCGACACCTCGACGGCAGGCGCGGGTGTTGGAGAGAAGCGCGCCTGCGCCATACCAGAATCCGTCACTTTGCTCCCACCTTGTCAACTCTCCGACGGTATGCCGCTGGCGGTCTGTCCAGCATCGCGGCTGGTCCTCAGTGGCGCATCGTGGTCTCGCACTCAGCTCAGTCTGAGATTGTCTGACCGCTGGATGGCGCCCCTCGGGCAGGGCCGGTTACCGTCGGGTCGTGAAGCTTTCCGCGGTCGAGCTCCGCCGAGTGTCGCTCCCCCTCGTGTCGCCGTTCCGCACGTCGTTCGGGACGCAGGTGGCCAGAGAGGCGCTCCTCGTGCACGTCGTGACGGAGGACACCGAAGGCTGGGGCGAGTGCGTCGCGGGCGACGAGCCGCTGTACTCCTACGAGTACCTCGACTCCGCCGAGGACGTCATCACCCGCTTCCTGCTGCCGCGGCTGTTCGCCGCCGGGGACGTCACCGCCGGGCAGGTCGGCCACGTGTTGTCGCCGTACAAGGGCCATCCGATGGCGAAGGCGGCCGTGGAGATGTCGCTGCTCGACGCGGAGCTGCGCCAGGCCGGGCAGTCGCTTGCGACGTTCTTCGGTGCCACGCGCGACCGCGTGCCGTCCGGGGTGTCGGTCGGCATCATGGACTCCGTCCCGCAGCTCCTGGACGCGGTCGGGGGTTATCTCGACGCTGGCTACGTCCGCATCAAGCTGAAGATCGAGCCGGGGTGGGACATCGAGCCGGTGCGTGCGGTTCGCGAGCGGTACGGCGACCAGCTGCTGCTGCAGGTCGACGCGAACACCGCCTACACCCTCGGTGACGCGAGGCAACTGGCCAGGCTCGACCCCTTCGACCTGCTGCTCATCGAGCAGCCGCTGGCTGAGGATGACCTGCGCGGGCATGCCGAGCTCGCGCGCCGGATCACGACGCCGGTCTGCCTGGACGAGTCGGTCACGTCAGCGCGCTCAGCCGCCGACGCGATCGCGCTCGGGGCCTGTCAGGTCATCAACGTCAAGCCCGGCCGGGTGGGTGGTTATCTCGAGGCGCGGCGGGTGGCGGCGGT
>JBBQKY010000175.1:0-5455 GCA_038327385.1 Propionibacteriales bacterium
CCTGTGCGCGGAAGCTCCGCCGCGTCCGCCGCCGCGCACCGGCACCGGTGGCGCCGGTGTTTCCGCGAGCAGATACTCGGCCAGTGGACATCGACGAGACAGCAGCACGGCTCGCGACCGTAGCTGGGCAGGTGGCTCGTCTCGAGGGCGCCGGGCCGGAGCCGCGTGCGTGTGTGCGGATCGGCGGCGTGGACGTCGTCGACCGCGGCGTCGATACCCCCTGGTCGGTGCAGGCGCACGTGCCGAGCCCGACCCCATCTCCCGAACGGCTCGCTGACGCAGTGGCGTGGTGCCGAGCCCGCGGCGGTCACCGGAGCTTCCGGGTCAGCGCCTCCGTGACTGACACGGCCGACCTTGAACGTCTCGGCCTGGTGGCACACGAGGCGCTCGGGGTGTTCGCCATGCCCGCGTTGCGGGCCAAGCAGCTGGGCGTCAGGACGATCCCGGGGCTCGAGGTAGGTCCGTCACGAGATCGAGCGGACGTGGTGGCGGCGTACGGCGGCTGGATGTCGGATGTCCCGCTCGCCGATGCGTTGCTGCGTGAGAGCGATCTGACGAGTCCGTCTCGCCGCTTCCTCGTCGGCCGGGTGGACGGCCGACCCATCGGCTGCGCGCTTGTCTGGTTCGCGGGCGGGACCGCCTACCTGTCGGGTATCGGCGTCGCACCCGATGCGCGCCGGCGGGGATACGGACGTGCGCTGACCGAGGCGGCGGCCCAGGTCGGGGCCGACGGACCCGCTGGAGGATCCTCACCCGACCTGGTCTGGATGAACGCCACCACGGAGGGCGCCGGGTTGTACTCGGCGATGGGCTTCCAGCGCGTCGACGTCCATGCCCTACTCGGCCCCCGACCGGCCAGCGAGCAGGCCGCCAGCGAGCAGGCCGCCAGCGAGAAGAAGTCCCCAGATCAGGAAGAGCGGGTCCCACAGGTAGCCATGGCCGATCATCGCCTGCCGGTCGTAACCGCCACCGGGTCGCAGGACGCCGCCGAGGACGAGCCAGGCCACTACTGAGTTCAACCCGCCATATCCGACCAGCACGACGGCAACCAGCCACGAGATGCTCCGCCACACCCGCGGATGGGGCAGCGACACCCTGGTGGACGCGAGTGGTACGACTGCGACCGCGGCCTTCACCACGGCGACTACCGCCAGGACCAGGCCCGAGAGGACCGGCGCGTCCCGCGCATAGTCCACTGCCCACTGGCCGACGGTGCGCAGGAGCCACCGACCGCCGAAGGCCCAGTACACGCTGAAGCCAGCATGAGCCAGTCCCGCCACCGCGGCTCCAGAGAGCAGGTAGATCTCCGCGGGCCGCCGGGTCACGGCGGAAAAGCGGCCCGGCGGACGGCGTCCAGCGAGGCGGCCACGTCCTCGGCGTCGGTCGACCAGTTGCTGACCGACACGCGCAGGACGTCCCTGTCGCGCCATCGTGAGCCGGACATCCAGGTGGTGCCGTCCGCCAGCAGCCTGGCCACGACGGCCCGGGTTCGCTCGTCTTCGCCGAACGCCGCCGAGACCTGGGTGAAGACGACGTCGTTCAGCACCTGGGCGCCGTCCACAGCCGCGATCCCGTCGGCTATGGCCCGGGCGTGCTCCGCGAGTCGGTCGACCAGGTCGGCCACGCCGGTGCGACCGAGTGACCGAAGGACGGCCCACACCGGGACGCCGCGGGCCCGCCGTGAGAGCTCGGGCACCTTGTCGAGCGGGGTCGCCCGGCCCCTGAGCGCGGATGAGGTAGCTGGCCTGCATGCCCATCGCATCGTGTACGGCGCTGGGACGAGCCACGATCGAGATACCGCAGTCGTAAGGGACGTTCAGCGTCTTGTGCGCGTCGGTGGCCCACGAGTCGGCCGCCTGGTACCCCTCGACCAGGTGGCGTAGCTGGGGCGACGCTGCCGCCCACAGCCCGAACGCGCCGTCCACATGCACCCAGGCTCCGTGCTGGTGAGCGACGGCGATGGCCTCCCGCATCGGGTCGAAGGCGCCTGAGTGCAGGTTGCCCGCCTGCAGACAGACGATTGTCGGGCGGTCGTCGCCCGCCAGCGCCTCGGCAAGGCCATCCGTGCGGAGGCGACCCTGGTCGTCGGCCGGTATGGCGGTGGGTGCACCGAGCCCGAGGTAGCGCGCCGCCAGGTCTATGGTGCCGTGCCGCTCCTCGCCCACGAGCAACCGGATCGCGGGAGCACCGCTCAGCCCGTCCTGGTTGACGTCCCACCCGACGTCGCTCAGGACCTGTTGGCGACCAGCGGCCAGGCCGGTGAAGTTGGCCATGGTGGCTCCAGTGACGAAGCCCACGTCCGCCCCGGCGGGCATGCCCAGCAGGTCCAGCAGCCAGCCGGCTGCCGCCTCCTCCGCGGCCACGACTCCCGGCGTCGCGAATCGCATGCCGGCGTTCTGGTCCCAGGCGCTGACGAGCCAGTCGGCGGCCAGCCCGGCCGGATGGCTGCCGCCGATGACCCAGCCGAAGAACCGACCGGACGGCATCGCCATCAGGCCGGGCTCGACCCCCTCGGCCAGCAGGTCGACCACGTCGGCAGGCGCGCCCGGGCCAGCCGGCAGCGGGCCGCCAAGAACGGCCTTCAGCTCGTCGGCGTCCGCTCTCGGCGGGATGGGACGGTCGGGGAGCGAGCCCAGCCAGGACCTGCCATGAGCTGCGGCTCGGTCGAGAGCAGCGGCGTAGTCGTCCGGTCGCGATGTCATGCGGCTGCCGCCTCCCGGCGCGTGCGCCGGTAGAGCACGTGCGGGCGGACCGGATGACCCACCGGCACCCTGGGGTGCTCGAAGCTCGTGCTGTACGTCATGCCCAGGCGCTGCATGACGCGTTGCGACGGCTCGTTGCGGACAGCCGTCATTGACCACAGCTCCTCGAGCCCGAGGTCACCGAAGGCGAGACGGAGCACGGCCGTCGCGGCCTCGGTCGCATACCCCTGGTGCCAGGCGGCTGCCGCCAGCCGCCAGCCGACCTCGTATCCGCCCGCCGCCGGCACACCGTCCGGCATGGGGTTGAGACCGGTGAACCCGATGAAATGTCCGGTGTCGAGGCGCTCGAGCGCCCAGAGCCCGAATCCCTGCACCGTGAACAGCGCTTCGATCCGGTCGACGCTGGCGTCGCTCGTGGACCGATCCTGCACAACGGGGAAGTAGCGCATGACCTCCGGGTCGGCGTTCATCGCTGCGAAGGCGTCACGGTCGGCGCCGGTCCACCGCCGCATGAGGAGTCGAGGCGTGTGGAGCTCGTCGTACTTGACCGGCATCCCTTCACTCTAAAGCCGTTGCGCTCCGAAGTGGCGGGAGCGAAGGATGGCGTCATGACGTCTCGGATGGGCCAGATCACCTTCGACTGCTCGGCATGGGAGCCCCTCGTCGACTTCTGGACAGCGGTCGGGTTCGTTGAGGACCCCGACAACCCGAACGCTCCAGGCGATCCGGAGGGTTACCTCGCGTCACCGGGCGGCGGTCCGGGCCTGCTCTTCATTCCCGTTCCTGAGCCGAAGCTCGGCAAGAACCGGGTGCACCTCGACATCGTCCCCACTGACCTGACTCGCGACGAGGAGGTGGAGCGGCTCGCTGACCTCGGCGCGACCCTGTACGCCGACCACCGCCGCCCCGACGGAACAGGTTTCGTCGTGATGCGGGACCCCGATGGCAACGAGTTCTGCGTGGAGCGCGGCGAGGTCGAGCGACGAGCCTGATGCTCGGTGCGCCGGTCGCATCACCACTCGTCTGGGGATCCAGCGCGGCTGAACGACGCACGGCCGCAGACGAATCGGCTGGCCTCTGGTACGGCGGCCCACCGGCGCGGCGTACAGTTGTTGTATCCGATCGACCTCTTTCATTAAATGCCTTGCGGCCACCGCCCGGGCGCCCAGAGGATGGCACTATGACGTCTCGAATCTGCCAGATCACCTTGGACTGCGGAGCATGGGAACCGCTCGTCGAGTTCTGGACAGCGGTCGGCTTCAAGGAGGATCCGGAGAACCCCAACAACCCCGGCGACCCCGAGGGCTTCCTCATCTCGCCAGAGGGGGCGCTCGGTCTGCTCTTCATCCCTGACCTCGAGCCCAAGACCGGGAAGAACCGCGTGCACCTCGACCTGGTGCCGACGGACCGGACCCGTGACGAGGAGACTGAGCGGCTCGTCGAGCACGGCGCCACGCTTTTGGCCGACCACCGCAAGCCCGATGGATCCGGGTTCGTCCGGATGCGGGACCCGGACGGGAACGAGTTCTGCCTGGCGGAGGGTGAGTCCGAGCGCCAGGACCGAGAAGGTCTGCAGTCGACGCAATAAGGTGGGGTTGAGCGCCGTACCGCAGTCGTTGGCGCCTGACCCCGAAGGGCTGCGCCTGACCGCGGAGGAACGCGTTGAGCTTCCAACTGTCCGAGGAGCACGAGGACTTCCGAGGTGTCGTACGCGAGTTCGCCGAGGCGGAGATCGCGCCGTTCGCCGCGGACTGGGACAAGCGGCACCACTTCCCGGTGGACGTCGTGCAGAAGATGGGCCAGCTCGGGCTGTTCGGTCTGACTTCCCCCGAGGAGTTCGGCGGCGCGGGCGAGGACGGTGACTTCAGCAGCCTGTGCGTTGCCATCGAGGAGATCGGCCGGGTCGACCAGTCGATGGCCATCACGCTGGAAGCCGGCGTGGGTCTCGGCATCAACCCCATCCTCACGTTCGGGAGCGACGAGCAGCAGAAGACCTGGCTCCCCGACCTCGTGGCCGGTCGGACGCTCGCCGGCTTCGGTCTGACGGAGGCCGGCGCCGGCTCGGACGCAGGCGCCACGAAGACCAGAGCCAGCCTGGTCGACGGCGACTGGGTGATAGACGGCAGCAAGCAGTTCATCACGAACTCTGGCTCGTCCATCACCTCGTGCGTCACCGTGACGGCGCGCACCGGGGAGCGCGAGGACGGTCGCGCCGAGGTCTCGACGATCATCGTGCCATCGGGTACGCCGGGGTTCACGGTCGAGAAGGCATACGACAAGCTCGGTTGGCACGCCAGCGACACGCATCCGTTGAGCTTCGACGGCGTTCGGGTCCCGGTCGACAACCTGCTGGGTCAGCGCGGTCGTGGCTTCGCCCAGTTCCTCGCCACCCTCGACGACGGGCGGGTGGCCATCGCCGCTGTCGCACTCGGCTGCATCCAGGCGTGCCTCGAGCTGTCCGTCCAGTACGCCGGTGAGCGTACGACGTTTGGCGTGCCCATCGGCGCCAAGCAAGGAGTCGCCTTCCAGATCGCCGACCTGAAGGTGATGGCGGAGGCGGCCCGCAGCCTTACCTACAAGGCGGCGGCGATGAAGGACGCGCAGCGGCCGATGAAGGAGTTCAAGGAGGCGGCGGCGATCGCGAAGCTCTACGCGACCGAGGCCGCAGTCACGTCCACCCGCATCGCCACCCAGGTGTTCGGAGGCTATGGCTTCATGGAGGAGTACCCCGTGGCCCGCTTCTACCGCGACGC
>JBBQKY010000176.1:0-5439 GCA_038327385.1 Propionibacteriales bacterium
CCGTCGTCACCGACGGTGAGAGCTACCGGATGAAACAAGCCCGAGCGAAGGGAGGCACCCGAACCAAGAACAGCAGAACAACAACGAAGAGTGGGGACTTCTACATGGCCACCAGCGGGGACCACGAACTGGCCGTTGACACCAACGGCCGCTGGGACAACCTCATCGTCGTTTCCTGCGTCTCTCCATCAGCGGGACGATTGCTGTTAAGTCAGGGAGGTGTCGGGTAATGCAGCTCCTACGTCTTGGCGTCTTGACCAGCACGATTCTGCTCATGGCAAGTTGTGGCGCCGACGAGAGGTCGCAGTCACTGGACCCCTCCGCGCGAACCCGTCCCGTGACAGTGCCCGCCACCGCTCACCCGCCCTCCTCGTTGTCAACCCAAGCGGGAGCGGTAACTCGTTGCGAGGCGAAGGCGCTTGCCCTCGACGCCGGTCGCGAGAGCGACGGGAGTCACATCGCGGCGTCGGCGACCGTCGAGATCACGAACCTAGGACCGGCTTCATGCCGACTCGGCGGAGTACCTACCGTGGCGATCCTGCGACCTCGTGGTGGCAGACCCGCGGTGACCTATTCCGTGGCGCACCACGTCGTCCTGCGACCGGCCGTACTGCCGGTCGCGACACCACAGGCCGCAGCGATACACCTGGCTTGGTTGAACTGGTGTGGCGCCAAGCTCGGCCCACTCAGGATCAAGGTCACCCTGCCAGACGGGGAAGGCACCGCCATCGCGCCGTTCAATGGCCCCCCGGCTTACGACGTGGTTCCCGGGTGCGGGTCGAGGGAGCTGCCTTCCACGCTCGAGCTGCTGTCTGCCTACGCGAGCGGAGGCTGATCGGGCGCAACGGGCCCGCAGGGGCCGCATCATCTCGAGGCCACGTCTCCGCTGCGCCTAGGACGCCTGACGTGACGCGGAGCGGCACGCCTCGCTACGCTGAAGACCGCCATCGCCCAGGTCACGCGCAGCGGACTACAGGTGGGCCGTCGATCCCGTCGATCCCGTCGTCCCGGCAAGCGGTACCAACCCAGGTGGGAACCGACGTACGTCTCGAGGTGGTGTGATGAAGAAGCGGATAGGTCGCAGATGACTGACCGCGACGGTCATGTGTGGCTTGACGCTGACGTTGGTCGCGAGCGCGGCGAGGTCGGCACCGGCCCAACCCACTGTGCTCCAGGGCGCGGTCGAGCGAGTGCCGCAGCTGTCCCACGTCTTCTTTCTGATTGGGGAGAACACGAGCTACCAGGACGTGACCGCAGCGCGCGCCCCCTACATCGTTAACAGGCTCAAGCCGCGCGCAGCCTGGTTGACCGACTACAGCGCACTCCACAGCGGGTCAACATCGGACTACATCGGCCTGACCTCCGGCCAGTACCTGCCGTGTGACGTTCAAGACGTCAACCCGAACCACAAGTGCCATCAGGACATCCCGAACCTGTTCAGCCAGCTGGACCAGCGCGGCGTTTCCTGGAAAGAGTGGAACGAGTCTGCTGCGAACCCTTGCGACTTCTACGACCCAGGCACGGACTGGTCGGCCAATATCTACGGCGTCCACCACAACCCCGCTCTGTACTACGACAACATCGAGGGGGGCGTTTACCAAGACAACATCGCCCCGTCGCCTGAATGTTTGTCGAACGTCGTCGCGACCGGCACCACGAGGCCTGACGACATGAGCTGGTTCAACACGGCACTGAAAAGCGGTGACGTCCCGCGGTTCAACTTCGTGAGCCCGAACGACTGCCAGCAAGGCCATGACATCTGTGGCCGCTCGACAGACACCGTCGGACAGTTCGACAGCTTCCTTGCCCACGAGGTGCCGAGGATTGAAGCTTCACTGCATTTGACACCCACAGCGTCATCGTCGTCACCTACGACGAGTGGGGAGACCAACCTCCGCCTCCAACCGGTGACCACCGTGTCGTCTTCCTGGCGCTTGGCAGCCCGGTCAAGCCCGGCGTGTACTCGACCGGCCCTTACACGCACTACAGCTTCTTACGGACGATGGAAGACGCCTTTGCCCTCAAGGGCCACCTAAGGCATGCCAGCACCGCGCAGCCGATCAACACGATCTGGAAGTAGTGGGGAGCTGCCGGTTCAGAACAGCAGCTGGCCCAGGGCGTAGCCACCGATCACGCACCCGAGCCCCACGACAAGGCTGCCGACGACGTTGAGGCTGGCCTCCAACAGCGCGCCGTCCTCCAACAGCCGGATCGTCTCGAGGCTGAACGTCGAGTACGTCGTCAGCGCCCCGCAGAACCCGGTCCCCACGAGCAGCACGACCCACTGCGAGGACGGGGGTGCGCCGGCAATGGTCAGGCCGAGGACCGCTGAGCCCACCATGTTCACCGTGAAGGTGCCCAAGGGAAACACCGTGCCGTGGCGGCCGCTGATGAACCGATCGGTGCCGAACCGCATGACTGCGCCCAGGCAGCCGCCGATGAAGACCAGAAGAGCCGACACGGTGGGTCAGGTACCGGTGGGCTCGTCGAGGAAGCGCACGACCTGGACGGGCTCGAGCAGGCAGGTGGCCCGGGTCACCAGGGACTCCAGCGAGTCAACGAACGCCCGCACCCGTTCCTCGGTGTCGACGATCACGATCATGACGGGCAGGTCATCGGCCAGCGACAAGATGCGTCTCGTATGGATCGTCCCAGTCGACCCATAACCCTCGACGCCGTGGAAGACGGCCGCACCCGCGAGCTTCGCGCGGTACGCCCGGTGCACGATCTCGGTATAGAGCGGGTGATGGTGGTACTGATGCGACTCGCCGACGAAGATCGTCAGCCGCGTCGCCTGCCCGTTGAGCCTCATCCTGCCTCCTCCTCCGGTTCGCCGCGGCTTCGTCGTACCGGCGAGCCGCTCAATGCGGCGCGAGTGCCTACCGTCCCCAGCCAGACTGCTGCCAGTCCGGTCACCAACGTCGCGGCGAGATAGCCACCGGCGCCCAGCATGTCGCCCCTGGCCCCAAGCATGCGGAGCTCGAGCATGAACGCCGAGTACGTCGTGAGCCCACCGAGGAAGCCGATCGCCAGAAACGGTCTCGCGTAACGGCCCGTCCGCCCGACGTCGGCGACGAAGACCATCAGGACGCCGATGAGGAGACAGCTCACCCCGTTGACGAGGAACGTCGACCACGGGAAGGCGCCGTGCGGCGGAAGCATCGTGGCGACGGCATATCGAACGAGACTCCCGAGCCCTCCTCCCAGGGCGATCGCGAGCAACACGTCAGCATCGCTGCGAAGTCGGTGAAGGCTTCCGCGCCGCGCGCGCCCGCGAGGCCCAAGGTCGCGGCGAAAGACATCGTCCCCATTCTCGTCGCCCGATAGCTCCGCGTCGTCACGGTCCATCAGCGGCTCAGTGTCCCCGCGGGACGAACGCGGAAGGCAACCCAGACAGCCGCGAGCATCACCGCGAAGCTCAGCGCGAAGATCATCCCGAACACCTGGGTACCGGGCAGCGAGCTGCGCCACAGGGCGTAGATCACGCCGGCCGCTCCGATCACCACCAGGCCACCCAGAGAGTCGCTCATCTGCAGCGCCGCGGAGTTCGCGCCCTGCTCCTCTGCCAGCGAGAAGTCGAACAGCAGCACAGAGTTGCTCGACATCGACAAGCCCATGCCGAGGCCGCCGACGAGCAGTCCCACGCCGGTCATCCAGGCCGGTACGACGAGAGCCGACGTCACGATGCTGGCCGAGCCCGTCACCGCCACGCCGAGCGTGGTGACCGCTGCGCCCAGCCGAACCAGACCACTGCGGCGCATCTGCAGACCAGAGCGCCCCTGCCACCACGACCCGCTCGCCCAGCCGATCGCCGTCGCCGCCACCGCGAGACCGGCGTGCGTAGGCGTCGCGCCACGGTGCTCGACGAGCATGAGCGGCACATAGGCCTCACAGCCGAAGAAGCCACCTGCGATGACTCCCCGGAAGGCCACCACCGAGGGCAGGCCGCGGCGCAGTCGCAGCGTTCCGGCCGGGAACAGCCGCCAGGCACCGAAGCCGGCAAGCGCGAGCCCAGCAACGGTGGCGAGCGCGGCAATCCCCCACCGCCGGTGCTCAGCCTCGAGCCCTCCCCACTGCAGCACCGCGGCACCAACAGCCATCGCGAGGGCCAGCCCGATCCGACCGGGCCGTTTGTCAGCGACCCGGCGATCGCCGCTGATCCGTGGCAGCACGAACATCAGCGGTATCGGCACCAACGGCACGAGCGCCAGGAACGCCCACCGCCAGGAGACGTACTGAGTAAGCCCCCCGGCGACGAACGGACCGACAACCGACGGCACCACCCACGCTGTCGACAGCAGCGACATCATCTTCGGGCGCAGCGTCTCGGGATACGCCTGGCCGATCACGACGTACACCGCGACGATTGTGAAGCCCGCCCCCAGCCCCTGCACCACGCGGCCGGCAATCAGCATCGGCATGGACGTGCTGAGGCCCGAGACGAGGAGCCCGAGAGCGAAGCACACACCACCGCCACCCAACGGCAGCCGGGGGCCGATGCGGTCACAGAGCCCGCCGCCAACCCCGTTGGCGAACATCGCCGCACCGAGGAAACCGGTAAGGGCCCAGGCGTACAGGCTGAGCCCGCCGAGCTCACGGGCGGCAACCGGCAGAGCCGTCGCGACCGCCATGAACTCGAAAGCGATCACGACGATCACGGCGAAGATGCCAGCGGACAATGCCCGGTACGACGGGCTCAGCGGACTGGTCACCCGAACGCTGGTGGTGACCACCTAGGTGCTGTCGTCGCCGCCCTCGGCCAGCGACTCCCAGATCTCTTTGCATGGAGGGCAGACCGGATACTTCTTCGGGTCCCGGCTCGGCACCCACACTTTGCCGCACAGCGCGACAACCGGAGTGCCCATGACCATCGCCTCGGTCAGCTTGTGCTTCGGCGCGTAGTGACTGAACCTGTCGTGGTCGCCCTCGTCGAAGGCTTCCTCGGTACGACGGTCCTCGACCGTCTCCACGCCCGGACTCAGTTGGATGCTCACGCCGAGAGTGTAATGGGCCGCCTCGGGCGGCGCCCGGCGACAGGCGCGCCGGAAGGAGGAGCCGGGTCAGTCGGTTGCCCGGTCAGTTCATCGACGGGTTCTCGGGGAACGTGCTGAGGTAGGCAAGCTCCCCGGGCTGTCGACGAAGCACCTGCCGCCAGAGCAGCTCGGGCTCGGAGCTGATCAGGTCCGTCGGCAGCGCCGACACGACGTACCACGAGCCTTCGGCGATCTCCGCCGCCAGCTGGTCGGCCCCCCACCCGGCGTACCCGGAGAAGACC
Organism: Propionibacteriales bacterium; assembly: GCA_038327385.1. Lineage (GTDB taxonomy): Bacteria > Actinomycetota > Actinomycetes > Propionibacteriales > Nocardioidaceae > JAWWPG01. The sequence continues at coordinate 5,276 of JBBQKY010000176.1, forward strand.
CGCAGCCCGGCCAGGTCCGGCAGCACGTCTGCCGGCTGCCCGTCGAGGTCGACGAGCCCGTAGCCAGGGGCAACCGGCTGGAAACCGGCGGCAGGACCGCTGCCAACGGCGACGGCGACGGCGATCGCCGAGTCGCGCCCGACGGGTCCGCCGCTGAAGACCGT
>JBBQKY010000177.1:0-5375 GCA_038327385.1 Propionibacteriales bacterium
GCGGCGGCGGCCCTCCCGGACGCGACAACGGACCGAGCCGCTCGATGAGCCGCGTCCTCACCACCGTCCACCTGCTCCGCCACGGTGAGGTCGACAACCCGGACCGGGTGCTGTACGGCCGGATGGCGGGCTTCCACCTCAGCGGGCTCGGCGTCGAGATGGCGCAGCGCGTCGCACAGACGCTGGCCGACCGCGACGTCACCTATCTGGTGTCCTCGCCACTGGAACGCGCGCGGGAGACCGCCGCACCGGCGGCGGAAGCGCTCGGACTGGACGTGGTCCTCGACGAGCGGGTCATCGAAGCGGCGAACGCCTTCGAAGGACGGCGCTTCGGCGTGGGAGACGGCTCGCTGCGCAAGCCTGCCGCCTGGAAGTACCTCTACAACCCGTTCCAGCCCTCGTGGGGCGAGCCGTACCGCGACATCGCAGTCCGGATGGTGGCCGCCCTGCACGACGCCCGTGAGGCAGCCGCCGGGCATGAGGCTCTCGTCGTCTCGCACCAGCTCCCGATCTGGGTGACACGCTCCTTCCTCGAGGGGCGCCGGCTCTTCCACGACCCCCGCCGGCGACAGTGCGGCCTCGCCAGCCTGACGAGTGTCCACTACGACGGACCAGACGTCGTGTCGGTCGCGTACTCCGAGCCTGCCGCAGATCTCCTGCCGGTGAAGCGCACCAAGAAGTTCGCGGCCGGGGCGTAGGGAGTCCGGCCATGACCTACCGCCGGCGTGCCCTGGCGCTGCCGCTAGCTGTCCTGTGCCTCGCCGTCCTCGCCACTGGCTGCTCGACTACGCAGCTGAGTGCGATTGGCCCCAAAGGTTACGTGGCCGGCGACGGCTCGGTGGTGACGATCGCCACCGCAGACCGCAAAGTTGCACCGGTTCTCTCGGGGGACCTCGTCGGAGGCGGGACGGCGAGCTTGGCCGAGGACGAGGGCAAGGTCGTCGTGCTCAATGTCTGGGCCACCTGGTGCGGCCCCTGCCGAAACGAGGCTCCGGCATTGGCAGCGGCCGCCAGGGCGCTGCCGCGCGCCGCGTTCTTCGGCATCAACACCAAGGACGACGCTGCCAGTGCCCAGGCGTTCATCCGGAACAACTCGGTGCCCTACCCGAGCTTCTCCGACCAGGACGGCAGCCTTGTCCTCAGGATGCAGAGCGTCATCAACGTGTGGGCGAGACCGAGCACGCTTGTGTTGGATCAACATGGCCGGGTCGCTGCCGCGATCTACGGTCCCACCACGGCGATCACTCTCGAGGACATCGTGCAGGGCCTCGAGAAGGAGTCGTGAGCGCCTTGGCTCCGCTTGCCGGGACCTTCGCCTCGCCGGCCGCCTCCGTTGGCTCCTGGTTCCACGACACGGCTGCGAGCGGGTCGATGACGTTGGCCATTCCGGTGGCGCTGGTGGCTGGGACGGTGTCGTTCTTCTCGCCCTGCGTGCTGCCGTTGCTGCCCGGGTACCTGTCGTACATGACCGGGTTGTCGGGCGCAGACATCGTCACGAGCGGGTCGAAGGGTGTGCGTGGCCGGATGTTCCTCGGCGCGCTGCTGTTCGTGCTGGGGTTCTCGGTCGTCTTCGTCGCGGTAGGCGGCGCGTTCGGTGAGCTGGGGCACTACCTCATCGAGTACCAGCGAACGGTCTCGAAGGTCCTCGGAGTCGTCGTCGTCCTGCTGGGGCTGGTCTTCCTCGGCGTCGTTCCGTGGTTGCGGCGCGACTTCCGGGTGCACACTCTGCCCTCCGTCGGGGTGGCAGCCGCGCCACTCATCGGTGTGTTGTTCGGCCTCGGCTGGACGCCGTGCATCGGACCCACCCTGGCCGCCGTCCTCAGCCTGTCGGCCAACAGCGCAAACGCCAGCCGGGGCAGCTTTCTGGCGTTCGTCTACTGCCTCGGCCTCGGGATCCCGTTCATCATCGCCGCGCTCGCGTTCCGCAGGATGGTCGGAGCCGTCGCCTTCGTCCGCAGGCATCAGGCCTGGGTCACCCGGCTGGGCGGTGCGATGCTCGTCACCGTCGGCGTCCTGCTGCTGACCGGTGCCTGGGACTCGCTCGTCGTGTGGATGCAGACCCAGGTTGGTCCCGTTGTCCTCCCCGTCTGAGACCGAGATCTTCCGCGGCACCGCGCCGGCGCCCGGCCCGGCGCAGCCGCCGGCGCTGCGGCCTCGGGAGTTCCTGCGGTGGGCCTGGCGGCAGCTGACGTCGATGCGGACCGCGCTGATCCTCTTGTTCCTGTTGGCGATCGCGGCGATCCCCGGCTCGTTGATCCCGCAGGACCGCGTCGACCCTTCCGCGGTGTTTGCGTTCAAGCAGCGCCATCCGACGCTCGCGCCGGTGTTCGAGCGCATCGGGATGTTCAACGTGTACAGCTCGGTGTGGTTCAGCGCGATCTACCTGCTCCTGTTCATCTCGCTGCTCGGCTGCATCGTCCCGCGGTTGCGGCTGTACCTGCGGTCCGCGCGGGCGCGACCACCGAGGGCACCGCGGAACCTGGCCAGGATGTCGGCGTACGACGTCTGGGTCACCGACACGTCAGTGGACATGGAGGTCGAGCGGGCCCGCGCCCTACTGCGCGGCCAGCGCCGCCGCGTCGAGGTCTACCCGGTCGCGGCCGGCGAGAGTGGTGGAAGCACGGTGGTCAGCGCCGAGAAGGGCTACCTGCGGGAGGCGGGCAACCTCGTCTTCCACGTGGCTGTCCTCGTCGTGCTGGTGGGCTTCGCGTTCACCGGCCTCTTCGGCTTCAAGGGCAGTGTCGCGGTCATCGAAGGGCAGGGGTTCTCGAACACGCTCACGCAGTACGACGACTTCACGCCGGGTGCGCGGTTCGACGTCAACAGCCTGGCACCCTTCTCGTTCAAGGTGGAGCATTTCCACGTCGCCTACGACCGCTCCGGCATCGGAGCCGGCACCCCGCTCACCTTCGACGCGAACCTGGCCGTTACCGACTCCCCAGACGCGACGCCGTATCGCTACGACCTGCAGGTCAACCACCCGCTGGATGTCGGGGGGACCTCGGTGTTCCTCGTCGGGCATGGGTATGCGCCGGTCATCACGGTGCGCGACGGATCCGGCCAGGTCGCCTTCTCTCAGCCTGTCGTCTTCCTGCCGCAGGACGGGTCGTTCACGTCGTTCGGAGTCGTGAAAGCGCCCGACGCCCGGCCGGACCAGCTGGGACTCGAGGGGTACTTCTTCCCGACCGGAGCACTCGGGCCGAACAGCACGCCGTACTCCGCCTTCCCCGGGCCACAGAACCCGGTGCTCTCACTCGTCGCCTACCAGGGCGACCTCGGGCTGGACGCGGGGCTGCCGCAGTCGGTGTACGTGCTGGACAAGGCGAAGCTGAAGCCGTTCACGATGGGCAACGGCAGGCCCCAGCCGCTGCTGCTGCGCATGGGCCAGACGGTCAAGCTGCCGCACGGCGCCGGGTCCGTCACGTTCAGCGGCCTGCGGACCTGGGTGAAGCTGCAGATCAACGACCAGCCCGGCAAGCTGATCCCGCTGGTCGGCGTGCTCGCAGCAATCGCCGGCCTGCTGTGCTCGCTGTTCATCAGGCCTCGGCGGACCTGGGTCCGAGTGCGTCGCGAGGCCGGGCGTACCGTGGTCGAGGTCGCGGCGCTCGACAGGGCCGCCGGCGGTGACCCGGCAGCGCACGTCAAGCAGGTGGCCGAGGAGCTGCGGCCATCGTCAGCGTGAAGGAGCGGGAGTGACACAGACGTACGCCCACCTCAGCAACAACGCTGTTTACTCGGCGACCATCGTCTTCACGCTGGCGATGATCGCCCACGTCGCGGAGTGGGCCATGGCCCGCCAGCTCCCCGCCGTATCAGTCGAGTCGCGCCCGCGGGCTCTGGTGGCGGCGCGAGGCTCGTCGGTGGAGGATGTTCCCGCAGGGTTGGCGGCCGGGCAGGCGGTCGAGGGCGACGACGACCTGGAGCGCAGCGACAGGTTCGGGCGGATCGGCTTCTCGCTGACGGTGCTCGGGCTTCTCGTGCTGGCCGTCGGCGTGGTATTCCGCGGGATAGCCGCGCAGCGGGTGCCGTGGGGCAACATGTACGAGTTTTCGATCACCGGGTGTCTGGCGGTCTGCGCGGCGTACGTCGTGCTCGTCCGCAAGTACGACATCCGGTGGCTCGGGCTGCTCGTCACCGGCTTCTTGGTGCTGGTGCTGGGGCTGGCCGTCATCGTGCTGTACCGGCCGCTGTCGCCGCTTGTGCCGGCGCTGCACTCCTACTGGTTGATGATCCATGTGTCCTCCGCGGCGGTGGCCGGGGGCGGCTACACGGTCGGAGCGCTGGCCTCGGTGCTGTACCTACTTCGCAGACGGCTGGAGGTCAAGGCGGCTGAGCATCCCGACCTGCCGCGCACCGGCTTCCTGTGGCGTACGCCGAGCGCGGAGGCGATCGACCGCGTTGCCTACCGGGTGCACGCCTTCGCGTTCCCGCTGTGGACCTTCGCCGTGCTGTGCGGCGCGATCTGGGCGCAGTACGCCTGGGGACGCTACTGGGGCTGGGACCCCAAAGAGGTGTGGGCCTTCATCACCTGGGTCGCGTACGCGGCCTACCTCCATGCCCGGGCGACCGCCGGCTGGCAAGGCAGGGCAGCGGCGTACGTGGCGCTGGCCGGCTATGCGACATTCATCTTCAACTTCGTCGGCATCAACCTGTTCGGCTCCGGCCTGCATTCCTACGCCGGTATGTGACCTGCGACCCCGCTGGAGGTCACCCAAAGATGACTCCGGCGTTGGTCGGCGATTCGGCTGTCTTAGCCCGTCTGGTCCTCGCCAAGGCTGACGATCTCGGTCGCCCTCTGGTGGTGGGCGTCTCCGGCTTCGGCGGAGCGGGAAAGTCAACGCTCGCCCTGGCGTTGCACCAGTGCCTGCCTGGCTCTCAGGTGGTGCCCGGAGACGAGTTCATCCGAGTCAGGCCCATGACGGGTCGCTCCGACGACTGGTCCAGCATCGACCGGCAGCGCTTGCTCGAGCAGGTCCTGCTGCCGAGCCGACGAGGTGAGTCGCAGTACCAGACCTACGACTGGGAGACCGGGACGCTGGGACCCTGGGTGTCCGTGTCGGGCTCTCCGGTGATCGTCGAGGGAGTCGGCCTCTTCCACCCGGACATCGTCAGGCGCTTTGACCTCCGGGTCTGGATAGACGTCGATCTCGACACCGCGACCGCACAAGGTATGTGGCGGGACGAGAACGTGTATCACAACCCGCAGACCCAGCTGTGGGAGGAGGTCTGGAAACCGAACGACGCTGACTTCTTCCGGAGGTTCCGACCTGATCGAGCTGCCGACATCATCTACTCGCTGGACACCTAGGCGGCGTACTCGAGAGCCATCGGGTGGTCGGTGAACAGGTCGATACGTAGCGGTCGCGGTGCGCGTG
>JBBQKY010000178.1:0-5358 GCA_038327385.1 Propionibacteriales bacterium
GTCGGGACGTACCTGGGGCTGGTTACCGGTGCGGTGCCGGTCGATCTCGGGATCGGGCGTCGCAGCCGCCCGCTAGGTCCGTTGAGTGCCGAGATCGCCGCTCCGCGCGAGACCGTGTTCGCGGTCATCAGAGCGCCGTACGACGTGCGTCAGCCGAAAGCGATGCAGGCGAAGGTCAAGGTGCTGGACCGCGGCACCGACATGGTGCTGGCGGCGCACTACACGCCGATCCGCGGCAGGCTCCGAGCGACGACAGTGGAGACGGTCCGCTTCACGCCGCCGGAGCTGGTGGACTTCCGGCTGGTCCGCGGGCCGGTGCCACACGTGGTCGAGACCTTCCGGCTGCACGAAACGACGGACGGGACCCGCCTCACCTACGAAGGTGAGCTCGCCACGGATCTCTGGGGTCTCGGCCGCCGATGGGGCGACATGGTGGGGAGACGATGGGTCGCTGCCGTCGAGGAGTCGTTCTCAGCCGTCAAGGCCGAGTCCGAGCGCCGCGCCTCCCGTCAGGACTCGAAACGGACGCCGGTGGCGTGCAACGGGCAGTAGCCGTAGGGGTTCTTGTGCAGGTACTGCTGGTGGTACTCCTCCGCGAAGTAGTACTCCGACAATGGCAGGATTGACGTGGTGATCTCGCCGTAGCCGGCCTTCGTCATGTCAGCCTGATAAGCGGCGCGGGAGGCGACCGCCTGCTCCTGCTGCTCCTCGCTCGTCGTCAAGACGACGGAGCGGTACTGACTCCCGCGGTCGTTGCCCTGGCGCATGCCCTGCGTTGGGTCGTGGTTCTCCCAGAAGACCTTCAACAGGTCGCCGTACGACACCTTCGTTGGGTCGAAGACGACCCGGACGACCTCCGCGTGACCGGTGCGGCCGCTGCAGACCTCCTCGTACGACGGGTTGGGGGTGGCGCCGCCGGCGTACCCGACCGACGTCGACCAGACACCGGGAAGCTGCCAGAACGTCTTCTCCTCGCCCCAGAAGCAACCGAGGCCGAACACGGCGACCTCGAGGCCCTTGGGCAGGTCGCCGTCCAGCGGCGTGCCCAGCACGGCATGCTTCTGCGGCAGCGCGAAGCTCCGCGCCGGCCTGCCGGCTAACGCGTTCGCGGTGCTCGGAAGCTCGGTCTTGGTCCGTCTGAATATCATCCTGACTCTCCTGGTCATCCCTGTACGGTGAGACATGCCGGTCGTCCGACAGCTCGACGTTACGACTGACGCGCAGTCAGTCGCGTCGTTGTGGCGCGAAGCCAACGACCGGCGCCGCCACGATGCTGGCCTCGAACCCCTCGCTGGGCTGGACGTCGCGCTGAATCGACCCGGCGTGTTCGCCGTGGGTGTGGTCGAGGACGACGACCTGCTCTCGCTGGCCCTGGCCATGCCGGCCCGAGCCGATGATGCTCGCAGCCAGCACAACGTGCCGGGTCTCGCGCATATTTCATCGGTGGCCACCCTGCCGGGCAAGTGGGGCGCGGGCCTGGCTGGTCTCTGCGTCCGGGCGGTGCTGTGGCAGGCGGTCAGGAGAGGGTTCGCCCGAGTGCAGCTCTGGACTGAGGAGTCCAACCCCGGAGCCAGGCGACTGTACGAGCGGGAGGGATTCGACGCGTCCGGGCGCCGCAAGCTGCACGAGAACGGGGAGCCGATCGTGCACTACGTACGTGAGCTGCCGGTCCCGCGGCGCACCGCCCGGCGGGCGGCGCGGCTGATCTGCGTCGACCCGGGAGACCGGCTGCTGCTGCTGCACTGGCGGGACCCCCTTGACGGCTACCCGATGTGGGAGCCGCCCGGCGGCGGCATCGAGGCAGGGGAGACCCCGTACGAAGCCGTGCTGCGCGAGTGGTACGAGGAGACCGGCCTGCCCGTCCCGGAGATGTCCGAGGTGGCGACGACAGTGGGCCGTGACGCGCTTTTCAAAGGCCGGCGGAGCGTCGTGGACGAGGACTTCTTCCTGGGGCGGACCAGGACGGCGGCAGCACCGAGCCCAGACGCTGCCACCAAGGGTGAGCAGGACGCCTACCTCGGCTACGCCTGGGTGCCCTGGCACGAGCTCGAGGGACTTGGCGACCCGGTCGAGCCGGATCTTCTCCCGGTTCTGCAGCGGCTCGACCCGGATGGACCGTGGTCTGCCTGAGCGGAGCCTCCACCTCGACCGGAGGGGTCGCCCGGCACTCCCTCAGTGAATGGTCTTGCCCTCCGCGAGCATCTCGACGAAGGTGGCAATCCGATTGGCGCGCGTTTCGGGCCGCTTGGCGTCGTAAACCCGGTAAAGGATCGCGTAACGGTTGCCCTTGCTGATGGTGGCGAAGAACTCGAGTGCGGCCGGGTTCGCGACGAGCGCCTGCTGCAGGTCGTCAGGGACGGTGATCGTGGCTGAGCCGCCGTACGCCGTGTCCCACCGACCGTCGGCCCTGGCGCTCTCGACCTGAGCCAACCCTGCCGGCTGCATCCGGCCGGCTTCGACCAGGGAGGCGACCCGGTCGACGTTGATCTTCGACCACTTGCTGCGCGCCCTGCGCGGCGTGAAGCGTTGCAGGAAGAAGCTCTCGTCGTACGCCGCCTTCTGGCCGTCTATCCAGCCGAAGCACAGCGCGGCGTCCAGCGCCTCCGAGTAGGTGACCGTCGGGATGCCAGCGGCCTTCTTGGCGATCTTCAGCCACACTCCGGGAGCGTCAGCATGGTTGGCGACCAACCAGGCCTCCCATTCAGCGGCCGACGGGAAAGGCAGGACGGGAAGGCCGTCCCTGGGGCTGGGGCTCACGGTTCCCAGTCTGGCCGAGACTTCCGGACGTCCGCTCGAATGGCCGCAACCGTGCTCGACTCCGTGGACGCCCGGCAAGCTCGCGCCGACTACGCTTCACGATATGACGGACCTGACCGGCAAGGGCTTCGAGACGCTGGCGATCCATGCCGGGCAAGCCGCCAACGCGGCAAACGGCGCTGTCACCACTCCCATCTACGCGACCAGCACCTACAAGCAGGACGGGGTTGGCGGCCTACGCCAGGGCTACGAGTACTCGCGCACCGCCAACCCCACTCGGCGGGCGCTCGAGGAGTGCCTGGCGGCGCTGGAGCAAGGCCCGCGAGCTGTGGCGTTCGCTTCGGGCATGGCGGCGGAGGACGCCGTGATCCGCTCCTTCTGCTCCCCCGGCGACCACATCGTGATACCCACCGACGCGTACGGCGGGACGTACCGCCTGTTCAAGAAGGTCTTCGAGCCGTGGGGCCTCGACCACACGCCTGCAGAGGGATCGGACATCGAGGCGATCGCCAGCGCCCTCCAGCCGGGACGGACTCGGGTCATCTGGATCGAGACGCCGAGCAATCCGCTTCTCGGCATCGCCGACATCGCCGCGGTCGCGCGGATCGCGAAGGAGTGCGGCGCCCTCCTCCTCGTCGACAACACCTTCGCCACGCCGTACCTCCAGCAGCCGTTGACCCTCGGCGCCGACATCGTCATCCACTCGACCACGAAGTACATCGGCGGGCACAGCGACGTGGTCGGCGGTGCCGTGGTCACGGCTACCGACGAGCTGGGGGCGGAGCTTGCCGCCTTCCAGAACTCGACCGGAGCCATCGCCGGCCCCTTCGACTCCTACCTCGCCCTGCGGGGACTGAAGACTCTGGCGGTGCGGATGGAACGGCACTGCGACAACGCCGAGCAGGTCGTGGAGGCGCTGGTAGCCCACGAGGCGGTCTCCGCGGTGTGGTACCCGGGCCTGAAGGGCCATCCCGGCTATGAGGTGGCGTCGGCGCAGATGGGCAGGTTCGGCGGCATGGTCTCGTTCCGTGTCAGAGGCGGCGAGGCGGCAGCGCGGGCGGTGTGCGAGCGAGCGGAGATCTTCACGCTTGCGGAGTCGCTCGGCGGCGTAGAGTCGCTGGTCGAGCTGCCGGCCACGATGACGCATGCCTCGGTGGCCGCATCACCGCTCGAGGTGCCGGCGGACCTCGTCCGGCTCTCGGTCGGCATCGAGTCGTCGCGCGACCTGCTCGCCGACCTCGAGACCATGCTTGCCGGCTGAGTCGCCAGCATGGGGCTCGTCTACTGCGTGGACTTCGGCTCGACTTTCACCAAAGCTGCCTTGGTCGACACCAGCAGTGGAGAACTCCTTGGCACTGCGTCGCACCGGACCACGATCGACACCGATCTGCTGGACGGCTGGGACGCCGCCCGTGCCGAGCTGAGCGCGGCGGCCGACGGCGACGAGGCCGATGTGCCCGTGCTGGCGTGCTCGTCCGCCGGGGGAGGTTTACGGGTTGCTGTCGTCGGCAACGAGGAGCTGGTGACCGCCGAGGCGGGTCGGCGGGTGGCGCTGTCCAGCGGCGGTCACGTCGTGTACGTCTCGTCGTACGACGTCGACCTGGACGCGGTACGACATAGCCGGCCCGATGTCCTGCTGCTGGTGGGCGGAACCGATGGTGGGAATGCCGACGTGCTGCTGGCAAACGCGAAGGCGGTGGCTGGTGCGCAGTGGAGCGGCCCTGTCGTCGTGGCGGGAAATGCCGAGGCCACACCCGAGGCGGGCGCGCTTCTCGCGGCGCGACGGGTGCCCTTCGTCACCACGGACAACGTGGTCCCGAAGATCGGGGTGCTTCGCCCGGAGGGTGCACGGGCGGCGATCCGCGAGATGTTCCTGCGGCACGTGATCGGCGGGAAGCACCTCTCGAAGCGCGCCGACTTCGCGGCCATGGTGCAAGCGGCGACACCGGACGTCGTGCTGACGGCTGTCGAACTGTTGGCAGCCGGGCTCGGACCCGATCGTCCGGGAGCCGGGGACGTTGTCGTAGTGGACGTCGGTGGTGCGACCACGGATGTCCACTCGGTCGTTCAGCAGGACTCGGAGACCGAGCTCAGCCGCGAGGTGGTTGCGACGGTGCCCGTCAGCCGCACGGTCGAAGGCGACCTCGGCATGCGGTGGAGCGCCGTCCCGACGGTGCAGGCCGGCCTGGACGCCGGCTTCGACATCTCCGGCAGCGTGCTCGCGGCGGCGCGGGCACGTCGTGACGACCCGAGCCTGGTGCCCACCTCTGTCGAGGAGACGCGCGACGACCTGTGCATGGCCTCGTTGGCTGTCACCCTCGCGGTACGACGGCACGCGGGTCGCCAGCAGGTCGTCTTCAGCCCGAGCGGGCGGCTGGTCGAACGCAACGGCAAGGACCTCCGGAAGGTCGACCTTCTCGTCGGATCTGGCGGCGTGCTGCGCCACAACACAACGATCGACGCCTTCCGCGTCCTGGCGTCCGCGACGGGAGACGGCGGGGACGGCGGGTGGCTCGTCCCGCGCAGCCCACGCGTCGTACTGGACACCGACTATGTGCTGGCTGCCGCCGGACTGCTGGCGCGGGACCACCCGGAGGCCGC